>DATHCO010000249.1:0-10445 GCA_035319505.1 Steroidobacteraceae bacterium | reverse complement strand
GGCTTTCAAATCACCTTCTTTCGCACCCGGCCGCCCGTCGATGAGGACAATCCGAGCGCCTTCGCGCCTCGACAGATCCTCATCGCTCACGCCGCGATCAGCGATCGGCAGCGAGGAGCATTGTGGCAGGCTCAGAGGATTCGCCGTGCCGGACTCGGCCTCGTGCAGGCCGCCGTCGGCGACACCGACGTGTCGATGGATCGTTGGATCTTGAGGCGAGGCGGCAATGCATACGTCGCATCGATCGATGCCGAGGACTTCTCTTTGCAACTCGAGCTCCGCGCGACGCAGCCCCCGCTCCTCAACGGCATCGAGGGGGTGAGCCGCAAGGGCCCGCGACCCGAGTCCGCGAGCTACTACTACAGTCTGCCCCACCTCGCGGTCCGCGGCAGCGTTGCGCGCGGCAGCCGCACCGAGAGCGCGAGCGGCGAGGCCTGGCTCGACCACGAATGGTCGAGCGAGTATCTGGACAGCGAGGCCGTCGGATGGGATTGGATCGGCATCAACCTCGCCGACGGCGGAGCGCTGATGGCATTTCGCATCCGCGGAGCGCGCGGTGAGTCGCGCTGGGCGGGCGGCACCTGGCGCGACGCACAAGGCCATACGCAGAGCGTCGATCCCGCCGATATCGCTTTCGTTCCGACGCGCAGCTGGCAGTCGCCTCGCACGGGAATCGCCTATCCCGTGCAATGGCACGTGCGAGTGGGACCGCGCGAGCTCGATCTCGAGCCGCTCATGGATGATCAGGAAAACGACACACGCCTCTCGACCGGCGCGATCTACTGGGAAGGGGCGGTTCGCGCCTACGAGGCGCATCACCTCGCAGGCCGCGGCTATCTGGAATTGACGGGGTATGGAGAGCCCTTGAAGCTGCGATGAAATGAGGCGGGCGGCGGCGCAAATTGCCTGTCAGGACATTCCTCGAAAGTAGGCAATGGTCCTATCGAGCCCGTCGGCGAGGTTGACGGTCGGGCTCCAGTCGAGGACGTTTTGCGCCAGCCTGATGTCAGGACGGCGCTGCTTGGGATCGTCCGCGGGCAGCGGCCGGCGAAGCGCGGCTTGTCCAACAGACGCCTCAGATTGTTCTTCGTCCCCGTGTAAAAGTTATCGACGCACAGCACGTCGTCTCCGCGTTCAACGAGCCGCTCGCACAGGTGGGAGCCCAGGAACCCGGCGCCGCCGGTCACCATAATTTTTTTCACGTCTCATCGCGCCTCTTCTGCCGCAGAAATCACGTGTATCACAGGCGAGGGATCCAATACAGCGGCGCCACCACCGAGGAATGTCGCCCGCCCACCGAACCCGTACAGCACTTGCGCGCCCCGCGGCGTGATGTGGGAAAAAACCGGGGCGACGTGGTAGTTTATGAGGCGATGCTCTTCTCCGAAAAGCCCAAGTAGCGCATTCGCCAGGGATGCCGCGAGACTCGCGCTATGACGTGCTGTTCGAGCCGGTCCGGATCGGGCCGCTGGTGGCCAAGAATCGTTTCTTTCAAGTGCCTCACTGCAACGGCATGGGATATGCGAGGCCGCACGCTCATGCGGCCATGCGGGGCGTCAAGGCCGAGGGCGGCTGGGCGGTCGTGAGCACCGAGGAAGTCGAGATCCACGCCTCGAGCGATCTCGCACCCTATGTTGAGGGTCGGCTATGGGACGATTCGGATATCCCGGCGCTCGAGCTCCTGACGCGGGCGGTACACGAGCACGGCGCGCTCGCCGCCATCGAGCTCGTGCACGCCGGCATGAACGCGTCGAATCTGTATTCGCGCGAGGTCGCTCTCGCGCCGAGCGCGATCACGCCCGCGAATTATCACCCTGCGCAGGCGCGCGCGATGACCCAAGCCGACATCCGCGCCTATCGCCGCTGGCACCGTGCAGCGGCGCTGCGCGCACGCCGCGCCGGTTTCGACGTGATCTACGTCTATGCGGCGCACGGCCTCTCCCTGCCGATGCATTTTCTGCAGCAGCGCCACAATTCCCGCCGCGACGAGTACGGCGGGAGCCTCGCGAACCGCGCCCGGCTGCTGCGCGAGCTGATCGAGGACACCAAGGAGGCGGTGGGCGGCGATTGCGCCATCGCCGTGCGCTTCGCGGTCGACGAATGGCGCGGTGCCGACGGCCTCACGGCCGCCGGAGAGGGACGCGAGGTCGTCGCGATGCTCGCGGAATTGCCCGACCTCTGGGACGTCAACGTGAGCGACTGGTCGCACGATTCGTTGACCTCGCGCTTTGCCGCGGAGGGTTATCAAGAAGAGTTCGTGCGCTTCGTGAAATCGGTGACGAGCAAGCCCGTGGTGGGCGTGGGACGCTTCACCTCGCCCGATGCGATGGTGTCGCAGATTCGGCGCGGCATTCTGGACTTCATCGGCGCCGCACGGCCCTCGATCGCCGATCCGTTCCTGCCGCGCAAGATCGAGAACGGCGACATCGACGACATCCGCGAGTGCATCGGCTGCAACGTGTGCGTGAGCGGCGATTCCACGATGACGCCGATCCGCTGCACGCAGAACCCCACCATGGGCGAGGAGTGGCGCAAGGGCTGGCACCCGGAACGCCTGCCGCCCCGCTCCGGCGATGACACCTTTCTCGTGATCGGCGCCGGACCGGCCGGCCTCGAGTGCGCGCGCGTCTTGGGCAAGCGCGGGTATCCGGTACACCTCGTCGAGGCGCAGGAGCAGCTGGGCGGGCGGGTCACGCGCGAGGCAAGCCTGCCGGGCCTCGCCGCGTGGGCCCGCGTGCGCGACTATCGGGTGAGCCAATTGAGCAAGATGCCGAACGTGGAGATCGTGCGTGCGAGCCCGGTGAGCGCGGAGCAGGTGCTCGAGTTCGGCGCAAGGCGGGTGGTGCTTGCGACCGGCTCGCGCTGGCGGCGCGACGGCGTCGGGCGTGCCAACCTCGCCGCCGTTCCGGGATTGGAGCTCGCGGACGCCGTGTTGACCCCGGACGACGTCCTGGAAGGGCGCGTACCGAGGGGACCCACGGTGGTGTTCGACGATGACCATTACTACCTCGGCGGAGTCATCGCGGAGAGACTGCGCGTCGCCGGACTCGAGGTCACACTCGTCACGCCGGCGGAACGCCCTTCGGCGTGGACGGTCAACACGCTCGAGCAGCACGCCATCCAGAAACGCCTCCTGGAGCTCGACATCGAGATTCTCACGAACCGCAACGTGGCGGAATTCGACGGTGCGCGCGCCGTTCTTCAATGTGTATTCACCGGCCGCCGCTCGAGCGTTGCCGCCGCCTCGGTCGTGACCGTGACCTCTAGGCTGCCGAACGATGAGCTCGCGCTCGCGCTCTCGGCATCGAGCGGCGCGCTCGCGGCCGCGGGTATCGCCTCGGTGACCTCGATCGGCGATGCGCTCGCGCCGAGCACCATCGCTGCAGCCGTCTATGCCGGCCACCGCTATGGACGTGAGTTCGAGTTTCCCGATAGCGAGGCGACGGGCTTCAAGCGCGAGCTAACCCAGCTCTGACGCGAGGTACTCCCATGCGAATCGCTGCACGTGCCGATGCCCGTGCTCAACGTCCTGCGCGATCATCTGCTGCAGACCATCGGCGAGCTCGGCGAGGACATCGATTGGTCGGCAATTGCTCGTACGGTCGCCAAGAACGGCGGACTGTAGAGAGGCGTCGAGCGAAAGGCCCTGCTAGCGGAACCGATAGCGCGCCTGAAAGCCGACGGTGAACGGTAGATTGTCGGTGCGGATCGGCGGGACCAGGATGAAATTCACGCCGAATCGCCCGAATTGAGTGATGGCCGCCGGCGCGAGCACGGGGCCGGTTCGATTGTTCTCCCCGCCGAGGCCGAACTTGCCGTAGTTGTAACCGGTGATGATCCCGCCCATCGCGCCCAGGCGAAACCATCCCCAATGCGCGAATTGCGGCGCCCACTCCGCGCCGGCGTAGAAGGAGGGCCGGTCCAGGGAATTACGAAAATAACCGATCGTGACCGCCCATTGCGGCTTGAACCAGCACTCCGTGCCGGCGCCGGGATTGAATTCGTCAAAGTGCTTGTAGGGGTGAATGTGGTACGAGCCCAGCATGAGGTCGGCCCACCACCCGTCTCGACAGGGGACATCCGCGAGCGCCCGCTCGGCGGGCGTGCCGAGCGCGAGCGCGACGAAGCCGAGCACAACGCGCAGGCGGCGCGAGACCCTCAACGCCATTTATTCGCTGCCGCCGCTTGAGCTCATCGAGGGATCGTCATCCTTTTGGCCTTGATTGTACGGCATCGGCTCTTGCAGCTACGATACCGGGCGTCGATTGTCGCGGGGCTCGGCATGAAAAGCGAGAAGCCATTTCGCACATTCTCCGATTTCTACCCGCTCTACCTGAGCGAGCATAGCAACCGCACGTCGCGTCGCCTGCACTTCACCGGCACGAGCATTGCCGTGGTGCTGCTCCTCGCGGCGCTCGCCACCCGAGCATGGTGGCTGCTCGCGCTGGCCTTGATCGAGGGATACGCGTTCGCCTGGGTCGGCCACTTTTTCTTCGAGCACAACAAGCCGGCGACCTTCAAGCACCCCTGGTACAGCTTCATGGGCGACTGGCGTCTGTGGTGGGAGGTCCTGACGGGCCGCGCGCGCTTTTAGCGAGGCCCGTAGGGTCCCCCGGCTCGCGAGGACAGCCGGCGTCCGTGCAAGCGCTCCGCAGCTACCAGGAGTAGGCGATCGTCAGCGCGATCGCGTGCTGCACCCTCCTTTGGGTGATGGGACTCTCGCGGGCGCTGCCGAGCAGCCGGTTCGCCGCCGCATCCGCATCGATCAGCCAGTGATCGGTGAGAAACCCGGTGGCGCTGAAGCCGAAGCCTACCGCGTCCGATCCCGCGTGGGCATCGAAGGCGGGATACCCGGAGTAAACGGATTGGCCCGGTGTCACGCCGAACTGTCGCTGCATGTACAGGTGGTCACCCACGGTGAAGGAGGGACCGGCGAACATGAATAAGCGGCTGGAGCTTCCGGGAAGCGGCATGTACACGTCCAGATCAGCCAGCATCCCGTCAGCCCCGCCCACGTACTGGCGAATGTCTGCGCGCAGAACCAGCGGAAAGCTCTTTGAGATCGCGTAAGACCCGAACGCCTTGACGCCGACCGATCGGTCGATATTGCCCATGCCGCGCAGATGTTCCACGTCGTTCGACTGGAGACGGCCCAGGTCGTAGCAGAGCGCGAATCCCGCTCGATAATGCGAGCCGCGCAGCACGTTGACGCCCAGGCCCTCTCCCACTGAGGCGAAGGCAATGTCCTTGTACTCGATATTGATGACGGGACCGGCTTGCGTGCGGGTGAGCGCTGCACCGTCATAGAGCGGCTTGTGCTGCGCCCCCACGCCGAGCACCACCTGCCATTCCGGCAGGTTCGGCTCGAACAGCTTTTGCAGGGTCATGTGGCTCGAGTACTGCCACTCCTGGAGCGGCGATGGGGTTTGCGCCCGCACAATCGACGGCAGGCACGCGCACAGGAGGAGGCCGAGCACGACAGGTGCGCTCGGTGGCATCGCCGATTCGTGGGAGTCGCCGCGCAGGGTGGCGTGACGATCCCGCAGTGTGCGAGTCATCATCGGTGCAAGCGACGATAGCGCGGCAGGATCGGGCGATACTTGTACAGGCGGCCTATGTTCTTGCAGGAATGTGCGGCGGCAATCACCCTTGCGAACGGGCGCGTCAGGCTCGGCTGAGCGTATCGAGCAAAATCGACAGGTCCTCCTCCGAGGTCTCTCCGTGCGTGACGCAAATACGCACGACGTCGCGCTCCTCGAATTGCGCGAGCGATACCCAGACGCGTCCGGATTCGAGCACCCGAGCGACGACTGCGCGCGCCTCGCCGAGATGAGACGGCGGAACGGCATTGAGCACCGCGAGCTGCGAATCGTTGACCACCGACCATCCCTTGGCCTGGAGGCCTTCACGAATTCGGGCCGCTTGAGCAACCGCCCGCTCGACATGCGCCGCATGACCGGCCCAGCCCGCCGCTGCGAGCGAGAGAAACAAGCGCAGTCCTAAGAGGCGCCGGGACCACTGCGTCGAATTCATGTAAGGATCGACGCTCCCCTCATGCGACGGCATGTAGCTCGCCGCCACGTGAAACACCGAGGACGGTGCGCGGCCATCGCGCACCAGGAACATGCCGCAACCCATCGTGGTCGCGAACCACTTGTGCGCATCGATCGTGGCGGAGTCGGCACGCTCCAGGCCGCGGAGCGCGCCGCGCAATCTTTCGGAGGCGATCAGTGCACCACCCCAGGCCGCATCGACGTGGTACCAAAGCCCGTGCCGCCGCGCGAGCTCGGCGCATTCGACGAGCGGATCGATCATGCCCGCATTCGTGGTACCGGCGGACGCGACGATCAGGAAGGGCATGCAACGCGCGGCCTGATCCGCCGCGATGGCAGCCGCCAGCGCCTCGATCGACATCCGCCCTGCACCATCGGTCGGCACGAGGCGCGCGGCGCAGCGTCCGATTCCCGCCTGGTGCGCGATCTTGACCCAGCTGCGATGGGACTCCTTCGAGGTATAGAACACCGGCGGCCCCGGAAGGGCTCGCGCGCCTTCCTGCGCAAACTCGGGATGCGCGTGGGTCAACGCACAGAGAAGCGCCGTGTAGTTCGCCTCCGATCCGCCCGAGGTAAAGTGACCCCCGCCCTCGGGCGGGAATCCCGCGCGCTGCGCCACCATCCGGATCACGTGAGCCTCGAGCGCGACCGCCGCGGGTGATGTGGCGGAGCTCGCGACCTGTGGATTGAAGGATGCGGCGATTCGATCGGCGCATTGCGCCGGGAAGCTCGGAGCCGGGTTGAACAGCCCGAAGTAGCGCGGATGGGTGAGGTGCACGACGCCGCGCTCGAGGAGCGAGATCGACCAATCGAGCAGCTCCGGCAACGGCCGCGGGACCGCGAAGTCGAACTCGACGAGCTCGCGGCTCAGTGCCGCCATGTCGATGGTCGGCGTGGCGGGGCCGGCGGCGATGCGCGCCTGCGCCTCGGCGAGCTTGCGGGTCAGCGCGTCATCGATCCGCTGCCGCTCCATCCAGGGCGGAAACAAGGCGGCGCACGGCTGCGCCACCATCAACTTTCCACGGCAGCGAATGCGCCCTCGAGCGCATCGCAAAGAACATCGATCTCCGCGCGCTCGATCGTGAGCGCCGGCGACAAGATGATGGTGGCGCCCGAGAGCCGGATCATCGCCCCGCGCTTGTACGCCTCGCGCTGCAGCCGCGCGAGCTCGGGCGCCCCGCGCGGGAAGGAGCGGCGGGTGGGCTTGTCGGCGACGATCTCGATGCCGGCCATGAGCCCCACCCCGCGCACATCGCCGACCAAGCGAAAACGCTTCTCCAGGGCACGCAGGCGCGCCTGGAAATAGTCGCCTTCGCGCGCGGCACGCGCCGGGATATTCTCTTTCTCCAGCACATCCAGCGTCGCGAGGGCCGCGGCAGCGCCGACCGGATGTGCGCTGTAGGTATAGCCGTGATTGATGGTGCCGAGCACGGGATCACCCGACCGGAAGGGCGCCATCACCTTGGCGGACACCGCGGTAGCGCCCAGCGGGATGTACCCGGAGGAGATGCCCTTCGCCAGGCACCAGATATCCGCCTGCACTCCCCAAAGCCGCGTTCCGAACCAGTGCCCCGTGCGCCCGAAGCCGGTGACCACCTCGTCGGCGATGAGCAGCACACCATACCTCTCGCAGATCTGGCGCACCAAGGGCCAGTAATTGGGAGGCGGAACGATAATGCCGCCGGCCCCTTGCACCGGCTCGGCAATGAAGGCCGCCACCGTATCGGGTGACTGGAACAGGATCTCCCGCTCGAGGAGCTCGGCGCAAATCCGCCCCAACTCGACCGGATCCTGCGTGTAGGGATTGCGATAGAGCCACGGTGTATCGACGTGGAAGCATCCCGGCAGCAGCGGCTCGTAGGCACGACGGAACGGCGTGTTGCCGTTGACGCTCGTTCCGCCGAAGTGAGTGCCGTGATAGCCCTGGCGCAGGGAGATGAACTTGCTGCGATCGCTCTGCCCCTTGAGCTTCCAGTACTGCCGCGCGATCTTGAGCGCGCCCTCCACCGCATCCGAGCCACCCGAACCGAAATGCACGGCCTCGACACCATCGACCTGCATGAGTCCCACGAGCCGCTGCGACAGCTCGATGGCGCGCGGGTGAGTCGCACCCCGAAAGGTGTTGAAGAACGGCAGCTCGTCGAGCTGCGCGACGATCGCATCGCGGATCTCCCGGCGCCCGTATCCCAGGTTCGCGCACCACAGCCCGCCGATGCCGTCGATCAGGCGATGTCCGTCGACGTCCCAGATCCAGCTGCCCTCTCCGCGCACGATGATATCCGGCGGCGCGTCGCGGACCGTTCCCGGGTGCGCCATCGGATGCAGTTGACGAAGCGCGTTTTCGCTCTTGAGCTCTGCGCTCGAGAGTTTGCTCATCAGAGAATTCTCATCGATCGCGAGCGGCTTTGGCAAGGAGCGCGGGCCGCGCCGACCGCGAGGCCCGCCCCCCGTCAATGCGGTGCGACGTCGGTCACGATTTGCTGGCAGATGGCCCGCACTTGTTTGTCGGTCATCGCCGAGAAGACTCCCTGCCAGGCGGTAGAGGAGGTGTCGTAATCGCGCTCGCCCCACACATCGCCGGTTTTCAGATCCCGGTAGCTGACATGAGCCTGCACGAAGGCATTGCCTGTCATAATCCCGAAGCCGTAACGGGCACCGGTCGAGACATAGCGAAAGTCGGCGATGTGCACCACCAAGAGCGTTCCGGGCTCGCCCGTGCTTCTGGGCTCGCCTTCCTGCGCGCTGAAGCTCGCGCCGATCGCGCTCGCATCCTCCTTCAGAGCCTGGCGCCATAACCCCTTGAAGGGCTCCCAGTCCTTCGAATCCGTGGCGTCCTTTCCGCCCGTCATGTTGAGGACGAAGGACTTGGTCGACTCCTGTCCGACAACGATCGGGCGCGAATCCGCGGACTTCTGCACCGTCGCGGCACAGCCCCCCAGCGCCAGCAATGCCAACGCGATTGCGGTTCTCGTCAATTTGATCATCAGAGGATCCTCCCTTCTCTTGGTTTGCTGTCCACACCATGCGCGGATCCGGGTGCAGACCCCCGGGACCGCACCGCGTTGCTATGCGGCTCGACTACCGGGAATAGCGCAAAAGGTCGCGATCGGGGCTCAAAGACGAGGAGGCAGCGTGGCGAGCCCTACGGCGCGATCAATTTCGCGAGCCCGGGGTAATCCCCCGATTCCAGGATCTTGCGCACGCGCGCCTCGTCCGCCGCCGCGGTTTCGGGCCGTGTCCTCAGGAACGCCCACACGCTGATGGCCTTCACCGCGAGTGCGGTGCTCGGCGCTTGCGCCACTTCCACATCCGGTGAACCGACCAGCACCCCGAGGTTCAAGAGCTCCGAGGAGGGCGTGTTCAGCCTGGGGTTGGTTTCACGAAACAGCGGATGTCCCGCCAGGGTCCCGGCCGCGGTGGGATGGCGACCTTGTGTCGATTCCGGTGTTCGGTTCGTGTAAATCCAAAATTCCACCGCGCGGCGCGAGGACTCCAGCGCACGTGCGCGTTGATCGAGGTCTTTCGACCTGGCGTCGGCGGCATCCTGGAACGCGCGCTCGGGTGCGTAGACGAAGGGGCCGAGATTTTGGGGCGGATCGCCCAGTTTACCGACTTCGCTGTACTTGCCCTCCTTGATGAGCTCGTTCAACTTCGCGGTTCTCGCGGCCATTTCCTGCTCGGCCTTTGCGTGCTCAACCTGATAGGCCTGTTCTGCCGCCTGCCGGTCCGCCGCATGCGCCCGCCGAAATTCCTCGAGCTTTCGCGGATATTCGTCCTGTTCGGCCTTGGCCTGCGCTCTCACCGCGGCGATTTTCTGGTCGAGCTCGGGATCGTCGAAGGTCCACTCCTGGGAGACACGGTACGTCGGGTATCGGTGGACGATAGGCTGAGGGCCTTTGTAACCGTATCCATCGTTGGCAAACGCGCTCAATACCGGGGCGGGCGTGGCGCTGAGCCCCGGGCCGGCCTTTGGCAGCAGCCTGATGAGCGCTGCGCCAGTGGCCTCACCCCAGGATTGCAGTGCCTCATTGCCCTGGGCGCGCGCACGCGCGAAGGCGGCGGCCGTGAGCGCCACCGCGATGCAGACGACTCTATTGCGAGAGAGCCGGCGGTGAGAATCTGCTGGCCGCGTGCTCGACAGGTTGCGCATCCTCCGCAATGATCTGTGTGACCGATGTGTCCGGAGCAGACCTTTTTATATTGGTCGGGGCGAGAAGATTCGAACTTCCGACCCCTTGCACCCCATGCAGTTGCAGTTCCTAACTCTGCGCCAGTCTTCAGAGCCCTCGTCATAGCGTACAGCCTTGTTTTGCCTGTGATTGTCGCAGATTTCCGCGCTTTGCGAAAGCAGACTGCGGAAGAGTACAGAAGCGTATAAACTGTACCTCAGTT
>DATHCO010000248.1:0-4740 GCA_035319505.1 Steroidobacteraceae bacterium | reverse complement strand
TTTCGTGAACAATCTTCAAGTCGCCGATTTTCGCGACCGCGAAGTGGAGGCCGATGTCGATTTCGGCCGCAACCTCGGGAACTGGGGCGAAATTCGCGTCGGGTACCACAGAATCAATGGACTCACCTACGACCGCTACGGCAATCCGGATCTGGTCGACTCGCAGTACAACAACGGCGAGTATTTCTTCAAGTTCAGCTACGACCGGCTCGACAACGTGCACTTCCCGCGCGAGGGCCAGACCTTCGACATCCGATGGGACGCGAACCGCACCAACCTGGGCGCCGACACGGCCTTCGACCGAGTGTCGCTCGATTGGCTGACGGCCGGCTCGCGCGGCCGAAATACGCTGCTTCTCTGGACCTCTGCCGGCACGACGTTGGACGGCAGGCTCAAGCCCTCCGACGTACAGGACTTCTATTCCCTCGGAGGATTTCTGAGTCTATCGGGCTTGGCGCCTCAATCGCTGCTCGGGCCCAACTATGCGATCGCGCGCCTCATCTACTTTCGCAAGATCAGCCGTGGGGGAGAAGGCTTCTTCGAGTTCCCCGCCTACATCGGCGCCTCGTTCGAGCTCGGTAACACCTGGGCGCGCCGCGGCGACATGAGCTTCGCATCCGCGCACAAGGACGGGTCGGTGTTCCTGGCGTTCGACACCTTTCTCGGACCCGTCTATCTCGGCTCGGGGTACGATCAGACGGGGAACGCGGGCTACTATTTGTTCCTGGGCCGCACGTTTTGACCGCGACGCCGCCGTGACCGGGCTTGCGGTCGGGCCCCTCCCCGCCTGGCTACAATCCGCGGCTTTCGGCGAGCTTTTCCACCTTCTCGAACACGAGCGCCGGCTGATCGCCGATGCGCGAGTATTCGTGCCGGCGCGACATCTCATCCAGCATCCGATCGCGCTCCGCGGCGGTGAAGTACCAATGAGTTCTCTGCCAGTCGCTGCCGAGGAGCTTCGCGAAAGGATCGCCGCGCTTCAAGCGCACACGGATACCGTAGGGTTGAGGCAACGCGGGTATGGTGCGAACCATGTTCTGAGCGTTGGCGATTCCCATATCGAGCAACGATAGCCGAATCCGCTCGCTGCTGCTAGCTGAAGAGGAGCGAATACGCGTGCTAGACTCCGCCGCCGTCTGGCAAAGAGATCATTGATGGCAGCCTCCTACACCGCCTCCGACATCGAGGTGCTGAGCGGCTTGGACCCGGTGCGCCGGCGTCCGGGCATGTACACCGACACCACGCGCCCGAATCATCTGGCGCACGAAGTGATCGACAACAGCGTCGATGAAGCGCTCGCCGGCCATTGCGACCACATCGACGTCACCTTGTTCAAGGACGGCTCTTGCCAGGTCGAGGATGACGGACGCGGCATGCCGGTGGACATCCACCCGAAGGAGAAGGTGAGCGGCGTCGAGCTCATCCTCACCCGATTGCATGCGGGGGGAAAATTCAACGACAAGACCTACAGCCAAGCGGGCGGCTTGCACGGGGTCGGCGTATCGGTCGTGAACGCGCTCTCCAAGTATCTCGAGGTCTGGGTACGGCGGGGCGGGAAGGAATACAACCAGAGCTTCGCGGGCGGGAAACCGAGGTCAAAGCTCGAGGTGGTCGGGGAGGCGCCGAAGTCGAGGACCGGGACCAGGCTCAGATTCTGGCCCGACCCCCAGTACTTCGACACCGACAAGTTCGCCGTGGCGAGCCTGAAACAGGTGCTGCGCGCCAAGGCGGTGCTCTGCCCCGGGCTCAACGTCTCGCTCACCAACGAGATCACCGGCGAGCGCGACCGCTGGTTCTATACCGGCGGGCTGCACCAGTATCTGGCCGAGCAGCTCGGCAAGGGCGAGTGGCTCCCGGCCGAGACCTTCTACGGCAAGCGCGACATCGAGGGTGGCTCGCTCGAGTGGGCGATCGCCTGGGTGCTCGAGTCGGAGCGACGCGTCACCGAGAGCTACGTCAACCTGATTCCGACGACCGAGGGAGGGACGCACGTCAACGGTCTGCGCGCCGGGGCGGCGGATGCGGTGAGGGAATTCTGCGAGTTCCGCAACTTGGTGCCGCGCGGGCTCAAGCTCACCCCCGAGGACGTCTGGGACGGGGTCAGCTTCGTGCTCTCCTTGAGGATGCGCGAGCCGCAATTCGCGGGACAAACCAAGGAGAAGCTCTCCTCGCGCGAGTCGGCAGGGATCGTGCAAGGCGCGATCAAGGATGCCTTCGCGCTGTGGCTCAATCAGCATCCGGACCAGGGCGAGAAGATCGCCATGATGGCGATCGCCAAGGCGCAGCAGCGGGTTCGGGACAGCCAGAAAGTCGAGCGCAGGCGCGCACAGTCCGGCGCGACTCTGCCCGGCAAGCTCGCCGATTGCGTCAATCAGGATCCCGAGCGGGCGGAGCTCTTCTTGGTCGAGGGCGATTCGGCCGGCGGCTCGGCCAAGCAGGCGCGGGATCGGCTCACGCAGGCGATCATGCCGCTGCGCGGCAAGATCTTGAACACCTGGGAGGCGGATACGCGCGAGGTGCTCGAGTCCCAGGAGGTTCACAACATCAGCGTCGCCATCGGGGTCGATCCTTCGGCGACGGATCTCTCCGGCCTACGCTATCACAAAATCTGCGTGCTCGCGGACGCCGACAGCGACGGGCAGCACATCGCGACGCTCCTGTGCGCGCTGTTCCTGCGACACTACCGGCCGCTGGTATCGGCCGGGCACGTGTACGTGTGCATGCCGCCCTTGTTTCGCATCGATGCGGGCAAGGAAGTCATGTACGCGCTCGATGAGACGGAACGCGATCGGACGCTGAAGCGCATCGCCGATTCCAACTCGCGCATCAAGCCCCTCGTGACGCGCTTCAAGGGCTTGGGCGAGATGAGCGCGACGCAGCTGCGCGAAACCACGATGGCACCGCAAACGCGGCGCCTGGTGCAGCTCACCATCGATCCGAAGGACAAGCCTGATGAATTGCTCGATATGTTGCTCGCGAAGAAGCGCGCCGGGGACCGCCGCGAATGGCTCGAGAGCAAAGGAAATCTCGCGCGCATTTGACGCGCTTCGCCGGCGAGTGCAGCCATGAAGGATCAGGAGCTCAATTTCGAAGGCATCGAAAAGCAGCCGCTCAAGACGTTCGCCGAGCGCGCCTACCTCGACTACTCGATGTACGTGATCCTCGACCGCGCGCTGCCCGCGCTCTGCGACGGCTTGAAGCCCGTGCAGCGGCGCATCATCTATGCGATGAGCGAGCTCGGGCTCGCGGCCGGCGCCAAGCACAAGAAGTCCGCGCGCACGGTGGGAGATGTCATCGGCAAGTTCCATCCCCACGGCGACGCCGCCTGCTACGAGGCCATGGTGCACATGGCGCAGGATTTCTCCTATCGCTACCCGATCGTCGACGGTCAAGGCAATTGGGGCTCGGCCGATGATCCGAAGTCGTTCGCGGCCATGCGCTATACGGAGTCGCGTCTCACCCGCTACGCGGATCTGCTCCTCGAGGAGCTCGATTCGGAGACGGTGGATTGGTTGCCGAACTTCGACGGCTCGCTGGACGAGCCCACGGTACTGCCGGCGCGTGTACCGAATCTGTTGCTGAACGGCAGCTCCGGAATCGCCGTCGGCATGGCCACCGACATCCCACCGCACAATCTGCGCGAGGTCATCAATGCATGCGTGGCCCTGCTCGATGACCCGGAGCTCACGACGCGCAAGCTCATGGCGCACGTCAAGGGGCCGGATCTACCGACCGGCGGCGAGATCGTCTCGCCGCGCGCCGATCTCGTGCAGATGTACGACAGCGGCAGCGGGAGCTTTCGGGCGCGCGCCACCTACGAGATCGAGGACGGCGAGATCGTCATCGATTCGCTGCCGTTCCAGGTGTCGGGCGGCAAAGTCCTCGAGCAGATCGAGGCGTTGAAGCAGCAGAAAAAGCTCCCCATGGTGGATTTCACCCGGGACGAATCCGACCACGAGAATCCCACGCGCCTCGTGATCGTGCCGAAATCGAATCGGGTAGACGTCGTCGAGCTCATGAATCACCTCTTCGCCACTACCGACCTCGAGCGCAACTACCGCGTCAATCTCAACGTCATCGCTCTGGACGGCCGCCCGCGGGTCATGGGCCTCAAGGCGCTCCTCCTCGAGTGGCTGGAGTTCCGCAAGGCGACGGTCACCCGCCGCCTCAAGCACCGGCTGGAGAAGGTGAGCGCACGCCTGCACATCCTGGACGGACTGCTGATCGCGTACTTGAATCTCGACGAGGTGATTCGCATCGTGCGCCGCGAGGACGAGCCGAAGCCCGTGCTGATCAAGCGCTTCAAGCTCTCGGACGAGCAGGCCGAGGCCATCCTCGAGACCAAGCTCCGACACCTCGCGCGCCTCGAGGAGATGAAGATCCGCGAGGAGCAGAAGAAGCTCGCCGAGGAGCGCGAGGAGATCGATCGGATCTTGAAGAGCAAGGCGCGGCTCGCGAAGCTCGTGCGCGAGGAGCTGTTGCAGGACGCGGAGGAATACGGCGATGCGCGCCGCACCAAGCTCGTCGAGCGGGAAGCCGCGCAGGCCATGGCCGAAGTCGACCTCATCGCGAGCGAGCCGGCGACCGTGGTGCTGTCGCGCTTGGGGTGGGTGCGCGCAGCCAAGGGACACGATATCGATGCGCGGGGGCTCGCCTACAAGAGCGGCGACGAGTTCCAGGCGGCGGCCAAGGGTCGCAATCTCCAGCAAGCCGTGTTCATCGATTCGACCGGCCGCGCCA
>DATHCO010000247.1:0-20781 GCA_035319505.1 Steroidobacteraceae bacterium | reverse complement strand
GAGTCTGCGGTCCGCGGACACTTGCCCCCAAAATGCCATCCAGAAGGCGCACTCGGTGAAGCGCTGCGCGTCGACGGCAAGAGCCTCCGACAGGACGCTCAGCAAATCCGCGTCCCCGCCGTTTCGCTCACGCGTGAGCCGCTCCTCGATGCGCTTCAGAATCAATCGAAGCGCCGCGAGGATGATGTCCTGCTTCGAGTCGTAATAGTGCGCGACCATGCCGGTGGTATACCCGGCGGCACGCGCAATTCGCGCGATGGTCGCCTGCTCGAATCCGTGAGCGGCGACGACTCGGCAGGCGACATGCGCGATCTCATCGCGCCGCTTGGCATGGTCTACGATCTTCGGCATGAAAGGGACACTAGCGCTTCGTTGAAGTGCCCACCGGCTTGCCGGCCTCCTCGGGCCAGGCAAGTGTCGCGTGCGCCTTGCGAATGGCTTCGAGCCTGGCGTGGAGCGCGGTCTCCATCGCGACGGTCTTGCCTCGTGTGGTGTCGACGTGCAGGTGCATCTGCTCGCCCGAGGCGATCATCGCCTCGTCGCGCGCCCGGTACAGGCGATGGAACATGTGCAAGCGCTTCTCGTCGAGCGAGAGCACCTGCGTCGTTGCATAGAGCGGCTCGCCCACGCGCGCCTCACCCAGGTGCCTGATATGGCTCTCCACGGTGTAGAACATGCGACCGCGCTGGCGGTAGGCCTCGTCGATCCCGACGCTCCTGTATAGCGCGTCCATGGCCTCACCGAACACCTGCCCGTAGAGGAAATCAGACATGTGACCGTTGTAGTCGATCCATTCCGGCCTCACGACCGTATTGAACCGCGGTAGGCCCTGTCCCCGAGCGTGGGCGCCGGCGGCATCCCGGTACAGCCGCTCCTCGAGGGCGCGCAAGGTCGACCCCGCCCCGATGTCGAACTGGCGCAGCACCTGCTGGATCGCGACTAGAAAGTCGTCGCGCAGCCGCTCGAGCTCTCGGATCGAGCGTCCGGCCGCTTGCGCCTGCGTCCCCTCGACCATGCGATCGATCAACTGGTCGGTCAGCTCGGGCGCCTCGAGCTTGGTCCAGGGCCATTTGAGCGCGGGCCCGAACTGCTCGAGCATGTGCCGCATACCGGTCTCCCCGCCGGCGAGGTGATAGATGAGGTTCATGCCCATCCCCGCCCAGCGCAGGCCCGGCCCGTAAATGATCGACTCGTCGAGCTCGCCGGTGCTGGCCACGCCGTCATTGACCATGTGCAGGATTTCCCGCCACATCGCCTCCTGCAGCCGGTCCGTCAGATGGCCGGGAACCTCGTGTCGGACGCGCAGCGCGTGCATGCCGATGTAGGTGAAGAATTTCGCGGCCGCCTCGATCGTCGCGGGCGCCGTCTTCGCACCGGGCACGAGCTCGACCAAGGGCAAGAGGTAGACGGGGTTGAAGGGGTGCGCGACGCAAAAGCGCTCCGCAGCCACCATGTCTCGCTGCAGATCGGTCGGCATCAAGCCCGAGGTGCTCGAGGCGATGATCACATCCGCGCGCGCATGCCGGCTCACCTCCGCCAGCACGCGCTGCTTCAACGGCAATTGCTCCGGGATGTTCTCCTGGATGAAGTCCGCGGCGGAGGCCATGGCCGCGAGGTCGGTGGTGAACGATAATTTTCCCTTCGGCGGGAGCGGCGCGAAGGTGAGCCTTGCGAGCGCGGGCTCGGCGTTCGCCACGGCGCCGCGGATCCATGCCTCCATTTCCGGCTTGACGTCGGCAGCAATGACGTCGATGCCGAAATGCAGCGCCCGCGCCGCCCAACCGCCGCCGATAACCCCCGTCCCCAGCAAACCGAGAGTCCGCACGTCGCGCATATTTTCGCTCCTTCCGGCGCCGTGAGCGCGTTCTTTATAATATTTTCAGTATAATATAAAAAACGGCGATACGCCAAACCGATCTGCGTCCGCGAGGCGCGCAGTCAGCGGCTCCTTGAATGAATCCGCTCCGTCGGAGCGGCTCAGCGCTCGCGGCGGCTCAGTCTCTGAAGACCCGGCGCGCGGCCTCGATGGCCGCATCGATGTGCCCGAGCGCGCGGTCGCGCAGACCGTTGGCGAACGCATTGTCCTCGTCGTTCGAAATATCGGCGCGCGCCTTTCGCAAGATTCGCACTGCCTCGTGGATGCGCCCGGGGTGGTCGGGACGCTCGTCGATCGGCGGATGATCGTTGAGGTTCTTGCCGTCGTCGATCGCCGCTCGCTTGATGTCGGCAATGCCCGCGTCGATCTGGCGCACGGCCTCCTGCTCGTCCGCCGTCTGCGCCCAGTCGCCGGGGCGATGCTCGATCAGCCAGCGCGCCGCGCGCAGATCCGACAGCGCATGCAGGTAAGCCGGGTGGTGCGCCGGGGGTGGAGGCGGCGGCGGCGGCGGCGGGGCCGCAGCGCAGCCCGCGAGGAGCGAGACCGTCGCCATCAGTGGAAGGGTAATTCTCGATCTCATGAACTGGCGCATCGCGCTTCTCCCTGTGACGTTAATTATTGGCTTTCTCCCGCGCTCCGGCGAAGGGACGGGTCGTCAATCCGCGGCGGTCCTCGCCCCCGACACGAAACTCCTGACGTGCTCGAGCTCCTGACGCGACGAATGCTCGTCCGTCGACTTGAGGAGCGCCGCGTAGAATGTCGCCGCCTTGCGCCGGTCACCCGAGGCTTCGGCGGCCATCCCCGCATTGAATAAACCGTTGAATCGGTTCGGGCTCAGCTCGAGAGCGCGCTCGTATTCGGCGAGCGCCTCGGCCGGCCGATGCGCTGCGAGCAGCATGTCGGCGAGCATCTCACGGGCCGGGATGTCGACCTCGCCTTGACCGACCTTGTCCTGCAGATCCGCGCTCCCGCGCATGAGCGCGAGCGCCTCCTCCACGCGCGCATCGGCGAACGCGACCCAGGCGTGAATCTCGCCTTGCAGGATCTTCGCTCCGGTCGTTTGCGTGAAGTAGGCGTGCTTGCCGTTCTTGATCCGCTCCTCGAGCGAGTCGAAGATCGCAAGGTCGGCGCGCGCCGCGAGCGGGTCACGCAGATGCCCTCGGGCGACGATGCGTGCCCAGTACGTGACGGTCTCCGTCTCGGGGTCCGCATCGGAAACGGGCTCGAGCGCCGCCGCGGACTTCCAGTCCCGCATCTCGAGGTAGTAGAAGGCCGGGAACTTGTTGCGGTAGTAGGGCAACATCATGCGCATGAAGCCGGACAGCATCTCCGGCATCGCCTGGTCATGCTCGAGCAGGGCCGAGGTCTCCCGGATGAGGCTCTTCGCGCGTGCTTCCTGGCCGCTTTGCAGGTAGGCGTAGAGCAAGAAGTCGTCAGAGTGAAATTGGTCCATCCCGTCGCTTTGCCCTCGCGCCTGCGCAGCCTGCGAGGCCGCGACCGAATCGAGATTCGCCCGGATGTCCTCGGACCACATGCCGAGGCGCGCGAAGATGTGTCCCGGCATGTGCACCGCGTGCGCACCCGAGCTTGCAATCTCCCCGTAGTGCCGAGCCGCCGCCAAGCCCTCGCTCGCCAGCGAGGGCGTATCGCAGGCGTGGATCACATAGTGCACCAGCCCCGGATGGTCGGGGTATTTCGCGTAGAGTGGCTTCAGGACCGCGAGGGCTCTGCGCTCCTGGGTGAGGCTGGTGTCGCCGGGCTTCTCGGCCGCGAGCAGGGACAGCGCGTAGAAAGCTCCCGCGTCGGTGTCCGAGGGATAGCGGCGGTAGAGCTCGCCCATCGCCGCCGAATAGGCCTCGATTCGCCCCTGGTAGTCTTCCTTGCCGGGTTTGAAGAAACGGCTCGCTGCGGCGATGTAATCGCGCTCGCGCGTCGTCTTCGCCGTGGCCTCGCCGGCTTTTTGCATCTCCTCCCACCCGCGCGCCAGCGTCCCCTCATCGGGGCGATCCCAGATCTGGTGGAATGTGCTCATCGCGATGCCCCAGTGCGCCATGGCGCAGGTGGGGTCGGCCTGCGAGATCCGCTTGAATTGTCGCTCGGCCTCGTCGTACCAAAAATCATGCAGGAGCGCGACGCCGCGATCGAACGCGGCGCTTTGGGCCGGCGCGCAGGACACCGCAAAACTCACCGTCCCGAGCCTCTCGGCCGTGTCGACTGCGGGCAGCGGAGCCTGCGCCAGGGCTGTTGCGCCCGAAACCGTCGCCAGCAACCCCGCAAGCCACCTCATAGCAGCCCCCCCCAACTCTCTGGCTGATCCTCAGTGCAGCACGTCCGCGATGGGCTCGGCCGCCCGCGGCACGGCTGCATGGTAGTCCTTGCCGAGAAACCCGGCTACCGTTGCCGCAATTTGCGCCTGTGTCACGGGCTTCACGTGACGGCGCTCGCCCAGGGGAGGCGTATCGGGTCCGATGACCGCGATCCAGATGTTCTCCGAGCCCTTTTGGCCGACCCCATGTTCCTTCCATTCGCTCGTCCCGCTCCCGCGGCCATGGTCGCAGGTGATGATGAAGGTGGTGCTCCCACGGTACTCCGGCATCGCCTGCATGGTCTCCCACAGCTCCTTGACGAAGCCATCGACGCGATGCGCGCTGTCGAGCACCAGATCGTAGCGGCCCTGATGCGCCCAGTTGTCGGTCTCCCCGTAACCCACGAACAGCACTCGGGGCTTGGCGGACTTCACGTAGTCGAGAAGCGGGACCTGCAGCAGCGCATCGTCCACGTCCTCCTCGTCGAATCGAGTCGTGGTCTCGTAGAGCCGGCGCAGGAGCCGATCGCGCTCGCTCTCGTGCTCCTTCGACGGCGGCGGCGTCCAACCGGTCTGCATGACGAGGCCGCTCCGTTGCTTGTTGAAGATGTTGTCGTACACGGCCCAGGTGCCGTAAATCGCCACGCGCCCGTGGAACTCGTCGGATTGGTTGAGCCATTCGAAGACGGTCGGCGTCGGATTCGGGCCGAACTCGTTACTGTCAATGGCGGGATTCGGAAATCCGGTGGTCATCTCGTTGTACCCCGGATAGGAGAACGCCTTGCCGTTGGTCACGTGAGCGATGCTGCCCACGGTCTGGTTGCCGAAGAGCTGGCCCTGCTTGGCGACCGTCCCCCAGAGGAAGGGAAACAGGACCGCACGCCGCTCGCTCGGGCTCGCCCGCCAGTAGCGCTCGCGCAGCTCCTTCTCCGACATCCAGCTGCCACCGGCCGTGTCATTGAGCAGGTCCTCCTCCGCGCCCGTGAACACTTCCTGCCAGCGCAGCCCGTCGCTCACGATGAGCACCACGTTTCGCGTCTGGCCCGCGAAGGCCGTGGCCGCGAACAAGAGCAGGAGCGTCCCGCGGACGAGCTGCGCGGCGAGCGATGCGCGAGAGGGCCGCGTGGCGGGCGCACCGTGGACGAGCGGCATCACTGCTGTAGGACCACGGCGCAATTCGGCGTCCAGCTCAAGTACACCTCGTCGCTCCAGTCGATCGACCACTCGGCGGTGCGCCGATCGTTCTGCGCGAACACCGTGACCATCTTGCCGGTTTGCGTCTTGATGCGGTAGGTGGAGCGGTTTCCGAGATAGCCGAGCTCCCACACCATGCCCCTGATCTGGTTGGCGCCGTTGCCGGCGACAGGGTCCTTGGTGAGCCGAATCTTCTCGGGGCGAAGCGCTACCCAGACTCGCTGTCCGTTGCCGAATCGGCCGACATCGTCGACCACGAGGTCGCAGCCTGCCTCGGTGCTGCGCACCACGATGTGGCCGGGCTCGTTGTCGTTCACCGTTCCCTCGAACAGATTGGTCGTGCCGACGAAATCGGCCACGAAGCGATTTTGCGGAAACTCGTAGATCTCCGAGGGCGTGCCCACCTGCAGCACCTGGCCGCGATTCATCACCGCAATGCGCGTGGAGAGCGCCATCGCCTCGTCTTGATCATGCGTGACGAACACGAAGGTGATGCCCACCTGGTATTGAATGTTCATCAGCTCGAACTGCGTCTGCTCGCGCAACTTCTTGTCGAGTGCGCTCAGCGGCTCATCGAGCAAGAGTACCTTCGGCCGCCGGATCAGCGCGCGCGCGAGCGCAACCCGCTGCCGCTGTCCGCCCGAGAGCTGATGCGGCTTTCTCTTGGCCATCGGGGCGAGCTGCACCATCTCGAGCGCTTCCTGGATGCGCCTCGACTTCGCGCCTTCCTCGAGCTTGAGGCTCTTCAAGCCGTAGCCGACGTTCTGCTCCACTGTCATGTGCGGAAACAGCGCGTAGGACTGGAACATCATGTTGACCGGCCGCTCGTAGGGCGGTACGCGGGTCATGTCCACATCCTCGATCAGAATACGACCGACGGTCGGGTTGGTGAATCCCGCGAGCATCCTGAGCAGCGTCGTCTTGCCGCATCCTGAGCCGCCCACCAGAGCGAACATCTCGCCCTTGTAGATGCGCAGGTTCACACTGTCGACCGCTGTGAAGGCGCCGAAGCTCTTCGAGACGCTTTCGATGACGATTTGCGGCTTGGCGTCCGGATCGAGCCACGGGCGATCAGCGGTCGATTTCTGCTGCTGCGAGACCACCCGAGCGGCTCCTAGAAATCCGCCGGAGGCGTCGCCCGCCGGCGCTCAGGCGCGAAGAAGGGGCGTTCCACGACGCGCGCGCGCGACATCCGACGCTCCCAGACGAGCTCTCGGTTCAAGTAGATGTCCGCCCAGATGGTGCTACCCACCCTAAAGTACGGGGCCTCGACCATAGCAAGCGCAATGTTGCGCTTGCAAGTCGGCGACCAAGTCGCCGAGGTGACGCTGCCGATCTCGCGCTTGCCGTCCGCCGCCGAGTAAAGCAGCGCGTTGTGCGCCGGTTTGTTGCCAGCGACGTCCAATCCGACGAGCTGCCGGCGCGGACCCCTCGCTCGCTCGGCGAGGAGCGCACGGCGCCCATTGAAATGACCCTTCTCGAAATCGACCAGCCACGCAAGGCCGAGCTCGAGCGGCGAGCAGTCGCGGCCGGTCCGAATGGTCTGTAGCGCCGACAGGAAATCCACGTGAGGCATCAAGAATCCGGCCTCGATGCGCGCCATGTTGAGGGCCTGCGATCCGATCGCCCGGATGCCGCGGGAGCGACCCGCCGCCATCAGCGCATCCCAGACTCCCTCCGCGGCGGCGGGCGCCATCCACAACTCGTAGCCCAGATCTCCGGTAAAGCCCGTACGCGACACCATGAGCGGCACGGCGCCCAGCGAGAAGTAGCCGACCTCGAAGGGCCTGAGGCGCTCGACTCCCGAGAGGCCCGCCGAGCGCAACACCGCATAGGAGGTGGGACCCTGCAAGGCGAGAGCGGCGATCTGCTCGGTGATCTCGCTCAGCTCGACATCGAAGCCGAGCGCCGAATCGAGCAGCCAGTCGATCTGGCGCTCGGCCGTGCAGAGCCGAAACTCGCTCTCCCCCAGCCGAAATAGCGTCCCGTCGTCGAGCATGTGGCCGGTATCGTTGCACCACACACAGTACGCCACGCGGTCGGGCTTGAGCTTGGAGATGTCGCGAGTGACCAGCCGGTTCAGGTAGGGAACGGCATCCGCGCCGGCGATTCGGTACTTCACCATGGGCGTGAGGTCATAGAGCGTCGCGGCGTTGCGAATCGCGAAGTACTCCTGCTCGACCGTGGTGAACACATCGACCGTGGTGTATCCGGCCCACGGGATGAAGCGGTCGACCTGGCTCAAGTTCCGGGCGCGGTCGTGGAAGGGCGTCTTGAGAAGCGGCTGAAGGAAATGCGGCGTTGGCGCGGGCTGCGGCGGCGCTGGCGCGGCCTGCGAGGATTGTGCGGGCTGCGGCGGCGCTTGGGCGGCCTGCGGTGCAGGCGTGACCTGCGCGAGCTGCGTGAGCTGTGATTGACTCATATCATGCGGCCCTCAGGACTTGTTGCGCGGCATTGCGTCCGGCCGTGCCCATGACGCCCCCGCCGGGGTGGCACCCGGCACCGCAAAGGAATAAGCCTGGAAGCGGCGTGCGATGCTGCGCGGCGCCGGGCACCGGTCGAACCATGAAGAATTGGTCGAACGCCAGATCGCCGTGGTGCCAATGACCGCCGCTGATGCGAAACTCGTGCTCGATGTCCACGGGCGAGAGCACTTCCGCACCGAGGATGCTCTTGCCGATTCCGGGCGCCAGGCGCTCCAGGGTGCTCAAGCAAAGCTCCATGAAGCGCGCGCGCTCCTTCAGCCACGTTCCCTTGAGCGTGAAGGGAGCATATTGCACGATCGCCGAGAGCACGTGCTTGCCGGGCGGTGCGAGGGTCGGATCGTTGACGGTGGGGACGGTGATCTCCATCGCCGGAGCGGAGGAGAATTCTCCGTACTTCGCGTGGTTGTAGGCGCGCTCCAAGTACTCGAGTGAAGGGGCGAGAATCAATCGACCGCGCAAGGCGCTCGCAGGCACGCCCTTGAACTCCGGGGAGCGATCGAGCGCGAGGTGGAGCTTTGCGGCCAAGCCGTGTGAGCGCAGATGCTTTACGCGCCGCACGAACCCCGTATCGAGGTAAGCCGTTCCCAGCAACTTCAGAAACGTGGTCTTGGGATCGGCGCTCGAGATGACGCTATCGGCGAGGATGCGCTCTCCAGACTCGAGCAGCACACCGGCGGCGTGGTCCGCTTCGACCAAGATCCGCGCCACCGGCGCCGCGCAGCGGATCTCTGCGCCGGCAGCCCTCGCCGCCTTGGCGATCGCCTCGGACAGCGCGCCGACGCCGCCCCGCGGCTGCGACAATCCACCGGCACCGCTGCGAGCTTCGGCTGCCAGGCGATAGAGGAGCGTGAGCACGGTGCCGGGTGAGCGCGGACCGAAATTCGTGCCGAGGACGGCATCGAATCCGAGCGCGCCCTTCAGCGTGTCGGCCGTGAAGTGCTCCTCGAGAAGGTCGTACACGTTCATGCCGCCGATGCGCAAGAGCTCGCGCATGTCGCGGCGTCCGAGTTTGCGTATCTGCCATCCCAACCGAGCAAGCGCCGCGAGATCCTGCCAATCATCCGTCCCGAGCCGCGGCGGCACGCGCGAGAGAAACGGGGCGAGCGCTTCGGCGTAGCGCCGCATCTCGCGCGAGTATGCCGCGTATGCCGCGGCATCGGCCCCGGCGAGCCCCTCGCCGACGAGAAGCGCCTGCCCTTCCTCGCTCAGCGCGGTGGTCGGCATCGACTGCGCCGCCCACTCGAGACCCTGCGCGCTCAGGTCGAGATCTCGCACGAGCTCCAGGGGCATGAGATGGACGAGATGCGCGCAGGCGGAGACCGAGAAACCCGGCGAGAACTCCCGGGTGACCGCGGCGCCGCCCACCTGCACTTGGGCCTCCAGCACGAGCACCGAGCGACCGGCACGCGCCAGCGTGGCCGCGCACACGAGCCCGTTGTGACCGGCGCCGATGATGATCGAGTCGTAGCGCGCGCGAGTCTCTTGGCTCATGCGGAATACTCCCTGCCGACATCCTTGAGTACCGCCCGCGCCGCGTTGGCGCCCGGCGCGCCCATCACCCCGCCGCCGGGGTGGGTGCTGGAGCCGCAGAGGTACACTCCGCGCACGGGGGTTCGGTACTGCGCATAGCCCGGAATGGGCCGATTGAAAAGCAGCTGGTCCATGGTCAGCTCACCCTGGAAGATGTTGCCCTCGGTCAAGCCCACCTCGTTTTCGATGTCCCACGGCGTACGGATCTCGGCGTGCAGGATCAGATTCTTGAAGTTCGGGCTGTGTCGCGCGATGGTGTCGATCACCGTGTCACCGAAGCCTTGGCGCTTGGCTGGGTTCCATTCCCCATCCGCGAGCTCATACGGACAGTACTGCACGAACACCGACATGTAGTGCTTGCCGTCGGGGGCCATCGTCGGGTCGATCTGCGAGGGAATCAGCATGTCGATGTAAGGCGCCCTTGACCAGCGCCCCTCCTTCCAATCGTCGTACGCGCGCTCCATCATCTCCAGCGTGTCGGTGACGTGCATGTCACCGCGGGTGCAGGGAGCGCCCTCGGGAATGGCCGGAAAGCGCGGCAGTCCGTCGAGGGCGATGTTGAGCTTGCCGGAGGAGCCGCGGATCTTGAAGTTGCGCACGCGGTGCACGAAATCCGCCGGCAGATCCTTTGCATCCATGCTATTGAGAAATGTGCGGCGCACGTCCAGATTGGAGATGATCAGAGGCGCGAGTATCTCCTCGCCGTCCTCGAGCGCCACACCCGCCGCTCGGCCCCGCCTCACGATGATCTGCTTTACCGGGGCACTGCTGCGGATCGTTCCGCCGCTCGCCTCGAAGGACTTGCCGAGCGCGTTCGAGATCGCACCCATGCCGCCGCGCGCGAATCCCCAGGCTCCCACCGTATCGTCGATGTCGCCCATGTAGTGATGCAGGAGCACGTAAGCCGTGCCGGGTGAGCGCGGTCCCAAGGCCGTGCCGATGATGGAGCTCCCCGCGAAATGCGCCTTGACGATTTCGCTCTCGAAGTACTCATCGAGGAAGTCCGCCGCGCTCATCGTCCAGAAGCGCAGCGTGTCGTACATGCGCTCTTCTCCCAGGCGATGGAATCGCTGGCCGAGGTAGAGGAGCTCTTTGATGTCACGGAGCCGGAACGAGGTCGGGTCCGGCGGCTCGCGCATGAGCAGCGGCTTAATGAACTTGCACTGACGCATGACATCGCGCGCGAAGCGATCGTAGGCTTCCGCATCGCGCCTGGAGTGGCGCGCGATCTCGCGCCGCAGCGCATCGTGGTTGTCGTAGACCGCCAGATGGCCCCCGCCCTGCATCATGGTGCAGCCACCCTCATAGGGAATCACCTGCAGCCCGTACTTCGGCAGCTCCAGGGTGCGCATGATCTCCGGACGCAGCAGGCTGCATACGTAGGAGCAGTTCGAGTAGGTAAAATCCTTGTACAGGCGCCGGCTCACCGCCGCGCCGCCGATGAACGGGTTGCGCTCGAGCAGCTGCACCTTGAGTCCGGCGCGCGCCAGATAGCAGGCCGTTACCAGCCCGTTGTGACCCGCTCCGACCACGATCGCGTCGAGGGGCTCGCGCTGTGCCACCGCCGCGGCCCTCAAGCCGGCACTTTGCGCGAGCTGCCCCCGCCCGCCCGCAGCGTCGCGTCCACTGCGATCTCGAAGCCCGCGAGAGTGTCCTTGAGGCAGGAGGCGTCGTGCGCCGCCGAGATGAACCAGGGCTCGCGAGAATCCGGCTCGCACAAGACACCCTCATCGTGCAGCACCTTCGCCATTGCATCGTAAAAGGAGTAATCGCTGCTCTTCCATGCGCGGTAGTTGCGCGGCGGCTCGTGCGCGAAGTACAGGCCGCTCATCGATGGATGGCCGACGAAGCTGTGCGCAATGCCTCGCGCCGACAGAATCGCACGCATTCCCGCGCGCAGCCTCGACCCGTAGTCGGCGATGCGCTCGAGCGCGTCCGTCTCGTCGAGAATCTCGAGCGTCTTCGCGGCCGCGGCGAGCGAGACCGAATGGCCCGTGTAGGTGCCACCGTGGGCGACGCCGCGGCCGATCTTGCGCATGATCTCTTCGCGACCGGCGAGCACCGAGATGGGGTAGCCGTTCGCGAGCGCCTTCGCGAAGGTGCACAGATCCGCCTTGACGCCGTACAGCTCCTGCACGCCGCCGCGGGCGACGCGAAATCCCGTTTTCACCTCGTCGATGAGCAGAATCACGCCGTAACGATCGCAAAGCTCGCGCGCGGCACGCAGATATTCCGACTCCGCCGCAATGCCGAGACAATTTCCCATGATGGGCTCGATCAGCATGCAGGCGACCTTGCTCGCGTGGCGCTTGAATACGTCCTGCAGCTGGTTGGCGTCGTTCGCCTGCACGAAATGTGCGAAGCTCCTGGTGCTGACCGGCACACCCTCGCTGTACGGTCGGATCTCCGGATCACCGACCTGCGACCATTTGTCCATCGGCGTGAACCACATCGCAGCGTCGAACAGCCCGTGGTAGCTCCCCTCGAGGATCACGTAGTCGTCCTTGCCGGTATAGGCACGCGCGAGGCGCAACCCCGCCATGACCGCCTCGGTCCCGGAATTCGAGAACCGCACGAGCTCGGCGGCCGGTACCATCTTCGAGATCCGCTCGGCCACCTCGAGCTCGCGTTCGGTGGACAAAGCGAACACTCCGCCGACGCTCATCCCCTCGCGCGCGGCCGCATCGACTCGATCGTCCGCATAGCCCAAGATCGCCGGTCCATATCCCAGGCGATAGTCGACGTACACATTGTCGTCGAGATCGACGATGCGCGCCCCCTTGCCGTGCTTCACGTAGATCGTTCGATCCTCGCCCCAGTAGCGGAAATTCGAGGCGACGCCCAAGGGCAGGCGCTTCAGTGCGCGATGGAAATGTGCATGGTTGTTGGTCAGTTTTCTGGCCATGGCGTCCCCCTCGGAAGATTCGTGGATGAGATGCGCTCGCTGCGGGCGCATTCTTGGGCGCGAGTTTATATGAGTATATAAACAAATGCACGCGCTGCATGCCGGCCCGTGGCGGCCGAAATGGCTGATTTTGAGCCAAGCATGCAAAATACCGTTGTTGCAATGCCGCTTGCCGTGATCCGGGCGATTGGGCGAGAATTAAATGGTCATATAATCCCGATCCCCCCACTCGGAGAGACCCCCATGAATACCCTCGCCGCCGCAAAGCTCGACAGCGATAGCTCCGCGAGCCTCCCGTATGCCCTGCCGGCCTGGGTCTACAACCACCCGGAGCTGACGCGCCTCGAGATCGAGCGCGTACTGCGCCCGAGCTGGCAGATCGTCTGTCACGTCAATTCGATTCCGCGCGCGGGCGACTTCGAGACCTTCGACTTGGGCCCGGACAGCGTCTTCGTGCTGCGCGACAAGGACGGCTCCGTCAGGGCGTTTCACAATGTCTGCCGTCACCGCGGAGCGCGGATCCTGGACGGCGCGGGCAACTGCCCCGGCGCGACCATCACCTGTCCGTATCACGGGTGGAGCTATCGGCACGACGGCGGTCTCGTGGGGATACCGAAGCGGGACACCTTCCCGGGACTGGAGCGCGCCGAGCACGGCCTGCGGCCGGTGCGGGTCGAGATCGCGCTGGGATTCGTGTTCGTGTGCCTCGCGGGCGACCCGCCGCCGGTCGCCGAGACCTGGGGCGCGCTCGCCGAGGAGCTCGCACCCTATCGGATCGAGGATATGGTCCCGCTCGCGCCGATCTCCACCGATGTGTGGAACGTCGACTGGAAGATCGCGATGGACAACTATCTCGAGTCCTACCACGTGCCCATCGGGCATCCGGGACTCAACCGCATGTTCACTCCGGACTATGAGGACCAAGCCTCCGTCCCGGGCGTGGCGCGTGGCATCAGCTGGATGCGCGAGACACCCTCGTCTCGCTGGTCCGAGCGGCTGTATCAGTCGTTGATCGTCAAGACAGCGACGCACCTGCCCGAGACGCTGCGCCGTTGCTGGCGCTTCTACAGTGCGCTGCCCAATCTCGGCATCGACGTGTTTCCGGACCAGATGGATTTCTTCCAGCTCCTGCCTGCGGGGCCGGCAAAATGTCTGGTGCGGGGCGCGACCTTCGGCATCCCGGGTGCGAGCACGGAATTGCGCGCGACGCGCTACCTGTCCGATCGCATCAACACGCAGGTGAACAACGAGGATCGCTGGTTGTGCGAGCGTGTCCAGCGAGGCCTGGCTTCACCGAGCTACAAGCCGGGCCCGCTCTCCAGGCTCGAGTGCTTCATGCACGAGTTCCACAACATGCTGCGCGAGCGCATTCCGGAATTTCGCATGCCGAGCGCGCCGAAGCAGTTCGCCTAGCGCGCCGAAGCAGTTCGCCTGGCGCGCCGAAGCGGCTCGCCGAGCCGTCCGTGAGCGGCTCTAACCCAGATTGATCCACGCGGACTTGGTCTGGGTGTAGGAGATCAGGCTCTCCACGCACTTGTCGCGCCCCTGGCCCGATTGCTTGTAGCCGCCGAAGGGTTGCGTCATGTCGCCGTTGTCAAAGCAATTTACCCAGATCACGCCCGCCTCGAGATCGCGCACGGTCCTATGCGCCACCGTCACATCCCGCGTCCAGACCGAGGCGGCGAGACCGTAGATCGAGTCGTTGGCCACCTTGAGGCCCTCCGCAATGCCGTCGATCTCGATCGCCGCCGCGACCGGTCCGAAAATCTCCTCCTGTGCGATGGTCATGCCGTTGCTCACGCCCGTGAACAGGGTCGGGTTGACATAGGCGCCCGGTAGGTCGGGCGTGTCGCCGCCGAATTCGAGGTGCGCCCCCTCGGTTTTGCCCTTCTTGATGTAGCTCAGCACGCGCGAGCGATGGGAGGAGGTGACCAGAGGCCCCAGGTTGGTTGCGGGATTCAATGGGTCCCCGGCGCGGTACGCGCTCTTGCCCTTCTCGATGAAGCGCGCGATGAACTCCTTGGCGATCGGCCTATCGATCAGCAGTCGCGAGCCCGCGTTGCACACCTCGCCCATGTTGCCGTAGATCCCGTTGATGGCGTAGGTCACCGCGGAATCCATATCGGGTAGATCCGCGAGGAAGATCTGCGGGGTCTTGCCGCCGCACTCCAGGGCGACGCGCTTCATGTTGGACTGACCGGCATACACGAGCATTTGCTTGCCGATCTCGGTGGACCCCGTGAATGCGATCTTGGCGACGTCCATGTGCAACGCGAGGGGCGCTCCGGCCGTCTCGCCGAGGCCGTTCACCACGTTGAAGACCCCCGGTGGGCCACCCGCCTCGATGAAGAGCTCGGCCAGCAAGAGCGCCGATAGCGGGGATTGCTCAGCCGGCTTCAATACCACGGAGTTTCCGGCGGCGAGCGCCGGGGCGACCTTCCAAGCGGCCATCAACAAGGGATAGTTCCAAGGCACGATGCAACCCACGACACCGAGCGGCTCGCGCAGGATGTAGTGAAACGCGTCGGAGGCGGTGTTGGTCACCGCCCCGTCGATCTTGTCGATGAGCTCGGCGAAGTAGGCGAAATTCCGCACCGCCGCCGGCACGTCGATGTTCACCATGTCGGTGATGGGCTTGCCCATGCACAGCGTGTCGAGCAGCGCGAAACGCTCGGCATTCTCGTGGATCAGCCGGCTGAACGTCGACAGCACCTCCATGCGGTCTCGAGGCGCCTTTCGGCTCCACACTCGCGAGTAATAGGAGCGTTTGGCGGCCGCCACGGCCAGATCGATATCCTCCTTGGTGCCGGCGCTCACTTCACACAGCGCAGAGCCCGTGGCCGGATTCACCACGGTGAAGCGCCCCTTCGCCACCGAGTCGACGAATCTGCCGTCGATGAGGTGTCGTGTCTCATAACGCAGGCGCGAGGCGCGCGCTTGCCAGTCACTGGTGCTCAAGGAAGCCAAAGTCATGCGCTCTCTCCGATAAGGCCAGGCGGGGCGTGAATTATAGCGCTTCAAGTCTCGGTCGGCGGCCGCTCGAGCGTAAGTGCCGGAACGTGCGCCGCGACATAACGCCTGAACCACGTGACGCCCGCCGGAATGGGACTCTGGGCGGCTGCCCGGTAGCCGAAGTCGATCACTCCGCGCTGCGCGGACTCCGCGACCTCGAGTGCCGAACGTCGTCCGCAGGGCACGAGCCTCGCGGCGAGGTATCGCGTCGCCCCGGCGCAGCGCGCATCGGGCGTCGCGGTAAAGTCGAGCCGCCGCAGGCGGCTGCGCCGGCTGCCCGTGGGAATCAACTGCCAGATCGTCGCGCCATCGGGCCGCGATTGCAGCAATTGATTGGGGGCAATGAAGCGCATCGTCCACGGAGTGAGCGCCGCCGGCCCCACGAGGCTCCGATACGCGCGAGTGCTCCAGCTCGATGGGCCCTCGACCGCCCTCGCCGTCCATGCGAGCGAATCCCCCTCCGGCGATACCCCGGGAGATGCGGTCTCGAGCCACTGCTCAGCGAGCAGTTTCCAGTTGGCCGCAACCTCGACCTCAGCAGCTCGCCCGAGCGTCTTCAGAGCCTCGGGCCGGCCCGCGCACCAGCCGACCAGGTGCGGCGGAGCGCCGCGATCGGAGCTCGGTGACCTCACCACGGCGAGAGCGCTCGCCACGCGCATTTCCAGCGGCGTCAGGTCGACGCGCGTAGACCCCGCTCGCCGCCCATCGAGCGCGAATTGCAGGCCGTGGATCGGGCACTCGATCGCGCGGTCGAATCGACCCGTCGGCTGCGTGACCAACGCGTGGGGCACTTCCGGACAGCTGTTGCGCAGTGCATGCAAGACCCCGAATGCGTCCCGAACCAGGAGGACGCGCTCCACGCCGATATCGAGCGTGAGGAAGTCGCCCGCATGGTCGAGCTGCGACTCGTGTGCGGCGATTTGCCATGCGCTTTGAAACAGTGCGTCCCGCTCGAGCGACCACGCCCGCTCGTCTCCGTATGCCCATCCCGCGAATCGCCTCACCGTCGCCGCGCTCGGGCTCTTGCCAGCACGAGACGGCAGTTGGGAGAACTGTCCGGGAAAGACCGACGCGAGGTACGCCATGCAGCGGCGCTTGGCGGCCGCGCGGTCGATCTCCTCCTCGGTTCGAAAGGCGAAATCCTGCCACAGCATCTCGAGCACGCCGATGAGGCCGAGCGCGATTCCATCGGTGTCGAGCTGCGGCTGAGAGGTCTCGTCGATCAGCCGCCCTACGAGCTCGCGCACGAGGGCCGCAAAGCTCTCGTCCTTTTGTCCGCAAATGTCGTAGTATTCCTGCCGCGAGCTGGCTTCACCCCAAAACGCGTACCAGACGGAGACCTTGCGGGGACTGGCAATCTCCGGGTCGAGATAAAGATCCACCAGCAACTCGAGCGCAGCGACCGGGTTCTGCTTCAGCTTGGAGACCGGACCCAGTACTTGTTCCTCAAATTCGGCGGCGAGGAATTGGAGCGACGCCACCAGCATCGCGGCTTTGGAGTCGAAGTAGAATCTGACGATACCGGGAGACATCTTCGCGATCGCCACCACCTTCTCCACGGTGGTACGCGAGGGACCATAGATATGCAACGCCGATATGCAGGCATCGATCAAGCGCTGGCGCTGCCGGTTGTGGGCGGAACGGGCGCGTGGAGCCTTCGCAGCGCCTTCGGCCTTCCCTTTGCGCGGGCTCACGTCCAAGGGTAGCGCGGCATGGTGAGCATCGCCATTGCGGACCGCGTAACGATAGGCCGCCGCAGGAGGGGCGCCGAGTGGCTTATGCGGCATGGCAAGTGGCTGATCATCCTGCCGCCCATGCTGTACCTACTCGTGTTTTTCCTCATTCCCTTCGCTTTCGCATTGAAGATCAGCTTCGCCGACACGGCGGTCCGAGTGCCGCCATTCACCGATATTCTATCCGTCGATTCCGATTGGCACATCCATTTCACGCTGAGCCTCGGAAATTTCCGCTACCTCTTCGCCGACGAAGTGTACGGGCTATCCTACGTTTATTCGATCAAGACGGCGTTTTTTTCTACCTTGATCTGCCTCATCTTGGGCTACCCGATGGCGTACGCCATTGCGCGCACCTCGAAGAGCACCCAGAGCGTGCTGCTCTTGGTGATCATCCTGCCGTTCTGGACCTCGTTCCTGCTACGCGTCTACGCGCTCGAAGGGATCATCCGTGAGACCGGCTTGCTCAATTCGGCGCTCATGTGGCTCGGGGTCATTCACACGCCGCTCAAGATCATGCACACGACGCTCGCAGTGTACCTCGGCATCATCTACTCGTATCTGCCGTTCATGGTGCTGCCCCTGTTCGCGACGCTCGAGAAGCTCGACTACTCGCTCCTCGAGGCAGCGGCCGATCTGGGCAGCCCCCCGTGGCGCACCTTCCTCGACGTGACGCTGCCCCTCTCCATGCCAGGGGTCATCGCCGGCTCGATGCTGGTGTTCATTCCCGCCGTCGGGGAATTCGTCATCCCGACGCTCTTGGGGGGACCCGACAATCTCATGATCGGCCGCGTGCTGTGGGACGAATTTTTCGGCAACCGCGATTGGCCGGTCGCCTCGGCGGTGGCGGTCGCCTTTCTGATACTCCTGGTCGGACCCATCGCGATCTATCAGCACTACAACACGAAGCAGCTCGAGGCCTGACGTGCAGGATCGCCCCTCCCCGTTTCTCATCACGGTGCTCTGTATCGGCATCGCCATCCTGTACATTCCAATTTTGGTGTTGATCGCTTACTCGTTCAATGCCTCCTCGCTGGTGAGCGTGTGGGGAGGCTTCTCCACCGCTTGGTATCGTCAGCTCGTGCACAATCAGCAAGTGCTCGACTCGGCGTGGCTGTCGCTCGAGATCGGTGTCGTGGTGTCGACCGGCGCGGTCGTCTTGGGCACGCTCGCGGCCATATCGCTGGTACGCTTCACGGCGTTTCGGGGACGGTTCCTACTCACCGGCATGGTCAACGCTCCCCTGGTGATGCCCGAGATCATTACCGGCATCACACAGCTCTTGCTGTTCATCTCCATGTTTCACGTGCTCGCATGGCCACATCGCGGCTTCACGACCATCGCCATCGCGCACATCGCCTTTTGCACCGCTTACGCCACGATCACCGTGCAATCGCGGCTGCAGAGCGCCGACCGCTCGCTGGAAGAGGCGGCCATGGACTTGGGCTCGAGTCCGGTGCGCGCCTTCGTCGATACCACCTTGCCGATCATCACCCCCGCTCTCGCGTCGAGCTGGCTGCTCTCCTTCACGCTGTCGCTCGACGATCTGGTGATCTCGAGCTTCGTCTCAGGCCCGGGCGCGAGCACGCTGCCGATGGTGATCTTTTCCAAGGTGAAGCTCGGCGTGAGTCCGGACATCAACGCCCTGGCGAGCCTCATCATCTGCGCGGTGGGTGTGTGCGTGCTGTTTGCGGGCTACCTCATGCGCCGCAGCGAGCGCCAGCGCTTGCTCGATGCACAGATGGCGGAGCGCTGAGGGCGCGCTCCGGGCACCTGCCTGGTCGAGATCCGTGGTCTGCAAAGCGTGTACGGCGTCCCTCAGTCATCATCCGGGTCGACCGGCGGCCGGGCGTCGTTGATGAAGTACGGCCGAACGTAGCGAGGATCCCAGGCCTTGCGCGTGAATATGCGCTCCACCAGCGGCTCGAACGCGGATAGCGGCTCCCACGGATACCGGGGATCGAACGAGCTCTGATCCCACTTCGCGCAAAAATCCCTGCACGCCTGGTACCAGCGATGCTGGCGAAACCGGTCGCGCGCTTCCCGATCCCCGCCGAAATGATGCGCGTAGTAGTAGCTCTGAAAAAGCCCGTGCTGCTCGACGATCCAGGTGACCTCGGGCCGCACGTAGGGGCGCAGGATCGCCGCGGCGACCTCGGAGTGATTGTAGGGCGCCAGCTCGTCGCCGATATCGTGAATCAGTGCCGCCACCACCAGCTCCTCGTCCGCCCCGTCGCGCTTCGCGCGCGTGGCGGTCTGCAATGAGTGCTCGAGGCGAGTCACCGGGTACCCGGCGAGTCCCGCCGACAACTGTCCGAGCGCGGTGAGTATCCGCTGCGGCAGATCGCGCAGATAGTCTCGCTCGTACACCTCCAAAAGCTCGTAGTCCTCGCGGGTTCCGTCCTTCATCTGAGTGAAGGCGACGATTGGATTTGAGTGCTGTGCCAAGAGGGGCTCCTCGTCCATCTAGGAATCAGGCTCGATCACTTGGCGGTCTTGATCCGCGTCCATGTGCGCACGCGAATGCGCTCCGTCGCGGCATTCACCTCAGCGGATCTATACAGCCTCGCTTCCACTTCGGGCGTCGGATAGAGTGTCGGGTCGGCCAGAATTCGCGGATCGATCAGCGGGCGCGATGCGATATTGTCATTGCCATAATAAATCGCGTTGGTTATCTCAGCAATCACGTCCGGCCGCAGAATGAAGTTGATGAATTCGTACGCCGCCTCCGGATGCGGTGCGCCGACCGGAATCAGGAGCGATGAAAAGGTCTCATTGGCGCCTTCTCTGGGAACGCTGAAAGCCAGGTTGACGTTGACGCCCACCGCCTGGGCCCGTGCATGCGAGAGCGCATAGTCGCTCGACCACGACATCGCCACGCACAGCTCCCTGTTCGCGAGTCCGTTCAAGTACTCGGCGGAGTCGAACGAGCGGACGTAGGGACGGACCTTTAGGAGCAGCTCCTCGGCGGCCTTGAAATCCTCGCGCTTCGTCGTGTTGGGATCCAATCCCAGGTAGTTCAGCGCAAGTTGAATGACGTCCTCGGCCGAGTCGAGGAATGTCACACCGCAGTCGGCGAACTTGGCGACGATCTCGGGTTTGAACAGCATGTCGAGGCTGTCGACCGGTGCGTTCGGCATGCGTGCCTTGATCATGTCGACGTTGTACGCAAAGCCGTTGATCGAGTGCAAATACGGTACCGCATGGGCATTGTCGGGGTCATACGCCGCCTGAATGGCGAGGATCCGCGGGTCGAGATTGTTCCAGTTCGGCAGCTTCGACTTATCCAGCGTCTCGTAGACCCCCGCCTTGATCTCCCGGCTGAAGAAGTCGGTGGACGCGCTCACGATGTCGTAGCCGGAGCCGCCAGCGAGGAGGCGCGCCTCCATGGTTTCCTCGGCATCATAGATGTCGTAGGTGACTTCGATGCCGGTGAGCTTCTCGAACTCGGCGATGGTATTCGGGCCGATGAAATCGGCCCAGTTGTAGATGTAGAGCCGCTTCTCTTGCGCAGCGTCCGCCCTCGTGCACACTCCCCCGAAGGCGGCGAGCGCCGTCATCAGAAGCGAAATGAAGCGACGGCAGCGCATCGAGCAAGTGTACCATCACAGGCGCCGCGCACGGCCGCCGGGCCATTCGCGCGCCATCGAAGCTCATTTGAACACGGGTCTCGGCGTTGCCATGGTCGATGCAGGCAGATTCGGCAGCTTCAGCGCCTCGTCCGGTATCTGACCCTCGAG
>DATHCO010000246.1:0-14316 GCA_035319505.1 Steroidobacteraceae bacterium | reverse complement strand
GATCGTGGGATTCGTCATGGGACACTCCTTCACGGAGCGGCTCGAGCTGGATGCGGAGCTCTACTACGATCATGCGAACGGCATCGAGCCGCGCGATCAGCTTCTGGATCTCGGTGGACGGTACAAGCTCGCGCCGAGCTTCATCGCGCTGTTCATGGCGGGGCGAAATCTCGGCGCAACCACCGGCGGCGAGCCGAAGTTCAACGGCTACGTAGGGATCCAGATTCTGCTGAGCGATTATGGCCGCTTGTTGTCGAAGTGAGCGTGCGAGGCGAGCCGCGCGCGAGGCGCGGGTCAAAGGTCCGGCACTTTTTCGGCGGCCTGGCTCCTCTTGACCGCTGCCCCGGCCGCGTGGATGAGTTCCGCGGCCGCCTGAGCGCCGTCGAGACCGATTGCAGGGCTGTAAGCAGTGACGGTGTATCGGGTCACGAGACGGTCCTCGGGCAGCGCACCTCCGTTTGCGGTGAAATGATCCTCGGTGACGATCGCTATCCCACAGTGCTCGAGCTGGAATCGAAATTCCTCGGCCGTTTTCTCGAGTGCGAGATTCTCGCGGCTCGTTACGACGTTGAAGTCGCCGAGGTGACCGAAGAGCCCGCGGCGGTTGCAGGAATCACCGACCTCGACCGCGCCGCCATTTTGAAATCGCCAGGTGGGAGACAGAGGGAGGTCATCGGATCCGCTGAAACCGCCGTATTTCTTGACCAAACCCTGCTCGAGGGCGAGCTCGTGAATGGCGTTCATCGGTGAGTATCCGACGGAGTGAACGATGGCCATCACCCGCTCCTTGCCGGGGATCGGCGTGAGCATCACCTCGTACGACTCGCCATCCACTTCGAAAGGGTCGCCGCCCGCCGAGGTCGGAGGCGATGTCCATGCCGCAATGACGTTCACGAAGCGCCCGCCGGCGAGGGGGTGCATGGGGCCCTTGGCGGAGTCCAGATAGCTCAGCGTTTCCGTCGACTCGCGGTAGTCGAGCAGCCTCTTGCTCTTGAGGACCCGGCGCACCTCATCGAGCGGCATACCGAGCTTCACACCGGAAACGTCGATCCGGTCGGGCGAGGAGCCGCCGGTCCCGCCGGCCGATGGAGGCGCTGCGCGGGTGGGAGCGGGAACCGTCGCAGCAGCGAGCGCCGGCGGCGCGCTCACGGCCGGTATCGCGGCCGGTGGGCTCGCATCCGAGGCGGCGGCAGGCGTGGCGGCGTTTGTGGCGGCGTTTGTGGCGGCGGCCGGCGGCACCGCAGCTGATGGGGCCGAAGGAGTCCCCGAACTCGATGCGGACACAGCCGACGGCGCCGCGTTCGCAGCGGCGGCACTCGTGCCCGCGGCAGCACTCGTGCCCGCGCCGGCGCTCGTGCCAGCAGCAGCGCCGCTCAACGCGTAGCCCGCTGTGACCAGCATTCCCCGCTGCTCCGCCAAATCGCAGCTGTAGAGCGACACGGCGCTGTTCTTGACGCCGGTGCTCCCATCGGGCAAGGCGACGGTCTCTCCGAGCACCCCGTTTGGCTCTCGTCGACCTGTCTTCACATCGACCAAGCAATAATATCGGCGCACGTTCGGCGGCGAGCCGAGCTCGAAATGGCCGCGGACCACTTCGTGATCGTAGCCCTGTCTGAGAGACTGTTTGAGCGAGGAGAGAAAACTCGTCTGTGGCAGGCTATTGGGTGCGCCGCTCGAGGCCGGGCTCGACGACGTCGTGGCGGCCGGCTGATCCGCGAGGGCGCCGGCCGTGAGCAGGATTGCCACAAGAGCCGCTGCGCGTTCGCACCGTATCTGTTGTGCCCTCAACATACACCCCCGTGCCAGCCCCTTTGCGGGAGATTCTAGTCGCTGGTGGGTGATTTCGCACCACCGGCTATGGCGCTCCAATTCGACACGTGCGTGTCATCTCCCACCCGTACTTTCTCGGGCAGGCCGGGGCGGCGGTAGGTAAAGGAGGAAGTGACTATGCGGTTGCTACGAATATGGCAGAGTGCTCACCATGGTCGAATATGCTCGCTATGCTGGGCCTGACATGAAGACACTCACGCTGACGGCACCGGAGTTACGAACGATCGATGCCTATTGGCGCGCCGCCAATTACCTCTCCGTGGGCCAGATCTACCTCTACGACAATCCGCTTCTCAAGCGGCCGCTCGTCGCCGCCGACATCAAGCGCATCCTGCTCGGGCACTGGGGCACCACACCCGGGCAGAACTTCATCTATGCGCACTTGAACCGAGTCATCAAGAAGTACGACCTGGATATGATCTACGTCTCGGGACCCGGTCACGGGGGTCCGGCGGTCGTGAGCAATACCTATCTCGAGGGGACCTACAGCGAGATCTATCCCAACATCAGCCAGGATGAGGAGGGGTTGCGCAAGCTTTTCGTCCAGTTCTCGTTCCCGGGGGGCATACCGAGCCACGCCTCGCCGGAGTGTCCGGGCTCCATTCACGAGGGCGGCGAGCTCGGGTACTCCTTGAGCCACTCCTTCGGTGCCGTGTACGACAACCCGGGTCTCGTGGTCGCTTGCGTGATCGGTGACGGCGAGGCTGAGACCGGCCCGCTCTCGACCGCTTGGCATTCGAACAAGTTCCTGAATCCGATTACCGACGGTGCCGTTCTGCCCATCCTGCATCTCAATGGCTACAAGATCGCGAACCCGACACTGCTCGCCCGCATCAGCCACGAAGAGCTCGACCAGCTGCTTCGAGGCTACGGTTGGAAGCCCTACTTCGTGGAAGGCTGCGAGCCCGATCTGATGCACGAAAGCATGGCCTCGAGCCTCGATGCCGTGGTCGGGGAGATCCAACGCATTCAACGCAACGCCCGGGATCAGGGCGAATTCACGCGTCCCCGCTGGCCGATGATCGTGTTCAATTCACCGAAAGGGTGGACCGGCCCGAAGGTCGTCGACGGTGTTCGTGTGGAAGGCACGTTTCACTCGCACCAAGTCCCCTTGTCCGATCCGGCGGGCAACCCGCAACACCTCGAGCAATTGGAGGCGTGGCTGAGGAGTTACCGGCCGCAGGAGCTGTTCGATGAGCAAGGCCGCCTTCGCGCGGAGCTGCGCGATCTCGCGCCTCGCGGCGAGCGGCGGATGGGCGCGAATAGACACGCCAATGGGGGGCTGCTGCTCAGGGATTTGCGCATGCCCGATTTCTCTGTGTTCGCCGCGGACGTCCCGGTACCGGGCACTTCCGGCGAGGGAGATACGCGGGTGCTCGGACCCTTTCTGCGCGAGGTGGTGAAGCTCAACGAGAGTGAGCGACATTTTCGTGTGTTCGGCCCGGATGAAACCATCTCCAATGGGTTGCAGGCGCTTTTCGATGCGACGGATCGGCAATGGGAGGCCGCACTCCTGCCGGGCGACGAGTCACTCGCCCGCAGCGGCCGAGTGATGGAAGTGTTGAGTGAGCATCAATGCCAGGGTTGGCTCGAGGGGTATCTCCTCACCGGGCGTCACGGACTGTTCAACTGCTACGAGGCGTTCATCCACATCGTCGACTCGATGTTCAATCAGCACGCCAAGTGGTTGAAGGTTACCGCCCACCTTCCATGGCGCGCAAAGATAGCGTCGCTCAACTACTTATTGGCATCGCATGTTTGGCGTCAGGACCACAACGGCTTCACCCACCAGGACCCCGGCTTCATCGATCACGTCGTCAACAAAAAGGCGGAAATCGTCCGCGTCTACCTCCCTCCGGACGCCAACTGCCTGTTGTCCGTGATGGACCACTGCCTGCGCAGCCGGCACTACGTCAACGTCGTGATTGCCGGCAAGCATCCCGCGCCGCAATGGTTGAGCATGGATGCCGCGATCAAGCATTGCAGCGAAGGCGTGGGCATCTGGCAGTGGGCAGGGAACGACCAGGGGGAGGCGCCGGATGTGGTGATGGCCTGCTGCGGCGACGTGCCGACGCTCGAGACGCTTGCGGCGGTGAGCATCATGCGCGAGCATCTGCCGGCCCTGAGAATCCGCGTGGTGAACGTGGTCGATCTCATGAAGCTGCAACCGCGTGCCGAGCATCCGCATGGTTTGAGCGATGTGGACTTCGATGACCTGTTCACGCGGGACAAACCCGTGATCTTCGCCTTTCACGGATATCCGTGGTTGATCCACCGACTCACCTACCGGCGCACCAATCACGATAATATTCACGTGCGGGGGTACAAGGAGGAGGGAACGGTCACCACCCGATTCGATATGACCGTACTCAATGACCTGGATCGGTTCCATCTGGTGATGGATGCTATCGACCGCTTGCCGCAGACTGGCAGCCGCGGTGCCTACTTGAAGCAGCAGCTCAGCGATAAATTGATCGAGCACAAGCGGTACATCTGCAAGAACGGAGTAGACCTGCCCGAGATCCGCAACTGGCGCTGGCAGCAGGGGACGGAGGCGAATCATTGACGGTGCTGACCGTCAATGTGGGCAGCTCGTCCGTCAAGTTGGCGTCCTTCGACCACGGTCTGCGCAAGATCTCGGAGTCGAGCATCGCCGACGAGCGGCCCGATCCGGCCGAAGCGCTGCGCCGATTCATCGCCGGCTGCCGTGACCCGTTTCGAGTGGTCGCGCACCGCGTGGTCCACGGCGGGGACCGATTTAGCGCGACCTGCCGCATCGATGCGGCGGTCGAGCGGGGCATCGCCGAGCTGGCCGAGCTCGCGCCGCTTCACAATCCGCCGGCGCTCGCCTGGATTCGGGCTGCGCGCAAGGTCATTCCCTCCGCGACGCACGTCGCCGCCTTCGATACCGCCTTCTTCGCTCGGCTGCCGAGGCTCGCGCGGCGCTATGCGATCTCCGAGGATCTCGCTCCCGGCGCGCCGCTCCATCGGTTCGGCTTTCATGGGCTCGCGCACCGCCATCTGTGGCTTCAGTGGCAGCGCATGAAACGAGGCGCTGCCGGGGGGCGGCTCATCTCCCTTCAATTGGGCGCCGGCTGCTCGATTGCAGCGATCCGCGATGCGGAGCCGGTCGACACCTCGATGGGTTTCACGCCGCTCGAGGGTCTCGTGATGGCCACTCGCTGCGGGGACTTGGATCCCGGACTGCTGCTGTACTTGCAGCGACGGCGACGCTGGTCGGCTCGAAAGCTCGAGGAGCAGCTCAACGAGCGCAGCGGCTTGCTCGGCGTGTCCGGACTCAGCGGCGATGTGCGCCAGCTCATGGCGAGCGAGACGCCGGAATCGCGATTTGCGCTGGATCTTTTTTGCTATCGCGCGCGCAAGTACGTCGGAGCGTATCTTGCGGTATTGGGTGGGGCCGATGGAATCGCCTTCGGAGGCGGCATCGGCGAGCACGTGCCGCAGATTCGCGCGCAGATCCTAAGCGAGCTCAGCTGGGCCGGAATCACGATCGATGCGCGGAGAAATCTCGCAGCGACGCATGGCTCGCAGCGGATCAGTGCGGAGTCGAGCTCGGTCGATCTCTGCGCGATCGCCGTCGAGGAGGCTCAAGTCCTTGCGCAGGAGGCGGCCGCCTTCCTGGCATGAGCCGCGCCTCGGGGCCGAGACGCTCGCTTTGTCAGCGCGAGCCACCCGCATCCGCGATGATGGACTTGAGTCCCAGCAGCGTCTCGAGCCTGCGGTCATGACCGTAGATGTCGTCGAAGAACTGCACCGGTCCGGCCTCCGTCGCCATGGCGGTTCCGTAGAGAATCATGACGCGAATCGGCTGCTCGAGCGTGACGCGCGAGGGGGCGGCAGCGTGCATCGCCTCCCCGACCCGTGCGGCATCCCAGCCGGGGATGCCCCGCAGCACGTAGACCGCGAGCGCCGTCGGATCGCTCACGCGGATGCAGCCGTGACTGAACGCGCGCCGCGACGCCTTGAACAGCTGGTGCGCGGGCGTGGAGTGCATGTACACGTTATGCGCATTGGGAAACAGGAACTTGATCAGCCCGAGCGCATTGTCCTCGCCCGGTTGCTGACGCAGCCGAACCGAGCCCGCCGCCAACGCCGCGATAGCCTCCGGGGTGGGAGGTAGGACCGGCGAGTCGTCGCCCTCGCCGCGAACGATCTCCAGATGATTTTTTTGCAGGTACTGCGGATGAGCACGAACCTTCGGGAGCATCTCGTGCAGCGTGATGCTGCGCGGGACGTCCCAGTAGGGCCTGAAGACCACGTACTTTAAGTCTCCCACGAAAACCGGCGTGCGCTTGCTCGGGTAGGCCTCACCCACGATCACCGGCATCTGCAGAATGCTCGCGACGCGATCGGCCGTCGTCTCGAAGGCGAACAGTCTGAATTCTGGAATGTTGACGATGATGGGCGGGGAGCTGAACGCGGGCAGCCATCGCCAGCGCTCGAGCGTGAGCACGATCTGTCGCACCCGCTGCGTCATCGGCGTCGTGAGCGCGGCAAACGTGGCCCCGCTCAGCACGCCGTCGACGGTGAGCCCGTGGCGGTCCTGATAGCGCTTGAGCGCATCGATGAGCGCCGCATCGATCGTATCGGCGCCGTCGGCGGGCCCCGGAAGGTCTCCCTCGGCGATCAGCAAGCGCCGAAGGCTGGGCGTCCCCGAATACACATCGCCCGCGCGCAGCGCGCGTCGCCCGAGGCTCGGTAATTGCGTCAATGCCGGGTCGGAGGCGAGCGTTCGATAGCGGGCGAGGGCGCTCTTGAGGAGCGAGTAGTGATAAAAATGCGGCTCCACCTCGCGGACCGACCCCGCGACGTCGGGGGCGGAGGTGAGGGCGTAGACGGTCGCCGCCACGTCCAGGTCGTTACGCGGCTCGGCGAGCTCAAAGCCCGCGGTACGCGGATCGATGCGCCCGTAGTGCAAGTGGCTCACGAGGCGCACCGCGGCCGTGCTCAGCCATCGATCGAAGCGGGTGCGATCGGCCTCGGAGGACCCGGCGTTTTGCTCGCTCAAGGCGGCACCCAAGGCGTCGGTGGCATAGTCCTCGGGCCGTAGCCCGAGCGTATCGACGCCGCGCAAAACCTGCACGAACTCGACCGACTGCCGGGTGGGCGATCCGTGATTCGTCCAGAGGAGGGAGGAGCCCGATCGGCTGTACACGGAATCGACGAGCGCAATCTCCCCTGGCACGGGGCTGCCCGGCAGGGGCGGCGGACTCGCGATGCCGCGATGGGCTGCGATGGTGCTTGCCAAGAGCAGCACTCGGCCGATGAGCCGAAGTCGTGTGATCAAGTGAACCCCGGGGTGGCGCTTGCCGGGGGCTAGCATACCCCTTACGTGTCGTCGCTCAAGGTGAGATGGAGCCTCACCAGGTGCGCGACCGAGCGCGCGCCCATCTTCTCCATCACTTTCGCGCGATGGATCTCGACGGTACGTTCGGAGAGCCCGAGATCGATTGCGATCACCTTGTTGGCACTGCCCTCGACGATCAGGTTCATCACCTCGCGCTCGCGAGGAGTCAGCGACTCGAGCCGATGCAGCACGTCGGAGCGGCGCGCCGCAGTACTGCGATTCTCGGCGTCCTGCTTGAGCGCGTGGTTGATGCAATCGAGCAAGTCCTGATCGCGAAACGGCTTTTGGATGAACTCGAAGGCACCCTCCTTCATCGCCTGAACGGCCATCGGCACATCGCCGTGTCCGGTGATGAAGATCACCGGAAGCATCGAGCCTCTGCGATTGAGCTGTTGCTGGACCTCGAGGCCGCTCATCTCCGGCATGCGAATGTCCAGCACGAGGCACCCGGGCACATCGGCCTGGTACTGGGCGAGGAAATCGGTGGGTCGGGCGAAGACGGCCGTCTTGTAGCCAACGGTGGAGAGCAGCGTGTCGAGCGCCCGGCGCATCCCGTCATCGTCGTCCACCACGAAAATCGTCGGTGCGCCGGCCTTCTCGTTTGGCTTAATCATAGTGTTTCTACTTCGTAGAGTCCGATAGGTAGTTCAATAGCATATCAAATGCGGGTTCGTCGGCTCCGGGGAGGCCGGGCCGTGGATTGCCGCAATCGATTGCGCTGATCCCTTATGCAGCTTAACCTGGCATTCGAGCAACCTGTGAATTTGGACCGGACGCAGGACAAAAGCCGCGTGAAAGCCCTCTACGTTCCCATCACTCTCGTGCTGTTCGCGGCCTCATCGAGCCTCGTGAGCCAGGCTGCCCGGCCCTCCGAGCAAGCGGTGGACCATGCTACCCAGCAGGCTTTGGAGCTCGACGCGCATCCCAAGCGCGGCGCGATCGAATTTCGCCACTCCTGCGCGCGCTGTCACGGCGCCGAGGCTCAGGGAGACCCCGATCATGCCATCCCTGCGCTGGCGGGCCAGCGATTCCGATACATCGTGCGCCAACTGGCCAACTTCTCGGGCGGGGAGCGCGACAGCGCCATCATGCAGCGGGTGGTCGCGCACACGGGCTTGCGCGAGCCGCAAAGCTGGGTCGATATCGCCGCCTACCTCAACAACGTCAAGGTATCGGGCCCGGCACAACCGGGCGACGGCGCACGGGTGGACCTCGGCCAAGGCATCTTCGAGAAGCAGTGCGCATCCTGCCATCGCGCCGACGCCCACGGCGATGAAGAGGGATTCATCCCATCTCTGCGCAACCAGCACTATACCTACTTGGTGACGCAACTCCAGAAGCTCGCCGAGGGCAGCCGGCACAACGTCGATGAGGACCTCGTGCGATTCTGGCGCGGCCTCGACGATGAGGACGTACGCGCGACCGCCGACTACTTGTCGCGCTTATCGGGGCAGGGCAGGGTGCACAAGGTCCTGCGCAGCGACGGCACCGCCGTCGACTGATCCGTGGGTGCCCCGGGGTCGCCGCACGCGCTCAGGGGCGTTGCGGCAGGCGCTAGCGACTAGGTAGATTTTCGGATCCCATTTCATCGCGATCCAGCTCATTATGTCGTTCGTGATAAGGGTAACGAGAGAAAGTCAGATCGGGGCGGTCTGAAAAGGAGGATGTATGAACCTGGTACGTTGGGATCCATTCATGGATGTAGATTCCTTCTTCCGCCGTTTTCTGCCGGCGAGCTTTGCGAAGTGGCCGCGCGGGGCGATGGAGGAGTTCGAGTGGTCGCCTGCCGTCAACATCAGCGAGACCGATAAGGAGTACCTGATCCGGGCGGAGCTGCCGGCCGTCAAGAAAGAAGACGTCCAGGTGACGTTCGATGATGGAATGATCACCGTCAAGGGTGAGCGCAAGCAGCAGAAGGAAGACAAGAACGAGAAGTATCACCGCACGGAGAGCTTCTATGGCAGCTTCGAGCGCAGCTTCTCGCTTCCCGACAATGTGAACGCGGATGCCATCTGCTGCGAGAGCAAGGATGGGATCCTCACGGTGCACATCCCGAAGACTGAAGCGCTGCAGAAGAAGCCGGTTCAGATTACCGTCCAGTAGTCTCGAGACGGCTGTGCAAGGCGGCGGCAGCCCTCCCCCAGGGTGGCCGCCGCCTCTATTGTTAACCCGCGTCTTTTTGATCCCCAACAGGTGGAAGACTCTGCGTCAAATCGGCCGAATCGGAATCATCACGGAGCAGGCGCCGCCCCTTGACGACACGCTGCGGCTGCGTGACGAGTTCGATACCCGCATCAGGGAGGTGCTCGGCCGCGCGCTGTGTATTCGCGCGATCGATCCGCGATCCTGCAACGGCTGCGAGCTGGAGATCCACGCACTCGACAATCCGCTCTACAGTCTCGAGTGGCACACGGCGATCTCCAGGGTGGGAGCGACGGGCGCCCGGGGAGAGGCGCGCGAACCGCGTTGGGTGCCGTGAACCGCTGGCTTGTCGTGCTGGGAGCGCTGCTCGTCGTGGTCGGGCTCCTTTGGCCCTGGCTCAAGCGATTGCCCTTGTTTCACCTGCCGGGCGATATCATCATCGATCGGCCGGGATTCAAGCTTTTTTTCCCCATCACCACCCTGTTGATTCTGAGCGCGGCGCTCTCGATCATCGCCTGGCTCATGCGCAAGTAGCTGAACTAGATTTAGCAACATGCTGAATTAGATCGAATTTGCAAAAACGAAGAGACGCTGGTGACTTCTACCTATTCTGCCGCGGGCACATGCTTGTTAGAATTTCCTCGAATTTAGTGAAGTGGCCTTGATTCGAAGCCCCAGAGGGAAATCCGCGTGCTCGATAGAGAATCGACTCCCGAGAGCGAGTCGACGACGGATCATGATTTCATCATCGCAGCGTTGTCCGAGAAGCTCGGCGTGCCGCACCATCGAGTGCGTGAAGTCTATTGGCAACAGCACAAGCTCCTGTCGTCGACTGCGCGCATTCGCGACTTCGTCGACGTTCTTGCAAGCGGCAATACGCGCGTGATCCTGCGCGAGGAGAGCGGACGAGCCCGAGCGGAAAACGGGCAGACCCACGCGGAGTAAAGCCGCGGCAGCGGCAAATCCTTCCAGCGACCTCGGCGTTCCCACCGTCAGATCGGCGTTCCTGCGGCGCGCTCAGCGTTGATTCCTGCGCGCTCAGCGTTCCTTCTGATAGGTTCCGACGAGCTGTGTCTCGCCCAGCACGTGACCCCGCATGGCGGCGAGTAGCTCGGCCTTGGTAGGACGGTGCAGATTCTCGAGCAGCGTATCGAGCGCGTAGAGCTTGTGAAAATACCGATGTCGACCGATCGGAGGACAAGGTCCGCCATAACCCGTGCGCTTCCAATCATTGAGGCCGTGGCTCGAGCCCGAGGGGAGCCCTTGCGCGGCGGCATTCTCTCGAAGAGCGTGGGTCGCTGCGGGGATGTTGTAGACGAGCCAGTGTACCCACGTCATCTTCGGTGCCTTGGGGTCGGGCGCGTCGGGATCATCGACGATGAGCACGAAGCTCGCGGTCGAGGGCGGGGCGCCCGCCCACTCGAGCGGCGGCGAGCAATCCTTGCCCTCGCAGGTGTATAGACGAGGAATGGCGCCTTGGTGTGAGAATGCCGATGAGGTGAGCGTGAAGTTCATGGCGGATCTCCTGGGATCTCGAGAAGTTTATGATAGGGTAGCGAGCACGCCGGCCGCAGCCTTTTCGGCGATCATGATCGTCGGCGCATTGGTGTTGCCACCGATGAGGCGCGGCATGACCGACGCGTCGACCACGCGAATTCCCTGCGCGCCGCGCACGCGCAGCTCGGCATCGACGACGGAGTCAAGATCCCGGCCCATGCGGCACGTTCCGACCGGGTGATAAATCGTCTCGGCCTTACGCCTCACGACCTCTTCGATGCCCGCGCGTGTCGTGACGCCTTCTCCCGGGAATATCTCCTCGCCGCGAAACGGGGCGAACGGCGCTGCGCGAATGATCGCGCGAGATAGATCGATGCCTTCCAGCAAGACTGCGAGATCGCGTGGATCGCTCAGATAGCCGGGGCGAATGCGCGGTGGGTCTTCGGGGCGGGCCGAGCGCAACCTCACCTCGCCGCGGCTGCGCGGCCGCAGACCACAGGCGTGAATCGTAAAGCCGTGACCCGGCAGGCGGTTGCGGCCGTGATCGTCGAGCTGGGCGGGAACAAAATGCAATTGCAAGTCGGGGCGTGAGTCCTCGGCGCGGCTCGAGCGTGCGAAAGCGCCCGCCTCGGCGATGTTGCTGGCGCCCGGGCCGCTGCGCGTCAACAGATAACGTAGCGCCACGATGAGCTCGCGGCCGCGGCTGAAGTCATAGGTAATCGGCCGGGTGCACTTGCTCAGCGTGCAGAAATCGAGATGATCCTGCAGGTTCTTGCCGACCTCGGGACTTCGCACGAGAACGGGAATCCCCAAGGCGCTGAGCTCATCGGGCGGTCCGATCCCGGAGAGGAGCAGCAACTGTGGGGATCCGAGCGCCCCGGCGGCGAGCAAGACTTCGCGCTCGGCGCGGGCGAGGGAGGTCGCGCCCCTCTCGCGATACTCCACGGCGCAGGCGCGGCGCCCATCGATGAGCACACGAGTCGCGAGGCAGCCCGTGCGCACCTCGAGGTTGCTCCGGGCAAGAGCCGGCCGGAGATATCCGACGGCGCTGCTGCAGCGCCGTCCTTTGCGCTGGGTCACCTGATAGAAGCCGACGCCCTCCTGCGTGGCGCCGTTGAAGTCGGCATTGCGGGGCAGACCGCAGGCGACGGCCGCCTCGACGAACAGCGCGCTCAGGGGGTTGTGATACTTCAGATCGCTGACGCTCAAGGGTCCCCCCTGACCGTGGTAGGCGCTCGCGCCCGCCACCCGGTCCTCGGCTTTCAGGAAGTAGGGCAGGACGCGCGCGTAGCTCCACTCGTCCCCCGTGAGCTCGGCCCACTCGTCGTAGTCGCGCGGGTGGCCGCGCGTGTAGCACATCGCGTTGATCGAGCTCGAGCCGCCGAGCACCCGTCCGCGCGGCCAGTACAGTCGGCGACCGCAGAGCGCAGGCTCGGGCTCCGTGTAGTAGCGCCAGTCGACCCGCGCGTCGTTTACCAACCGCGCAAGCCCCGCCGGCATGTGAATGAACGGACTCGAATCGGGGCCGCCCGCCTCGAGCAAGAGGACCTTGAGATCCGCGCGCTCCGTCAGGCGCGCGGCGAGCACGCACCCCGCTGAGCCGGCGCCGACAATCACGTAGTCGTAGGTGCCCGTGTCCATAGAGGATCCGCTCCCGGAATGGTGTTGGAGCCGCTGAACAAGGCCTCCATCAAGCGCGTCTCGCGCTCGCGAATGGCAGCGAGCAATTTCTCGGCGCCCGGCATTTGCCGAAACGCATCGAACCCGCGCTCGAGGAAATCCTGCAGCACGCCGAATCCCGCCGCGTGCGCAGGAACGTGGGCGGCGCGCAGCGCGATCCCGACCCACGGGCGGCGCACGAAGCGGTCCAGATCCTCGCCGATGGCGACCAAGAGATCGATCTGCCGGTCTCGTTCAGGCAGGTTGCCGATGCTCCTGTAGGCCGCAGCATAGGAAGCCGGGGTGATCGGACCCGCGGGCAGCGCTTCGGCCATTTTCTCGTCGAGCTCGGCGCTCACTACATCGAGGGCCACGGCGCGCTCGAGCACCCGCAGTGCCGGTGCGGGCAGCATCCGCTTCAGCGAGTGCAATGCACGCCTCAAGTCGCGGTCGCGACGCGCGAACTCCTGTGGGCCGTAGAGATCGGTCATGAAAAACTCCACCGCCGCGGCATGCCGCGGCTCGCGGCTCAAGTCCGCATAGGTCTGGGCGAGCCGCGCCGCTTGCCAGGCACGCAATTCTCGCACGCGCCCGCTCAGCGCGGGGCTCGCGTCCAAGCGGGCCAACACCGCATCCTTGCGTGCCAAGAGGCTCTCCAGATCGTCGATTGAAGCCACTCATACCTCCCGAAGCTCGCCGACGGCGGCGGCTAGCTCAAGGCGCCGATCGCGCGCTCGATCGAGGATCGACAGCCCATCAACGACAGATGGCCCAGGCCCTTGAGCTCGATCACCCGCGCCCCGTGAAGGAGGGCGGTCCGCGCAGGGACGACCAGGTTGTCCTGCATGCTGTAGATGCTCGTGAAGGGCACCGACGGCCCCAGAGCCTCGCGCGCGCGCATCGCGCAAAGCCATGGCGAGTCGGGACGCACCTCGTGCGCCGCCGCGCCTGGAAAGAGCCGAGCGATGGCTGAGCCGTGATGCGGCGAGCCGATCGTGATCACCTGGCTGATCACCGCCGGACCGAGCGCATCGAGCGCCCCGCGCGCGACGAGGCCGCCCCGACTGTGGGCGATGATTGCGATGCGCGCCCCCCGGCAGCGGCGCTGCAGCGCGCGCAACTCCTCGATCACGCTCGCCGCATGCGAATCGAGATCACCGAGGAAGGGCTCGAGGTCGATGGCGTGGACGGGAGCGAAGCCGGCGGCCTGGAGCCTCCCGAACCAGGGCTTCCAGATCGCATGATTGCTGAGGATCCCGTGAATCAGCATCACCGGCCGCAGCGCTGCGCCGGCGGCAAGGGTCTGCGAGGCCGCGCTCCGGGGTGCGACGATCATGGCGGCAATCGCGCGCGGAAGCTGCACGGACTCGATGAGGAGCGCGCGCAGGGCGAGCGCGATGCGCGAGATCAACGGGCTCGTATCGCCCCGCGTGCAAGCAAGGGAGATCGAGAAGGAAATGACCAGGAACAGTGCGGGGAACGCGAGGAAGGCCGCGAATGCGATCAGGACCGCCTCCCGTCCCGGTAAGCGCTCGAGGATTGCGAGAAGTCCGGCGAGCGTCGCCGCCAGGGAAAGGTGGCCCAGGACCAGGCATTGCCAGAAGCGGGCGGTCACACCGTCACTTCGAGCCACTGCGCGCCGCCCGCAGCGTTCGTTCCAGTCGATCGAGGCTCTGTCCGAGCCGGCGCGTAACCTGGTGCGAGCGCCTCGAACGCTCCGCAGCCGCCGTAGCGAACGTGCGATTGCGGGCGCGCAGCTTCCTCATATCGAGGGCCAGCCCGCGCCTGGCGAGCACGGCGCCGAGCGCACTGGCGTGCGC
>DATHCO010000245.1:0-15660 GCA_035319505.1 Steroidobacteraceae bacterium | reverse complement strand
CACGCGGCTCGCCCGCGGCTGGAGCATGGGGCTCGCGCAGGAGCTGAAGCTCCTGCAGGCGCTCATCCGCTTGAGTCACCGCTCGATGGCGAGTCGCCTCAAGCGGCATTGGCGCAGGACCAAGCCCGACATGGTCGTCTCGCTCATTCCGAATTTCAATCGCCCGATGTACGAGGGCTTCGCCGCCGCCCGGCCGGGCGCACCCTACGTGACCATTCTCACCGATCTCGCCGACTTTCCGCCGCACTTCTGGATCGAGCCGCGCCAGGCGCAGCACTTCATTTGTGGCACGCCCAAGGCGGCCACCCAGGCGCGAGCGCTCGGCTACGGCGATGAGCGCATCCATCTCACCTCCGGAATGATCATCCGTCCGGATTTCTACGTCGAGTCGCGCATCGATCGGCGCGCGGAGCTCGAAAAGCTCGGGCTCGACCCCGACCGCCCGACGGGGCTCGTACTGTTCGGCGGTCACGGATCGCGCGCCATGCAAGGGATCGCAAGACGGCTCGATGAGACGCAGCTCATCATGATCTGCGGGCACAATGCGGCCTTGGCGGAGCGGCTGCGCACGATGAGCGCTAGCGCGCCGCGCTTGGTTCTGGGCTTCACCTCGGAGATCCGCTACTACATGCAGCTCAGCGATTTCTTCATCGGCAAGCCCGGCCCCGGCAGCATCAGCGAGGCCGTGCAGCAGGGACTGCCCGTGATCGTGGTGCGCAATACCTGGACCATGCCGCAGGAGCGCTACAACACCGACTGGGTCAGGGAAAGCGACGTGGGCGTGGTGCTCGAGTCGTTCCGGTTCGTGCGCGAGGGCGTCGCGCAGATCATCGATCGCTACGAGGGTTTCCGCGCCAACCTGTCGCGCATCGAGAATCGTGCGGTGTTCGAGATACCCCGAATTCTCGAGCGCATCCTCGAGCGGGATCGACCGATGGAGCTCAAGGCCGCGGGCAGCGAGGAAAGCGTGGGCTCGGCGCTTCTCAATTGACCACCTTCCTGCTCGCCTTCGGCGCGCTGTTCTCGATCGTCAATCCCCTCTCCGGTGCCTTCATCTTCTTCGGTGCCACCCAGGGGATGGCGCCCAAGGTTCGCTCGCACGTGTCGCGCTGGGTATCGATCTATGCGTTTTGCCTCGTGGCCGCTTCGCTCTATGTCGGCGCCTACGTGCTCAGTTTCTTCGGCATATCGATACCGGTGCTGCGGGTCGCGGGTGGTATCGTCGTGTCGATGTCGGGGTGGAGGATGCTGAACGAGCCCGATGCGACCGAGCAGCGGCGCAGCGAGGCGCCCGCCTATCCGCGTGCCGCCGCGGATACCCCTCCGAGCCGCATCGCCTTTTATCCCTTGACGATGCCCCTCACCACCGGGCCCGGCACCATTTCGGTTGCCATTTCGATCGGTGCCGGCCGCCCGACGGGCTTTCACGCTCCCCTGTTCGCGTTCTTTCTGCAAACGCTGAGCGCGGTGTTCTTGCTCGCGCTCTTGATCTATGCGCTCTACCGGAACTCGGCGCGCATTGCCGATGCGATCGGCCCGACCGGCACCACGATCATCGTGCGCCTCTCGGCCTTTCTCCTTTTCTGCATCGGCATCCAGGTGTTCTGGAACGGCGCAGCGGAGCTTCTCGGCCGCTTGCCGTTCGGCACCACCGGGAGCTGAGGCATTGAGACGCGTCGCGCTCATCAGCGGCGCGATCGCGGCGATTGCGCTCCCCGTGCTCCTCCTCGTCTGCTGGCTCGAGCCTCCCGAGGTCATTCGGATCGGCGCCGCGTATGCGGCGAAAACGGTTTGCTCCAACGTGTTTCTCGCCGGACGCGAGGCCTCCGCGCGCTCGGGGCGCGGCACCCCGGATGGCCATCATCGACTATCGCCGATCTTGAATCTCATCCCTCATGGATGAGCTTCGGTGCGTACGGCACGCCGAGCCCGGTCACATCGTTGTAGTCGGCGGGCGTCGGCGGCACGCTCGCCGAGGAGAGCGAGGTGTAATTGAACACATCGTCGATCCCCAGGCAGATCGGCAAGCCGCACACCTCGAGCGCGTAGGGCACAATCGAGCCATGAATTTGTTGAGCACGAGAATATCCCCTCTTGTGGTTTGAGCGTTGTTGATAAACGTCCACTCGAGGCTCACAGGTCGCGGCGAGTTCGTTGCAGGAAATGCCGCAGTCAACCCCTGAGTGGCGTTATACAATTCTCGTGGGCCGAGCTCGAGTTCCGTGCGTTTCTCAATCCCTGCGCGCGGCGCAGGCGATCCGGACCTGAGATCTGTGGGTGCACCTGACCATAGCCGGCGGTTGAACCGCAAGAAAAAATGATGTCACGAAGCTGTCACGTTATGGCAAATCGCGAGTCCCGAGAATGCTCGAGCGTGTAACGGCCTGCACCGTCGGGCTCTGTCTGTGGGCGCTGGTTGCGGGCGCGGCGGCCGGCGCCACCGAGCCGAACTACCAAGCTCGCCTGGTCCGGGTGCTCAAACAGACTCCCCTGATCGATGGCCACAATGACTTCCCGTGGGAGATCCGCGCGCGCTATCACGCCCGTCTGGCGGCCATCGACCTGAGGTCCGATACCCGCCGGCTCCCCGCGCCCCCGGACGGCGCTCCCTTGATGACCGACATCCCGCGTCTGCGTGCCGGGATGGTCGGCGGACAGTTCTGGTCGGTGTGGGTCCCCGTGGATATCAAGGGGTTCGAGGCCGTGCAGACAACCCTCGAGCAGATCGACCTGGTGAAGCGCATCGCCGAGCGCTATCCGGCGGACTTCGAGATCGCTTACACGGCCGCCGACGTGCGCCGGATTCACCGGGCGGGAAAGATCGCCTCGCTGATCGGCATCGAGGGCGGACATCAGATCAACGACTCCTTGGCGGTGCTGCGCCAGATGTACGCTCTCGGGGCTCGCTACATGACCTTGACTCATGTCCGCAACACCGCCTGGGCGGATGCCGCCACCGATGAGCCGCTGCACCACGGGCTCACCGCCTTCGGTGAGGAGGTGATTCGCGAGATGAACCGGCTCGGCATGCTGGTCGACCTGAGCCACGTCTCGCCGCAGACGATGCGCTCCGCGCTCGCCGTCACGGCAGCACCGGTCATCTTTTCCCACTCCTCGGCGCGCGCGATCGTCGATCACCCGCGCGACGTGCCCGACGACATCCTCGAGCTCGTGGCAAAGAACGGCGGCGTGGTCATGGTGAATTTCTTTCCCGGCTACGTCTCGGCCGCGCGCAACCAATGGAACGCCGATCGCGCCGCGGAAATCGCGCGCAACTCGAGCCCTCCCTACGGCGGCCTCTACATCGGCCAGCCGGACCGCGCGAAGGCCGCGCTCGAGCGCTGGGAGCACGAGCATCCGAAGCCGGTCGTGACGCTCGCAGAGGTCGCCGATCACATCGAGCACATTCGCCGCGTGGCCGGCATCGATCACGTCGGCTTGGGCTCGGATTTCGACGGAATTCCCGAAGCACCGCGCGGTCTCGAGGGGGTCGACGGCTTTCCCGCGCTGCTCACCGAGCTCATGCGCCGCGGCTGGTCCGATGCCGAGGTCGCCCAGGTCGCGGGCGAGAACGTGCTGCGTGTCATGACCGCCTGTGAGCAGGTGGCGGCGACACTTCGCGCAGAGAGGCCTGCGTCCGAGGCCTCGCTCAACTCCGAATCTCAACCCTGAGCGCGAGGGCTGCGCGGCGTCTCGGCGAGCATCGCGCCGTAGTAGGTCTCGTCGGTCTCCCTGAAGGCCGGCCGCGCCCCCGATGACCCCCGCCGCAAGCATCGCGCCGATGCCGCAACTCAGCGCGCGGCGCGGTCAGCCCCGTGCGGCCATCCGCTTTGCATTACTGCCTCCTCGCAGGGGAGAGCGTAAACTTCGAGGCGCGATCATGTTGTTGTCGATACGTACAAAACCGTTGCGCTCCGTAACGGATCCGAGGGCCGTCGCGGCCGCGCTCGCGCTCCTCTCGATGGCACGCGCGGCCGATCTGCCGCCGTTGAAAGAGGGCTTGTGGGAAATCCACGGTCAAAGCATCGCCAATCCCGGCGCCAAGAAGACCGAGTTCAGCTACCGGCTCTGCCGCAACCACGCCTACGACAGCGCCATGGACGCGCTCGTGAAGAATACCAAGGGATGCACCACTTCCTTGGACGACCTCGGCGGCGGACGCTTCTCCGCCTCATCGAGCTGCAATGTCGAGGGCACCGTCGTCGTCTCCAAAGGCACCTACATCTACGAGAGCTCGACCTCCGCTCGCTCCGAGTCCTACGCCACCTTCAGCCCGGCCTATCACGGCAAGACCGACGAGACCGTGATACAGGATCAACGCTACCTCGGAGATTGTCCGAGCGGCATGAAGCCGGGCGATCGGATCATGGGCGGCTCGTCCCCTTGAGCGCGGGTCGTTCAGCGTGGGACGGTGGGGGTGGCCGGGTCCGCGCCTCGGGCACGGCCTAAGTGGGGCTCATGAACACGCCGACGAAGAGGAGCGCGCCGGTCTTGTCGTCCTGAATCGCGTAGAGGAACGGGTGGTCGATCCTCATCGGCACCGACTCTTGGACGACCGTCACGATTCCGACGCCGGTCGCGGCGGCCGCCACCGTGCCGGTCTCGTCCACCTCGACCACCGTCTTGTGCTCGACGATATTCGGGACAAACTCCGGTGCGAGCGCGGAGAAATCCGCGGCGGGGGAGAATGCGATGCCCATGCCGAGAGCGCTGAGCGCATCCACCAGGTTGCTGCCGAAGGTTGCCGTGAACCGCGGCAGCGCAAGGCTCACACTCGCGGGCTCGAGCTCGGCGATCCAGCCGTCCAAGTCCTCGAGCGTGATGGCCGCGACGAAGCTCGTGAGATCGGTCCCCGATTGCGGTAGCACGATGAGCATGCTCAGGCGCCCGCTTCCGTAGGGGATACGCACGGCTTGAAAGAGGGTGCCGCGAAACGTGCCTTGATAGTAAGCGAGGGTAGCGGTCTGATGCATGAGCGGCACCGAGACCTCGGTGCCGTCGCTGAGCGTGAAGGGGGCCGGTGCCGTCTGAGCGGGATCGAAGGCCGTGGTCCACGCGCCCTTGAAATAGAGCACGTTCGCGATGATCGCGACGCTATAGATTCCCGGCGGCAGGAGCTCGGGAATGAGCCCGTGGGTCTCGCTGTCGACCCAGGCGTTGACATTCGCGGGCGCGCCGGTGATATCGCCCACGGTGGCTCCGTAGTAGGTCTCGTCGGTCTGCGTGAACGACGGCGCGACGGGACCCCCGCTCGGGTTGATCCACAGCGAATTCGCGATCGTGAGATTGACCTTGGGGTCCGGGTTGAGGAGCGCGGCTTGCAGCGCTGCGTTGTCGCTGTTGACGGCCGGAGCGGTCAACGATCCGAGGTCGAGCGTCTGCGCCATGGCCTGTTGCGTCGGGCCGCTCGCGCCGTTGTAGAGCACCTGCAGAGCGAGCGCCACGCTCAGGGGCGAGATCGCGACGTTCGTTCCCGCATCGCCTTGAAGCAAGCGATCGAGGAGGCTCAGGCCGAAGGCATTGTCCGCCGCTACGATCGCCGGATCGACCGGGGTTCCCGCCTTCTCCGCGGCGGCGACGGCCATCGGCGTCGCGCTCGTCGACGCGCCTGGGGGCGCTCCTTCCGGGGAAGCCGGCGAGGTTCCTCCCCCGGCGCACCCGGCGAGTACGGCGAGCGCGAAGAGCGCAGCGATCCGCCCGCGCGGTGTGGGAGGAGCGTCTTGCCCGTGGGTTCCTTCCATGCGGCGAGTCTATCGGCGCCCGTCGTTGGAAGCTGTGTCGAGATGCACGCTCCGCGTTACAACTCCCCTACAGCTCGTTACAAACGGCAACAAACCGCTCATGGCGGCCCCGAGTCCGTTCTGCGACCATCGCGGGCACCATGGGAGCCGCTCGTCGTCTCGGCATCGCCGTTGCCTGCATCGTTGCCATCTTGTCCCGGACCGCGGCAGCAGCGGATGATGAATGCAAGGGCCCCTCGGATGACTGTGTGGCCGTCGGGAAATGGAATTTCAGCGTCGCGCTCGGCGCCGGAGTGAGAACGAACCCCGTGGTGAACAGTGAGGACATACCGCTCGTCGTGGTTCCCCATGTGAGCTACTACGGCAAGCGATTCTTCTGGGATGACCTCGATCTGGGATTCACGCTCGCCGACAGCGATGCCAACACCGTGAGTTTGATCGCCACCCCGGGCTACGACCGCGTGTACTTCTATCGCACGGATCTGCAGAACTTCTTCATCACCGGCTACACGTCGGCCGACACCGCGATATTCAGCAAAGTCCCGCCCGCCGCGGGCGCACCGGCCAGCACTGTCTCTCCGACACCCCGCCGCATCACGTATCTCGCCGGTCCGGAATGGACATTCAAGACGGGCACGATCTCCGGTCAGCTCGATCTGTTGCACGAGATCACCGGCCAGAACCACGGCGATGAGATTCGCGCCGCGCTCGGCATCCCGCTGATCGAGCACAAGGGGGCGCTCACGGCCAATGTCGGCATCACTTGGAAAAGCGCTGCGATTGTCAACTATTATTATGGTGTCACGGACATTTACCGGGGCACTCCCGCGTTGGATCCGTTCGCAAAACTGGGTTATACGGTGCCATGGTCCGGCCGATGGCGTTTCAATGGCTTCGTCGAATACGAGCGCTTGGGGAGCGGCATTGCGAATAGTCCGATCGTTGCCGAGCACGGCGTCGTGACGGTGTTCGTCGGTGCGGTTCGCTCGTTCTAAGGCCGCCTTTGCGAGTCTCGCCCTGGGGTGCTGCACGGCGGTCGCAGCGCGCGCCGCATCCGAACCCCCTGCCAGCGGCATTCGCCTCGAGTTGAGCCCGCGTATCTGCACGCTGGCGAGCACCGATACGCAGTGCGAGGCGCTCGTTCACGCCAGCTGGCGATCGCCGCGCGAGGAGTCGCTGTGCCTGGTGATCGTGGAGCGACCCGAGGTCAAGCGCTGCTGGGAGAAGTACACCGAGGGCACGTATACGATCGAGCTCGTGTTTGCCGAGGACCTGCTGTTCCAGCTCAAGGACCTCGAGCTCGAGCATGTGCTCGCCTCCGAGGTACTGCGTGTCATCCGGGAAGCCATTCGCTACCGGCACAGACGCCGCGAGCCGTGGAACGTCTTCGACTGATGAGCGACCTGATCCTCCTCGTGGAAGACGATCTGCGGCTCTCGGATCTGGTGAGCCGGTACCTCGAACACAACGGCTTTCGGGTCGCGTGCATCGCGCGCGGTGATGGGATCGTCGAGCAGGTGCGATCTGATTCGCCGGATCTCGTCATCTTGGACCTTATGCTGCCGGGTCAGGACGGGTTTGAGATTCTGCGGCAATTGCGCCCGCACTATAGCCGTCCGATCTTGATCTTGACCGCGCGCGACAACGACATCGATCATGTGCTCGGTCTCGAGCTCGGCGCCGATGATTACGTCATCAAGCCGGTGGAGCCGAGAGTGCTCCTCGCGAGAATCAGCGCTCTCCTGCGCCGCACTCGCCCCCCCGCGTCGATCGACCACGGGATCTTGCGATTCGGTCGCCTGACGATCAACACGACCGCCCGCTCGGTGAGTCTCAGGGGCGAGACCATCGCGCTCTCCGGCGGCGAGTTCGATCTGCTCGTTCAGCTCGCGCTGCATGCCGGGGAGATTCAGTCCCGGGCCAAGCTCTTCCCGGAGCTCTGCGGGCGCGAGTACGACGGGCTCGATCGCATGCTGGACGTGCGCATTTCCCACCTGCGCAGGAAGCTCAAGGACGATACCGGGAGCTCCGAGCGGATCAAGACCATCTGGGGGCAGGGGTACCTGTTCGTTCCCGATGCCTGGTGAGGCATGGCGCGGCATTTCCTGGGCCTGTACCTATTGATCGTGCTCACGCTGGCTGCAGTGAGCTGGGGTCAAGACCGGTTGCTGCAAGCCTACGGAGTACAGGACGCCGACGAGTCGCTCAGCGTCGCGCTCTACGCGCTCGAGAGCCGCTTGGGCGCCCTGCCGCCGCAGGACCGCAGGAGCGCTCTCGCCGAGATTGCCGCCAAGACCGGCCGGCACATCGAGCTCATCCCGGCCGCGGATATCGCCGGCCGGCGCACACTCGAGGAGCTCGCCGGGGGCAAGATCGCCTACATGCAGGGCGCGAGCGGAGAGTCCTGGGCGCTCAAGCAGCTCGCCGACGGCGAGGTGTTGGCCTACCAGTCAGTCGAGCCGCAGACATGGCGCACTCCGCTCGAATGGGCGATCACCGTCGCCTTCTACGCCGCGATCGCTCTCGTGATCATGATCTGGATCTGGCCGTTGCGGCGCGACCTGCGCGCCCTCGAAGGCGCCGCGGCGCGGTACGGCAACAGGAACTGGACGTTCGGTGCCGAGATCAAGCCGCGTTCGCAGATTTTTGCCCTGGCCGACACCTTCCGCAAGATGGCGGCGCGAATCGACGGCCTGATCGCTTCGCACAAGGACATGTCGAACGCCGTCTCCCATGAGATCAAGACCCCGCTCGCCCGCATGCAGTTCGAGATCGAGCTCGCGCAGGCCTCGAATGATCTCGCTCAGGTGAAGTCATCGCTCGGCAACATCAAGGCCGATGTGGCCGCGATCAACGAGCTGGTCAGCGCGACCTTGAATTACGCCATCCTCGAGCGCGCCGATATGTCCTTGAATCTCGGCACCCACGACTTCACCGTTCTCCTTCCCGCCCTCGCCGAGCACGTGTTGCACGAGGCGCGTCCCGACATTCGACTCGAGGCCGAGGTGCTCGGGGATGCTCATCATGTCATCTGCGATCTGCACCTGATCGAGACCGTTATCAAGAACCTGCTTTACAACGCCGCGCGCTACGCGCGGCGCAAGGTCCGGGTCACCTTCGAGGCGAGCGATGGCGCGAATCGGTTGCGGGTCGAGGACGACGGGCCGGGGATCCCGGAGCCGGACCGCGAGCGGGTGTTCGGGTCGTTCGTGCAGTTGGACCCCGTCGGGGCCAAGAAAACGGGATTCGGACTCGGGCTCGCGATCGTCAAACGGGCCATCGAATGGCACGGCGGGAGAGTCGGCATCTCGCAATCACCGCTGGGCGGTGCGCAAATCTGGGCGACGTGGCCGGTGGCGCCGGCTGCGCGATGAGGAATTGCCCGGTTCGGTGAGTACCCGATCCGTGGATGGTGTTTTGGGCATCGTCAACTCGGACGGTCGGCTCGGAGTGTTGGCCTCCTCGGAGCGCTACAAGACCGCGATCGCACCGATGGGCGGTGTGACCGATAAGCTCGCCGAACTGCGCCCGGTGACCTTTCACCTGAAAACTGAGCCCAACGGAGCCGTGCAATATGGCTTGATCGCAGAGGAAGTCGACAAGGTCTACCCGGAGCTCGTGATCCGGGATGCCATTGAAAAATCGCGATCAGCGCGCTGCCATGCGCTGAGCATCGCGTGCACGGGCGGGCTGACGCGCGAGCGGGCCCGCCCGTCCCTCAACGGGCTCGGGCGAGGAGTGCTCGCTCGGCGTCCTCGAGTGCCCCGACGAGGCGCTGCGCCCACTCGGCCTGTCCCGCATCGTCGCGCACCAGATCCTGGCGGATCTCGATCTCGACGTGCGGTAACTTACGCCCCTCCCCGTGGTGCGGGATGGTGTAATCAGTCTCGTCGCTCACGAAGTACGGTTCATTATCCCCGACGATCAGGCCCGGCTCACGCCTGAGCGCCTCGAGCACGAGTCCTGCGAAGCGGCGGTCGCGGTTGTAGAGCACCGCGGCATGCATCTCCCGCCACACACCCTTGAAGATGTCGGTCATGGTGTGCTGAGCGACCAGAATGCTCAGCTGTCCGCGGGCCTCCCGCTCGTCCAGAATCTCACGGATGCGCTCGTGGTAGGGGTCGAAGACCTCGGCGCGCCGGGCGTCGATCTCCTCTTGGCTCCGTGCGATGTTCCCCGGGATCGATACCCATTCGCTCACCTGTGGAATGGAGCTCTCCACGCGGGGATCGCGATTGCAATCGATGACGAGACGCGAGTAGTTTTGCGCCACCAGCGGCGCATCGAGTGCGGCGGCGACGCGCCGCGCGGTCCCGAGGCTGCCGATGTCCCAGGCGATGTGTCGGACCAGCTCGGCAGTGGGCAGCCCGAGATCACCCAGTCGCCGCGGAATGCGCGCGCTCGCGTGGTCGACGACGATCACGAAGTTCGACGAGCCATGGCGCCGCTCCTCCACGAAGGGCGGTGGCTCGTCGGCGGCGATGAGCTTGAAGCCCGCGCCACCGGAGGGGCTCGGGGGATGACGGGCGGCCTCCTGCATCGGAGCCAATGTAAATCAAATCGGCGTTGCAGGAAACCGCCGCCCTCCGACGCGGCCCTTTGGGTGCGGCTTGGACGCTAGTCGCTGAGCAGCACCTCGACGTCGTTCACGGACATCACGCCCGCCGCGTACGGGCCACGCGCAGTCAACTGCAATACCTGCGTCGTGCCGGTGAGATCCGCCGCGAGCGCCGCCTCGAAGTCGCCGAACGTCGTGAAATTGTCCGCTTTCCAGCTCATCTGATGGCCGATGGCGAAGAATTGATTCGGCGCCGATGCGTTCGGCATGAGCTCCAACCCGCCGGTGAGAGTCGACGGATCGATGGTCTCGAAGCCGATTCGGATCACGTGTCGACTGGCCGCCTCGAGCGCCGCCTGGCTGACCGTGATATCCGTGGAGCTGAGCGTGGAGAACGGCGCCGCGTAGCCGCTCGACCAGCGCACCTCGAGAAAGGCCGCCATGTTGGCGAGGCTCACCAGCGTCGTCGCACTGAAATCGGGCGGCGCATCGCCGAAGGGCGCGACGAAGCCCGTGAACTCGGCAGCCACCTTGGTGGCGAGGAGCGGACTCGGTGAGAGCACGGACGGCAGTGCCACCGAATAGGCGCTCGTGGTCGCATCCTGCGCCGCGGTCTTGCCGGTGCCGGCAAAGTTGAACATCGATGCCGCAAAGCCGTCGATGTCCATGAGGTCGAGGGTCACGCTGTTGACCCCTGTCGCAGTGACGCTCCCCTGGACCACGGTCGGTACGAGCACGACACTTCCTTGCGTCGCATCGAAGCTGAACGTGCCGCTGCCGGAGCCGCTGAAAGTGCCGGAGGCCTGAATCTGCTGCCCTACGGAGATGTCCGCGATCGTGAAGGAGCCGGACTGGCCGAGCTCGGTCACGGTCGTGCCGGTCCCCACCGTCACGCTGGTCTGCCTGGAGAAATCGATGCTCCAGAAGTTCATTCGCTGGATCAGGCCATCCGTGACGGTCAGGGTGTCCCCCGAGCGCGCGGTCACGATGCCGTTCAGATGATCACGACCGATCGCCGGAACGCTCGTTCCGGCGAGCACGCTCGCCGCCGTGAAGGTCTGCGTCGAGCGATCCCAGCTCCCGTACGCAACGATCATCGTGCCGGCCGACAAGGTCGCGAGCTCGGTGAGCCCGGCGCTGCCCGTGTAGTTCGTGCCGTTGATGGCATACGTGGTGCTGCTCGTCACATTCACCGTCAACTGGCCGTAGGCACCCGAGCCCGTGTAGAACGGGTGCACATTGATGATGAAGCTCGTGGTATCGGCGCTCACGAACCCGCCGCGGACCCGAATTTGCTTCGTGACATCGGGCACCAGGCTCGCCGTGAGCACCGGATTGACGGTGACCGTCGTCGGGTCGGTATCGGAGGGCGCAATCGTGTTCGATGCGGCCAGATTGAAGTCGAGAGCCAGGTTCGCGACGACACCCGGCGTGATCACGAACTGGTTGTTTGCATCCAGCGACAGGGTCAGCGTCACTTGCGTGGGATTGGGCGCCGCGAGCGGCAGCGATGTCGCGCCGTTGATGATGTTGCCGGGGGCTATCGTCACCCCAGTCGTGCCGTTGTTCACGACGATCGTCGCGTTGCTGTAGTCGAGCGTGAGCGATACCGATACATACTGTCCGGACGGAATCGAGTCCGCGCTGATGATCTCCGAGAGATTCACCAGTTGCGCGAAGTCGACTTGAGTCGTGGCGGGAATCGTCTCGACCACCGCGCCGTTTGCGTTCGTGAGCTTGAGCGAGACCACATTCACGATGTAGCTGACGAAATCCCCGGCGGCATCCGTGAGCGACATCACCGCCGTGCCGCAATCGCTGCACGCGCTCACGGTCGAGCTCGTCGACGACGTGCCGTTCGGCGAGCTGCTCGCCGACATGCTGCCGCTCCCACCCCCGCCGCCGCAGGCGCTCAGCCAAGCGATGCTCCCTGCCAGTAGCACCGTGAACCATGAACGCATCGAACGGAACCCGGCGGATCGCCGGCTAGCTTGCTGTGTCTTTGACATAACCCCTCACTTTGACCCCTACGGCGCGAGGTTCATGCCACGAGTGCAAGGACCTCGGTTTGTCGCCGATTTTTGCCCCTATTTAGTGTCCCGATTTTCGCGCTCCGCGACGCGCTGTCCAATGTGTTGCCGGACGGCGACGGATGCGGCGTCGCGCGCGGCCGGCGCGAGCCTCGCGAGATGACATATTCTGTAGCCGCGCGCTGGCCGCATGCGCGCCGAGCACCGGCGCTCGCTTCGATCGTATGCATGCGTACGATGTGATCGCTTAACAGTCGCATCGACACCAATCGGCCGCCGACGGCGTCGGCCGTGGGAGCTCGTGAGGTTGGCTTGTAGGCGCTCGCCTGGGCCGTCAGCTCGCGGGGCGTCGAGGACGGCGAGACCCTCTGCGCCGCGCAGCGCCGAGGAGAGCGAGTCCGATGAGCGAGACGAGCGATGAGCCGTCGATCGCACCGCCGCCACCGCCGCCCCCCGAGGTAGCGGCGGTCACCGCGAGATTCACCGAGCGGGTGCTCGAGGAGCCCGCCGAGTTCGCGCAGCTGAGCGAGTAGGTCGCCGTTCCGGGGGGCGTCGGCGTCACCGACTCCGATCCGCTCGCCGCGAGCGCGCCGCTCCAGCTGCCCGATGCGCTGCAGTCGCTCGCATTGATCGATGACCAGGTGATCTTGGTCGAGCTGCCGGCCACCACGGAGCTCGCGCCCAAGGTGAGGGTGGGTGCGCCGGGCGGAATTCTCGCGAGCGCGGCGTCCGCCTGGATGAAGCCGTACCCCGACTGGTAATTCGGCGTTGCGCCCGTCATCGCCAGCGCGCTCGCCTGCATGGCGCTGTAGATCTGCGCGGGAGTGGCCGTCGAATTCGCCTGCATGATCAGCGTCGCGATGCCTGCCGCATGAGGCGTCGCGGCCGAGGTCCCGAAGAAATTCGGATAGCTCGGCTTGTTCTGGCACTCGGCCGTGTTCGTCGTCAGCAGACCGTTCGCCGGGAACGGGGGCGAGGCCGAGGCCAGCGTGTAGCCGAGGAAGGTGTCGTTGACGCCGTCAGGCCCGACGAAGTTCGGCTTCTGGCGCGCCATGGGCACGGGCAAGGCGATTCGCGTCCCATCGGTGTTGAAGAGAATCGGGGCGCCGCCCGCTGCGGAGTAGGGCTCGAGGGTCGCCGGTGTCGTGCCACAGGCGGGTGTGTCGAAATAAAAAGCCGCCCCGACCGCCGCCGCACCCGCGGCCCCCGGATGGCCCTGAATGGTCGGACCGCTCGGCGAGAACTGATTGATGGTGCTGCCCTGCCCGTCGTCCTCGACCGAGACGATGATGCGGCCGGGCGCGGCGCCGCTCACCCAGCCGATCACGATGTTCAAGTTCTGCTGCGCCGTGGGAACGGCGGCGGTCGCCGGATTCGCGATGATCATGACCTGATACGGATCGGAGCCGACGCTATTCGCGCCTGAGCAAGCCTCGACCGTGCCATCGTAGTTGGTGATGACATCGGCGCCGGTCCCGCCCGAGATACACACGTCGAGCTGGTTGCTCGCCCCACACGAGCTCGCGGTAGCGGCGGTGCAGCCCGTCATGTAGGGCTGGTCCCACTCGACCACGACGGCGACCAGATCGCCCGGCGATAGCGGAGGAATGGTGATGGGGAGCGCCGTGGTGGTCGTCGCGCCCGTCGGATCGAAGTTCAGGAGCGCTTCGCCCTCGTAGGGGCCGCTCGTCTGCACGGGGCCGAAGCTCGGCGCCGTATTCTGGTAGGAGGGCGTCATTCCATCGTTGCCCGCCGCGGAGAAGTACGCGACGCCCTGCGCCTCGACCGCATCGATGGCCTGGGCGAGGATGCCGTCCTCGTAGAACGGCTCATCGAAGTAGCCCAGGTCGTCGGCGATGACCTTCGCTCCCGCGGCGGCCAGCTTGCCGATGCCGCTGGCAAAGTCCGCCTCGCTGTCATTGCCCGTGTAGAAGGCAAGGCTCGCGCCCGGGGCGACCGCGTGCACGATCTGCAGCATGGCGCGCCCCTCGTCCGTCAACGGCAGTGCGAGCTGCTGTTTGTTGCTGTCGTAATACTCATAGTCGAGGCATTCGGCCTCCTTGATCACGCTCACGCCTGCGGGCAGGGCGTCGGTGGACTCGTCGCTCGCGTAGTCCGCGGTGAAGCCGTTCGACGCATAGCCTTGAGTGCCCGAGGCGCTCACACCGCTCCCCGGGAGAGCGTACTGCGCGTAGCAGTTGAAGCTATCGGACAGCACGCCCACGGTCAGGCCTTCTCCGGTGAGTGACGGATAGGTCGTGCGAAGGGCAGCGCTTCGTTGCACATAGTCGCCCTGGGTGGCCACGGGCCCGGCGGCGCGCGTGTGCGGCATGGCCGCGCGAATCGAGTGCACCTCGCTTCGGGCCGCTGCGGCCTCGACCTGAGCCACCGGGAGCCAGCCGCCGACGTCATTCGAATAAACCGCCGGGTGCTCGAGCCCGAGGCTCACCAAGGCCGCCTCGAGTTGCCGCGGATCGCCGAGCGTGTTGGCGTCGATGAGAACGAGGGGCTCGCCGGTGGCCGTGGATCTCTTGAACCGTGCGGCGGGGCTCAGGGAATGCAGATCCCAAAGCACATGCTCAGCGCGCGCGAGCGCGCCGTGCCGCGAGAGGTCCGAGAGCATCCCGTCGAGCTTGCGTTCGACCGGGCTGGCACGCTCGGCCTTGGTTCGCGTGCCGACGACCAAGAGATGAGCGGCACCGGCCGGCGGGGGTGCGCGAAGCGTGCGCTGCGTCAAAGTCGAGAGTGGAGAGGACGCCGCCATGGCGGCCGACACCGCCAGGGATGCAATAGCCAGATAGCGAGATCTCAAATCCCTTCTCCCGAGACAGCGAGCCGCCCTTCAAATCTCCCCTCTCGCCAAAGCTTAACAGAGCCATCGTCAAGGACAGCCCAGGGATCGGGACAGGGGTCAAGAAGTGTGATGCAGTGCCTGCGATTTGCCGCGCTCGGCGTACTCGTCGAGCATTCGCGCCACCGCGCGCATCGCCGCCTCGATCGCGGGACGGCGGTAGTCCCAGATCGGCTCCGGACCTGCAGGAACGATCGCCATGGTCGCGTTCGCTTCGAACACGAGCAGCGATCCGTCGCTCGCCAGCGCGAAATCGATCCCCGCATACTCGAGCCCTAGCACCTCACCGATGCGGCCGAGCGCCGCCATCGCACGCGCGCCGAGCACCGACTCCATGTCGTCGAGGAACCGGCGCTCCTCCTCTCGAAAGCGCTCATTGCACGCCATGTCGGCCGTGAAGTAGTGGACCTTCCAATCGGCCGAGATCGCGAGATGCAGCGGGTAGGCGACTCCATCGATGAACATGACCCGGTACTTGCG
>DATHCO010000244.1:0-5171 GCA_035319505.1 Steroidobacteraceae bacterium | reverse complement strand
CTTTACACGCGAATCCTCCCCTCCCATGCGGTGGAGCTCACCTCGGCCTACCTCGACCGCAGCGTCGCGAAGGCAACCGCAGGGCATGCGATCCAATCCGCCACACTCGAGCGCAAACAACAGTTGGCCGCACTGATTCATCTGTGCGGGGCGCGGGCGGGCGAAGCGTTCGTCCGGCGCGGCATGCGCTTGACCGAAGGCGAGCGCTGCGGCGATCACCCGGCGCGGGACTATCTCGAGCGCGTGGAGAGGACGAAACGCCTGTTCGAGGGTCTCGCGAAGGGAGTACCCTAAGAGGCCTGTCCGAGTGATCTCATCGAAGGGGAAACAACATGGCCGACAGCGTCTACAAAGTCATCGAGCTCGTGGGCACGAGCAAGGACTCCTGGGAGAAGGCCGCGGCGGCAGCCGTCACCAAGGCAAGCAAGACACTGCGTGACCTGCGCGTCGCCGAAGTAGGACGGCTGGACATCCAGCTGAAAAACGGGAAGATCGAGGCGTATCGCGCCAGGGTGACCGTGTCATTCAAATACGAGGGCGGAAACTAACCACCCTTGAATTTGCAGGTTCGCCGACAGCCCACCCGACCCGACCATCGGGTCGGCCGCCTGTGCTCGGGACGTTTCGAGGGGGGATGCGATACACTCGCGGTGGGTTTTGATCCGCCGAGGTGTTACGCGAATGTATCGGCTGCGCGGCGCGGCTCTGCTCGCGCTGATATGCATCTTGCCGGCGGCGCACGCCGCCGCCGACTCGCCATCCTCTCAAGCGAGCGTCGCTGAGCATCTGAAAGCAGCCGGTGCCGAGGTGAAGCGCGAGTCCACGGCGGTCGGTGCGGCCGTCAAGGAGGGCGCAAAGAAGGTCGCGCAGGGGACCAAAAAAATGGCGCACGACGTCGCCAACGCGAGCAAGAAGGGTGCGATCGAGGTCAAGGCCGCCGCCAAGAACGTGGCCGCGAAGACCAAAGCGGCGGTGAAGGGCAACTCCTCGGATCACGCGCCGCGCTGAGCGCGCGCGCAGTGCCGAGGCTTGCGGTCCTGACCTTTCGAGAAAGGAGCTGAACGTTCGCAAGGCATCGCCCCTCCTCATTGCGTTGCTCGCACTCACACGCGGTGGCGGAGCGATTGCAGCGGGCTGTACGGAGAGGGACGCCGAGCGGCTCGATTTTCGCGGGTCGACCTTGTGCTTGGTGATGGAGGCCGATACGACTCCTGCCCGGCGGCAGATGCTGCACGCCTGGGTCGAGCGCTCCGCGAGCATCGTCGCGAATTATTACGGGCGCTTCCCGGCCCGACTCGTTGCCATCCGCTTGCCGAGCGCGCAGGGGGAGGGCGTCGGCGGAGGGCGCACCACGAACGAGTCGGGTCTGGCGATCCGCGTGAGCGTCGGGCGAGAGGCTACGGCGGAAAGCCTGTCCAAGGATTGGGTTCTCGTGCACGAGATGGTGCACCTTGCCCTCCCTGAGGTGGGTCGGCGGCACGATTGGCTGGCCGAGGGGTTGGCCGTGTACGTGGAAGGCGTCGCGCGGGCGCAGTTCGGCAACCGCTCCGTCGCCGATGTCTGGGCCGAAGACCGCCGATCCATGCCACTCGGGTTACCTCGACCGGGCGAGGGCGGTATGGATGAGACGCCGACTTGGGCACGGACGTACTGGGGCGGTGCGCTGTTCTGCCTGCGCGCTGAGGTGGCGATACGCGAGCAGACGGAAAATCGAGTGGGCCTGCAAACTGCACTCCGGGCGATCTTGAATGAGACCGGCGGCTACGGTTTCGATCGAGATATGAGCGAGGTGCTGAGGATTGGCGATGCGGCGACCGGCACTCACGTACTCGAGAATCTCTACCGCGGAGTGAAAACCGCCCCGCAAGCGGTGGATCTTGAGTCTTTCTTCGAAAGGCTCGGCGTGCCAGAGGACCCCGAGCGAGAGCCGTTCAACGACCGGGCGCCGCTCGCGCCCGTACGGGTCGCCATCACGGCGCCATCGTCCTAGATCGAGTGCACGCCCCCGGTGCCGCTTGCGCGCCGCCGGCGAAATATACGCTGCCGCTCGGCCTCGAATACATCGCTGCCTACGTAATAGCGCGACTCGAGATTGGTGAGGAGAGCCATGACGGAGTCGATCACAGCAGCGATGGCGGGCGAGCTCCTTCGGGAGGCGGCGCAAGGCCGTGGAAGGCACGCTCGACGGTGATACCATGAGCACCGAGTGAGGATTCCATGTGCCTGATTCTGATCGTCTGGCGCACGCACCCGGAATTCCCCTGCGTGCTGGCCGCGAACCGCGACGAGTATCACGACCGCCCGAGCGCGAGCGCCGCTTGGTGGCCGAATGATGCGGACATTCTCGCCGGGAGAGACTTGAAGTCCGGTGGTACGTGGCTGGGCGTGACCCGCGAAGGACGATTTGCCGCGTTGACCAATTTCAGGGATGGCCGAGTAGCGCGCGCGGACGCGCCTAGCCGAGGCGGGCTCGTAGCCTGGGCATTACAGTCCCGCCGCTCTGTGCCGGACACCTTGGATTATCTTCGCGCCGAGTCGGCGCGCTACAACGCGTTCAACATGATCGTGAGCGACGGGCAACGGCTGGGGGTATTCGAGAGCGTCATCGGTGAAGGCCGCGAGCTCGACGCCGGGATCTACGGCCTGTCGAACGATCTGTTGGATACGCCCTGGCCCAAAGTGCAGAACGCCAAGTCCGGGCTCGCCGCGGCACTCGCCGGCATGCACGATGAGACCGACATACTGAAGCTGCTGCGCGATGCGCGGCCGGCCGCGGACGCCGATTTGCCACGCACCGGTCTCTCGCTCGAATGGGAACGCTTGCTGTCGAGCGCGTTTGTGCACGCGCAGGACTACGGCACTCGTTGCTCGACCGTGTTCCGCCTCGATCGCAGCGGCTACGCGTACTTCGACGAATGGTCGTGGGATCGAGCGGGACGGGAAACCGAGCGCAACAGCTACCGCTTCTGCGTGCAAACCGGAGCAAGCCCGCTCGGCTCCGGTGGCGCCGTGTAGGGCGCAGGGGGCGGTGGTCGCGATGCGCCTCGCGCCGGTGTGCCTCGTCGCCGGCCTCGTCGCCTGCGCGACGACGTCGCAGGAGCTGATCGGTGAGCCCCGCGCACCGCTATCACCGGACAAGGTGCAGCTCTTCCTCGAGCAGCCCGCGCGCAAGTTCGAGCAGATCGCGCTGATCAACGCCTCGAGCAAGCACTCGTTCGCCCTTACGGCGCAGGGTAAGGCCGAAGTGGTCATTCGGCGTCTGAAGCAAGCTGCCGCGAAGCTCGGGGCCAACGGTGTGCTGCTTCAGGGAATCAGCGACGAATCGAGCGGCTCGGCCGACACGACGGTGGGGACGGAATACGAAGGTCCGCGCGGAATCATCGATCTCAGCCTCGGCGCATCGGCGCTCATGCTCGAGCGCCGTGGCCGCGCGATCGCCATCTATGTGCAACCGGAGGGCACGCTCTGACGCGTGACCGCTGGGGAGCCTGCCGATCCGAGTCAGGGCGCGGGAAAGTCGCGCGCGGCCGCCACGATCCACTCGCGAAATCTCGCCACCTTGGGCAGGGACAGGTACTGGCGCGGGCACACGAAATAGTGGGCCGAGCCAAACGGCAACGCCTCCTTGCTGGCCAATCGAAGCGTGCCCTTGCTCAGCGAGCGGCTCACCGTCGTCCAGCGGGCGAGGGCAAAGCCCAAGCCTTCCTCGGCCGCCACCAGGAGCCCCGCCGAGTCGTCGATGGTCGGCGGGCGCGATTGCCAAGCGATCTCATCGCCCGTCTTTTGCCAATCCCGCCATGAGGCATCATCACCTTCGAGCAGCGGATACTTGCTCAAATCGACTCCGCGCTCGATCATTCCGTACTGCTTGATCAGTTCCGGCGTGCCGACCGGGACGATCCAATCGTCGAGCAGTTTCTCGCAGTGTAGATTCGCATAATTGCCGCGCCCGAAACGGAGCGCGACATGGATGGCAGTGCGAGAGAAATCCACCAGTTCCCGCGAGGTATGAAAGCGCAGCTCGATCTCGGGATGCTTACGCCGAAACGAACGAAGGCGCGGAAGCAGCCAAATTTGCAGGAACGAGGTGAGCAGGGTGATCTGCAGAGGACCGGCTCGACCATACTGCTTGACTGCGTGGACCGCCGACTCGAGCCTGTCGAGTCCGGCCCTGACGGCTGGTAAAAGCTCGAGCCCTTCCTCGGTTATTTCCACCCGCCGGCCGTTGCGGCGAAACAGCGGCACTTGAATGTACGCTTCGAGTGCCTTGATCTGCTGACTGACGGCGGCCGGCGTGACGTGCAGCGCGTCGGCAGCCGCCGAAAAATTGAGCTTCGTGGCGACCGCTTCGAATACGCGCAGCGCCCCGAGAGGCAACCGTCCGTAGGCCGACGGCACGTTAAGCTCTCCTTAACGCATGGTCAGCTATTGCGTTTGTTGCGCACACGGGCTCGGTGCAACCTATCAGCGTTCGATAGACAAACCGGAGTACACACCATGAACGAATACTATGTCATCAGCAAGGTCGCGCAGGCGGTGTTGGCTGTGCTCATGTCGAGCGCCACGTTGGCCGTCTTCCTGAGCTTCGTGCCCTATGAGAACGCCCTGTATCTCGCCTGAGCTCGCACGGGTGCGACCGCGCGGGGCCCGAAGCGGGGTCTGTGCCGACCCCCTTCGGCTCCGCGCCTTGCGACGTAACGGCTCCTAGCTTTTGGTTCTCGGGGCACGCTTGCGCGCCCAGGGTTGCGCGCCCTCGAGCGCGAGCGCAAGACGCAGCAGAAGCGCCTCCTCGCCGTAGCGTCCCGTGAACAAGGCGCCGATCGGCAAGCCCTCTCGGGTCCAGAACAAGGGGACGCTCATTGACGGCTGACCGGTGATATTTGCGATCACGGTGAACGGACTGTAGGTACTCACCTCTTGCGCGTACGCCTCGAGATCGACGGGCGAGAGGCCGAGCGTACCGAGCCGCGGGGGCGGGCGCGCGAGGGCCGGGCTGAGCAGCACATCGTATCGCGTCAGGAATCGCGCCATGCTGATCGCGGCCGACTGGAATGCGTCGTTTGCATCCGCGATGGCGATCGCCGAGGCCTTCCGGCCCTGCTCGGCATAAATCGAGGTCACGGTCTCGAGCTCCTCGGTAGAGACCGGCCTTCCGAGCTCGATGCCCCGAT
>DATHCO010000243.1:0-12550 GCA_035319505.1 Steroidobacteraceae bacterium | reverse complement strand
TGAAGCTTCTGTTCGATGAGAACCTGAGCTCGCGCCTTGTTGGCGCGTTGGCTGATCAGTTCCCGGACAGCTCCCATGTCAACTTGGTTGGCCTTGCCAGCGCGACCGATCAGGACATCTGGGCCTATGCGCGCAAGCACGGCTTCACGGTGATCTCCAAGGACGATGATTTTCGGAGTCTCTCCTTGGTGAACGGCGCACCGCCAAAGGTCATCTGGCTGCGCATCGGCAATGCTTCGACTGCCGGAATCGAGACTTTCATCCGCTCGGCGCTGGTGAAGATCGGAACATTCGAGATCTCGCCCGAGGAATCGCTGCTCGTCCTGTCGTAGGTTGTCGCCGCTCCGCCGGCGGGAACCATAAGCCGCACAAAGCGACGCTGCTGCACCGCGCATTTCCGATTGGGACCACGGATGGGACCACAGAGGTCCGCCAGGGTCATCGTAAGTGATTGGTCGGGGCGAGAAGATTCGAACTTCCGACCCCTTGCACCCCATGCAAGTGCGCTACCAGGCTGCGCCACGCCCCGACCTGGAGCTAATGATAGCCGAAAAAGCTCGCACCCAGGTCGCTGCGCTGCGGCTCTCTCTCATCGCCTCCCCACGGCCGTGCCGATGAGGAGGATCCCAATCAGCTTTCCCAGGCCGCCGACGAGACAGCCGCGTCTGCGAGGAGGTCGAATGGAGGTGTCGGGCCGTTGCTCGCCATCGTTCACCGAGGCTCGCCCGCCGGTCCCTCTTCTATCGGGTGACAGTTACCGCCGCAGAATCTTGATCAGCTCTTCGAGCTCGAGCCGCATCTGATGAATGAGCTGCTGGCTTTGATTGAGATCGACCTGCGCCTCATCGCCCGTGAGCCGGTTCCGCGCTCCCCCAATGGTGAATCCCTGCTCGTAGAGCAGGCTTCGAATCTGGCGAATGATGAGCACGTCCTGGCGCTGGTAGTAGCGGCGATTGCCGCGGCGCTTCACCGGCTTCAACTGCGGGAACTCTTGCTCCCAGTAGCGCAGCACGTGCGGCTTCACGCCGCACAGATCGCTCACCTCACCGATCGTGAAGTAGCGCTTTCCCGGAATCGGGGGGAGGTCGGCGTTATTGCTTGGTTCCAGCATACGCCTCGACGCGTGCTTTCAGTTTCTGGCCGGGCCGAAAGGTCACTACGCGCCGTGCGCTGATGGGAATCTCCTCGCCGGTCTTCGGGTTTCGCCCGGGACGGCGATTCTTGTCCCGCAGGTCGAAGTTGCCGAAGCCGGATAATTTCACCTGCTCCCCAGAGGACAGCGCCGCGCGGATTTCCTCGAAAAAGAGGTCGACGAGCTCGCGCGCTTCACGCTTGTTGAGGCCCAGCTGATCGAACAAGGCCTCGGCCATCTCTGCTTTGGTGAGGGCTGCCATTGTGGTTTTATTGATCTCTTATAGTGGCGCTTAAAACATCCCTTAATCGCGCAACCACCGCAGCCACAACGGCGTCCGCGTCATCATCAGTAAGAGTGCGGGAAGAATCCTGTAAAATCAAGCCCAAAGCGATACTTTTTCGTCCAGAATCTACCCCTGGTCCTCGATAGACATCGAATACTCGGAGTTCGCTCAATAGGCCGGACGCACTAACAGTAACATTTTCTTGCAAGGCTGTGAGCGGCACGTTTTCATCGACCACCACAGCGAGATCCCGCCGCACACTGGGGAACTTCGATATTTTGTTAAATTGTGGGAGCTTGGCTGCAAATGCTGACTCTATTTCTAACTCGAACAAAAATAAAATATTGCCGAGCTCGAGCCCCTTGCTGAGGCCCGGGTGAAGCTCTCCGAGCCACCCGATCGGCCTTGCATCGCGCAGGATCCGCGCTGCGCGCCCCGGGCGAAGACAGGAGAGCGTCGAGGGCTCGAAGCGCATCGATTTCGCATCGCCGCTGAGTGAGAGGAGAGCCTCGATGTCGGCCCTCACATCGTAAAAATCGAGCGCCTCGCGCGCGCTCCCCCACTGCTCCTGCCAGCGAGTGCCGGTAGCGACCGCTGCGAGCGTCTCCACCTCGCGCAGCCTCGTGCCCGTGACCTCGAACTTGCTGCCGATCTCGAAGAGCCTCACCCGCGTTTGTTGCCGGCGCATGCTCTCGCGGCACGCGCTGATGAGGCCGCTCCAGAGCGATACGCGCATCTCGCTCATGTCCGCCGAGATCGGATTCGCGAGCGCAAGGCTCGCCGAGTCGGGAAACAATTGGCGTTGCACGGCCGGGTCCACGAAGCTGTAGGTGATGGCCTCGCGATAGCCTCTTTCGGCCATCGTGATGAGCAGCCGATCATTCGAGATGCGCGATTCGCTGTCGTAGCCTGCCACTTGCGGCGCGATGGCGTGGCTCTCGGCGATCGTGTCGTAGCCCCGCAGGCGCGCGATCTCTTCGATCAAATCCGCCTCGATGCGCACATCGAATCGGTGGGGAGGGCGTCGCACCCGGAAGCCTTCGGGCTCGGGCTCGACCCGATCGCTGATCGCCCGCAGGATCTCCTCCACCTCCTCATCGGGTACCTCGGCACCGAGCAGCCGAGTCAGTCGGTTGCGGCGCAAGCTCACCCACTCCGGCTGAGCGTCTGCCGCGCCGCCGGCTCCAGCCGCGGCCGCTCCATCGGCATCGCTCGGTCGCGTCAGCTGCGTGGGTCCCGCCTCGCCGCCCGCGATCCCGATGAGGAGCGCCGTCGCCCGCTCGATCGCGACCGCCGTCAAGGTGGGATCAACACCGCGCTCAAAGCGCTGTGCGGCGTCGGTGAAAAGCCCGAGCCGGCGCGCCCGGCCCGTCACTACCGCCTGCGTCCAGTGTGCCGCCTCGAGTAATACCTCCGTGGTGCCATCGCCGATGGCCGTCCCCTGCCCGCCCATGATGCCGGCCAGGCTGATCGCGCCGCTCGAATCGGCGATCACCAGGAAGTCGGGATCGAGCGTGTAGTCCTTGCCGTCGAGAAGGGTCACACGCTCGCCGGGTCTTGCGGCGCGCACGATGATGCTGCCCGCGAGCTTGCTCAAATCGAAGGCATGCAGCGGTTGCCCGAGCTCCATCATCACGTAGTTGGTGACATCGACGATGGGAGAGATGCTGTTCAGGCCGACGCGACGCAGTCGCTCACGCAGCCACGTCGGCGAGGTGGCCCCTGCACGCACGCCGCGAATGATGCGCGAGGAAAAGACCGGGCAGCCGGCAGTGGCCTCGATGCGCACCGGGAAGACGGACGCGTGAGTGGCGGCGACCCGCGCCACCGGCGCGCTCAGGTAGCGCCGCTCCTGCGCGGCAGTGTAATCGCGCGCGATGCCGAACACGCTCATGCAATCACCGCGATTCGGCGTTGCGTTCACTTCGAGGATCGTGTCATCGAGGTCGAGCGCCTCGCGTAGGTTCTGGTTGAGCGTGAGCGAGTCGCTGAGCTCCAGGATTCCCTCGTGCTCCTGGCCCAGGCCGAGCTCGCGCGCCGAGCAGAGCATCCCCTGCGATTCCACGCCGCGCAGCTTCGCGCGGCCGATGCGCAGGTTCTCCGGAAGCTGGGCTCCCTCGGTGGCAACGGCCACCTTGAGACCGGGGCGAACGTTGCGGGCGCCGCACACGATCTGCAGTCGATTCTCGCCGTCGGTCGTTACCTGGCAGACGGAGAGCTTGTCGGCTTGGCTGTGAGGGCGGCTCTCGAGCACCTCACCGACGACGACGCCCGAGAAGGCAGGCGCCACCGGCGTCAGCGACTCGACCTCGAGGCCCGCGAGCGTGAGGCGCTTCGCGAGCTCGGCCGGCGTGACCGTCAGCGGGGTGAATTCTCGCATCCAGGAGTAGGTGATCTTCACGGGAACTGCTTGAGGAATTGCAGATCGTTCTCGAAGAAGAGCCGCAGGTCATCCACTCCGTAGCGAAGCATCGTCACCCGCTCGATCCCCAGCCCGAATGCGTACCCCTGCCAGCGCTCGCTATCGATGCCCGCTGCCGCCAGCACGTTCGGATGGATCATTCCGCAGCCCAGGATCTCGAGCCAGCCGGTGAGCTTGCACACGCGGCAGCCCACGCCGTGACAGAACACGCACTCGATGTCCACCTCCGCAGAGGGCTCGGTGAAGGGAAAGTAGGACGGCCGCAGTCGCATTCCCAAGGGCTGTTCGAAGAAATGCTCGACGAAGGTGTGCAGCATCGCCTTCAAGTTCGCGAAGCTCACATTCTCGCCCACCACGATGCCCTCGACCTGGTGGAACATGGGCGAATGCGTCATGTCCGAATCGCGCCGGTACACTCTGCCCGGCGCGATCAACGACATCGGCGGCTTCCTTGCGCGCATGGCGCGAATCTGCACGGGCGATGTATGGGTACGCAGCAGCCGGCCGTCGGGAAAATAGAACGTGTCGTGCATGGCGCGCGCCGGATGATCGGGCGGAATGTTGAGCGCCTCGAAGTTGTGAAAATCATCCTCGACTTCCGGACCCGTGGCGATCTCGAAACCAGCCTGGCCGAAGATCTTCTCGATGCGAAGGCGCGTGCGTGTGACCGGGTGTAGGCTGCCTCGCTCCTGCCCGCGCCCCGGCAGGGTGACATCGATCGTGCCCGCGGCGAGCTCGGCATCGAGGTTCTCGCGATCCAAGCGCTCGCGGCGAGCCTCGAGTGCCTGCTGAATCACCGCCTTGGCGTCGTTGATTCTCTGACCCGCGGCCGGCCGCTCCCCTGCGGGGAGTCTTCCCAGGCTCTTCAGCTGCTCGGTGAGCAAGCCCTTCTTGCCGAGGAGGCGCACCCGCACCTCCTCGAGCGCGGCGATGTCGCGCGAGGCTGCCACATCGGCAAGCGCTTGCTCGACGAGGGTCGGGAGAACTTCCACGGCGTGACTGTCGTCAGGCCGAAAGGCCGGCCTTGGCTTTCTCTGCGATCGCCGTGAACGCCGGCAAATCGTGCACTGCGAGGTCGGCCAGCACCTTGCGGTCAATGGCCAGGCCCGCTTTGCTCATACCGTCGATCATCGTCGAGTAGGTCAATCCGCACAGACGTGCGGCCGCGTTGATGCGGGTGATCCACAACGCCCGGAACTCGCGCTTTTTCTCGCGCCGCCCGCGGTAGGCGTACTGGCCGGCCTTGATGACCGCCTGCTTCGCCGCGCGAAACACCTTGCGCCGCGCGTTGTAGTAACCCTTCGCCTTCTTGAGAATCTTCTTGTGCCGCCGACCCGCGACGACGCCACGCTTGACTCGTGCCATGCTGTGCTCCTCTGAAAAAAATTCAAGCGTACGGAAGCAGGCGCTCGACGCGATGCACGTCGGTCTCGTCGACGTGCATCTCGCGCCGGAGCTGGCGCTTTCGCTTGCTCGGCTTCTTCGTCAGGATATGACGTCGGTGGGACTGGGCGCGTTTGAAGCCTTTCGCTGTTTTGCGAAAACGCTTCGCCGCAGCCCGCTTGGTTTTCAATTTGGGCATGATCGACTCCTGATTTTCTAGCCTCAGCTCACAGGCGCCCGATTAAGAGCCTCTCGAGCGCCGCTCGCCGGCGGACGCGACCAATCTTTTTTAGGCTTGGTCGCTCACTTCTTTTTCGGCCCGAATATCATGACCATCTGCTTGCCCTCCATCAGCGGACTCTGCTCGACCACCGCGTACGGGGCGAGATCCTCAGAGATCCGCGTCAGGAGACGCCGACCGATGTCCTGATGCACGAGCTCGCGGCCGCGGTAACGCAAGGTCACCTTGGCCTTATCACCCTCGGTGAGGAAGCGGATGATGTTACGGAGCTTCACCTGATAGTCCGCCTCTTCCGTCCCGGGACGAAACTTAACCTCTTTGACCTGAATCTGCTTCTGCTTGCGCTTCGCCGCATGCGCTTTCTTGTTCTGCTCGAACAAGAACTTTCCGAAATCCATCACTCGCACGACCGGGGGCTCGGCCATCGGCGAGACCTCGACGAGGTCCAGTGCTTGCGCGTTTGCCATCTGGAGCGCTTCTGCGCGACTCATCACCCCTGCTTGGCTTCCATCCGCCGCGATCACCCGCACCGACGGGGCGGAGATCTCCTCATTGCGCCTTACGCGCTTCGCTGTTGCTATAAACGATCCTCCAAAACAAGACGGCCGCGGCTCGCGACTTCGTCGCAAAGCAGGGCGGCGAGCCGATTAGGCTCCAGGCTGCCCAGGTCTTTGCCACCACGCGTGCGCACGGCCAGGGTATGCCCCTCAACCTCCCGATCACCGGCGACCAAGAGGTAAGGGACACGCTTCAGTGTGTGCTCGCGAATTTTATAGCCTACCTTCTCGGACCTCAAGTCCGTCTCGACCCGAAGCCCCTGATTTTTCAGGTTTTCCGCAGCTTCCGTGCAATATTCGTCCTGGCGGGAGGTGATCCCCATCACAACCGCCTGCACCGGGGCGAGCCAGGTCGGGAGCTTCCCCGCATGGTGCTCGAGCAAAATGCCGATGAAGCGCTCGAGTGAGCCGAACATCGCCCGGTGCAGCATCACGGGCGTATGCCGCTGGCTATCCTCACCGATGTAGCTCGCGCCGAGCCGCTCGGGCAGATTCGGGTCGACCTGGAGCGTGCCGCACTGCCACTCCCGGCCGATCGCATCGCGAAGCACGAACTCGAGCTTGGGCCCATAGAAAGCGCCCTCCCCGGGGTTCAGGGTGGTCTCGATCCCGGCGGCTGCGGCGGCCTGCTTCAAAGCCCCCTCGTAAATGTCCCACACCTCGTCGGAGCCGACGCGCTTGGCGGGTCGATCCGAGAATTTGATGCGCACGTCGTTGAAGCCAAAATCCCGATAGATGCTCAGGATAAGCTCGGTCACCTTCACACACTCCTCGGTGATCTGCGAGGTCGTGCAGAAGATGTGCGCATCGTCTTGCGTGAAGGCGCGCACCCGCATGAGGCCGTGCAGGGCACCCGAGGGCTCGTAGCGGTGGACCTTGCCGAACTCGGCGAGGCGCAGCGGGAGCTCCCGGTAGCTGCGCAGTCCCTGCTTGAAGACCTGGATATGCCCGGGACAGTTCATCGGCTTGATCGCGAACGTGCGCTCGTCCGGGGTCCTGGTCATGAACATGTTCTCGCCGAAGTTGGCGATATGCCCGGATTGCACCCAGAGCTCTCGGTCCATGATCTCGGGGGTGTTGACTTCCAGATAGCCCGCCTGAGTTTGGCGCTCGCGCATATAGCCGATGAGCTGCTGAAAGAGCGCCCAGCCCTTCGGATGCCAGAAGACTGCCCCCGGCGCTTCTTCCTGCAGATGGAAGAGGTCCAGCTCCCGGCCGATGTGCCGATGATCGCGCTTCTCGGCTTCCTCCAGGCGCGTGAGATAGTCCTTGAGCTGCGCGCTTGTCGCCCACGCCGTGCCGTAGATCCGCTGCAGCATCTCGTTGCGTGAGTCGCCTCGCCAGTAGGCACCGGCAACCTTCATGAGCTTGAACGCTTTGAGCCATCCGGTGCGCGGCACGTGTGGGCCGCGGCACAGGTCCTCCCAATCACCCTGACCGTAGAGACTGATCGGCTCGTTCGCAGGGATCGCCGCGATGATCTCCGCCTTGTAGTGCTCGCCCAGCTTCTTGAAATGCTCGACCGCCTCATCGCGCGCCAGCACCCGGCGGTGCACCTTCAAGTCCTTCGCAGCGATCTCCGCCATGCGTTTCTCGATCGCGGCGAGATCATCGCTGGAGAACGGCCGCTTGTAGGCGAAGTCGTAATAGAAGCCGTCCTCGATCACCGGGCCGATGGTCACCTGGGCGTCGGGAAAGAGCTCCTGTACCGCATTCGCCAGAAGGTGTGCCGTGGAGTGGCGGATGATCTCCAGACCCTCCGGATCCTTATCGGTCACGATGCTGACCGCCGCATCGTGGTCGACGATCGCCGAGGTGTCGACCAAGTGGCCGTCGACCTTGCCGGCGATGGCCGCCCTGGCGAGCCCCGCGCCGATGCCCGCGGCGATATCCGCGACCGATACGGCGTGATCGAAGCGCCGCTGGCTGCCATCGGGAAGGGTTATGATCGGCATAGATCCTGATAGTACATGCGACGTCGCGATGCTGTGCAATAAAAACCTCGCGGCACCGGCCGCGAACCGAGGCAGCACCGGTCAACCAGGCAGCACCGGGCGAGGCTCCGCTCGAGAGAGGTGGTGCGCGCTAGTGGGATCGAACCACTGACCCCCACCATGTCAAGGTGATGCTCTACCGCTGAGCTAAGCGCGCAGGAAGGGCGCGAAAGATACCGGATTCGGCGGCGCCGATAAAGGGCAGCGCTGCAGGCATACCCCCTCAGCTGGGGGGAACGGGGTGGGGCGCTTGCTCCTGGAGCCCCGCGGCCTGGGCGGTGGGTAGCTCGGCGGCTTGAGAGACAGGTTTCAGGACGCAGCGGAAGTGAGTTTCGCCGATCGTCAGCACGTCCCCATCGCTCAGGGCATGGCGCGAGACTTTCCGCCCGTTCACGAGCACGCCATTGGTGCTATTCAGGTCCTCGACGATGAGCTCGTGTGCGCCCTTCAAGATCATCGCATGGTTTCGACTCACCGATTGCAGATCGATCTGGATCTCGCATCCCGGGATGCGGCCGATCCGGGTCCGGCGACCCAGGGGGAACACCTGATGGTCATCGAGCTTGACGAGCTCGGCCACGTACTCGGCTCCCGCGGTTGATGGGGCGGCGATCGGCCCGGTTCCGAGTCGCTCGATGCTCGTTTGCAGGCGCCCGAGGACGTTGGCGTTGTTGGCCTCGGCACGCTCCAAGCGGCGGATCAGGAATTCGCGCTCCTCGAGCGCTCCGCGCATGCGCTCGAGCGTCGCACGCAGGCTCTTGTTGTCCTCGGTGAGCTGCTCGATGCTGAGACCCTTGAGCGCGAGGTCATCGTTCAGCCGCTTGATATCCGCATGGATCGACTGAACCGGCCGCCGCGCCTCGTTGAGGTGCGCCATGAGCACGGTCATCTCTTCCTCGTGGGTCGCTGCCTGCGCCTGCAACTCACCGATTTGCGCCTTGAGCTCGGCCTCCCGACTCTCGGCGGTCGTGAGCAATTCCTTGAGCCGCTGAGCCTCGCCCTGCCCCAGGGAGCGCGCCTCGCCGAGCTCCTGCTCGCGGCCCGCGAGTGTATCGTTCATGCGCTTGCGCTCGGTTTCGAGCGCCTCGATGCGTGCGAGAAGCTCCGTGCGCGCCTTCTCGCCTTCGGCGAGCTCATGCCCCTTCTTGGCGAGCATCGCCGCATCGGCCGCCGCGGCGGCGTTGAGCTTGCCGATCGCTTCCTCCTGCTCGCTGTGCCTCCTCGAGAGCGCCCCCGCCGTCTGCCTCAGCCGATCGCACTCGGCCTGCAAAGCGCCGTGGTCCGTGCGGGCGGCATCGATCTTTGCGTCCCATTCGCGGTAAAGGTTCTGATTGAAGCCGCTGCGCCACTCCCGCGACCTCAATGTCTCCAGGTACGAGTCCGCCTGCGTCTTGGCGAGGCGCAGCTCCCGGCGATTATCGGCGAGCTCGGAATCGGCGCGACCGAGCCGCGCGGTGAGCTCCGCGAGCGACTGTTGATGCTGCTTGAGCTCGACAGCCAGGCCCTCCGCGCGCGCCTGCGCGGCCTTGAGCTCCATCTCGAGCTGTGCGCTCGCCAGCGAGCGTGCCTCGAGCGTGGGCACGATCTGGGCGTGCTCGCGTTGCAGCGCGTTCAGCTGCGCGTCGCGCTCCCCGAGCGAGTGCATCACCTGGGCGATCGAGATCTCGCGGGCTGCGAGCGTGTCGCGAAGCGTGCGCGCCTCGCCTTGATGGCGCTCCGATTCGCGCAGCACCTCCTCGATGCGGGCGCGGGCGGCTTCTCGCGCGGCGATTCCCTCAGCGACCGCGCGTTCCAGCTCGTGCGAGCGGTGCTGTTCCACCGCGAGCGCTGATTTCATGGTGGCGAGCTCGGCAGCCAGGCCGTCCGCTCGTGCACCGGCCGCCTTTTGGGCATCGCGCGCCTTCTCGTATGCCCGGCTGAGCGCCTCGTGCTCGGCGTTCTGACGGGCTAGCCGCTCCTCGGCCGATCGGACCGTTTCGGCGAGCGAGGGCAGATCGAGCCCGCTGGGACGCGCGAACTCGGCTTGCTGACCCGCAGGCTCTGCGGATGAGGCCGCCGCATAGTCGAGGCGCACCGAATCATCCTCGACGTCCTCGTCGATGAAGATGCCCTCGAGAATCGGCAACTTGTCCGTGCTGTCGAGATCGACCTCTTTCGAGCTTCCGAGGTCTATCTCTTTGGAATTGTCCACCGCCATGTTCCCCTCCTAGCCGGCCAGTGTCTTCGGCACGCCGAAGGCGGACTGCCGCAGGCGCTGAATCTCGTCGCGCAGGCGCGCCGCCTGCTCGAATTCGAGATTGCGCGCCAATTTCATCATCTCGGACTCGAGCTTCTTGATGCGCTTGACCGCCTGTTCGGGCGGCATCCGATCCTCGCTCGCACCGTCGAGCTCCCGCTCGGCGACGGTATGCGCACCCTCCATCACATCGCCCACCGCCTTGACGATCGTTCGCGGCGTGATGCCGTGCTTCTCATTCCACTCGATCTGCTTGTTGCGCCGCCGGTCGGTTTCGGCGATCGCCCGCTCGATCGAGCCCGTGATGTGATCCGCATACAGAATCGCCTTGCCCCGCACGTTGCGTGCGGCGCGCCCGATGGTCTGAATGAGCGAGCCTTCCGAGCGCAGGAACCCCTCCTTGTCGGCATCCAGAATGGCGACCAGCGACACTTCCGGCATGTCGAGCCCTTCTCGCAGGAGGTTGATCCCAACGATGACATCGAACTTGCCGAGCCGCAGGTCGCGGATGATCTCGGAGCGCTCCACCGTGTCGATGTCGGAATGAAGGTAGCGAACCTTCACGCCATGCTCGTTGAGATAGTCGGTGAGATCCTCCGCCATGCGCTTGGTGAGTGTCGTGACGAGGACCCGCTCGTTGGCCTGTGTGCGCTGGCGGATCTCCGACAACAAATCATCCACCTGCGCACGCACCGGACGCACTTCCACTTGCGGGTCCACGAGGCCCGTGGGACGAACCACCTGCTCGACGATTTGACCCGAGATGCGCGTCTCGTAGGGACCCGGCGTGGCCGAGATGTAGATCGTCTGCGGCGCGAGGCTCTCGAATTCCTCGAATCGCAGCGGCCGATTGTCAAGGGCCGAAGGCAATCGAAAGCCGTACTCCACCAACGTCTCCTTGCGCGAGCGATCACCCCGGTACATCGCCCCGAGCTGCGGGATCGTCTGGTGACTCTCGTCGATCACGAGCAACGCGTTCTTCGGCAAATAGTCAAACAGGCAGGGCGGCGGCTCGCCCTGCTGTCGGCCCGAGAGATAGCGCGAGTAGTTCTCGATGCCCGCACAGTAGCCGACCTCGGCCATCATCTCGAGATCGAAGAGCGTACGCTGCTGCAGGCGCTGCGCCTCGAGGAGCTTGCCAGCGGCGTTGAGCTCCCCGAGCCGCGCGCGCAGCTCTTCGCGAATCTCATCGACCGCTTGATGAATTCGCTCTCTCGGCGTCACGTAGTGAGTGGACGGATAGACGGTCAAGCGCGGCACCTTGCGCAGCACCTCACCGGTGAGCGGGTCGAACAGGCTCAACCGCTCGACTCGGTCGTCGAAGAGCTCGACTCGAACCGCTTCGCGCTCCGACTCGGCCGGAAAGATATCGATGATGTCGCCGCGAACCCGATAGGTTCCCTGCCGCAAATCGCTCTCGTTGCGCGTGTACTGCATGTCGGCAAGACGCCGCAAGAGCTTGCGCTGCTCGAGGACGTCGCCTCGTGACATGTGCAGCACCATGCTCAAATAGGCCTCCGGATCACCGAGCCCGTAGATCGCAGAGACGGTGGCGACGATGATCGAGTCAGGACGCTCGAGTAGCGCCTTGGTCGCCGATAAGCGCATCTGCTCGATGTGCTCGTTGATCGAGGCATCCTTCTCGATGAAGGTGTCGGAGGCCGGCACATACGCCTCCGGCTGGTAGTAATCGTAGTACGAGACGAAGTACTCGACGGCGTTCTTCGGGAAGAACACCTTGAATTCGCCGTAGAGCTGCGCGGCGAGCGTCTTGTTATGAGCAAGCACGAGCGTCGGGCGCTGCAGACGCTGGATCACGTTGGCAATCGTGAAGGTCTTGCCCGATCCCGTGACACCGAGCAACGTCTGATGCGCGAGCCCGCTCGTGAGCCCATCGACCAGCTTCTCGATCGCCTCGGGTTGGTCGCCCGATGGCGAATAATCTGCGAATAATTCGAAGTGCATCGATGTATTCTCTCTCACGCAAGGGGGAAAAGGCCACGCGCGCCCTGGCGCTCGGGCGTTGTTTTTCGTACACTTTTCGACCGCTTTTTTACATAGTAGGAATCACTTCGTTGACCTTGTCACTTTCCAAGCGCGTTCAAAAGGTTAAGCCCTCCCCGACCCTCGCGATGACCGCCCGTGCGGCACGACTCAAGGCCGAGGGCAAGGACATCATTGGCCTCGCCGCCGGGGAGCCCGATTTCGACACCCCGGCGCACATCGCCGATGCCGGCGTGGAGGCGATTCGCAAGGGGCTCACCCGCTACACCGCGGTGGACGGCACGACCGAGCTCAA
>DATHCO010000242.1:0-14799 GCA_035319505.1 Steroidobacteraceae bacterium | reverse complement strand
CGGTTGTTCGAGCGCTGCTTCGCGGAGCATTGGCCGGAGTGGGCGACGCGGCCCCCGGCCGTGCGCGATCAGGTCCTGCGCTCGGTGGTCACCTGCATGAACGGTCTGACGGCGGGGGCCGTGACCAGTCCGCGCGATTGGCCGGCGCCGAAGCAAATCGAGCACCTGGAGCTACAGCTGAAACTGCTGCGCCGATGGGCGACGCCGAGGGGCAACGGCGCCTCGAGGCAGCATCTCAAGTCCTGAAGGGGGATGGTCCATGGATTTCTCGCTGAACGATGAGCAGCAAATGATCGTCAAGACGACGCGCGAGTTCGTCCAGAACGAGCTCTATCCGCACGAGAAGGAGATCGAGGAGACAGGCGTCCTGCGGGAGGAGCTCCAGCGCGAGCTCAAGTCGAAGGCCATCGATGCGGGGCTCTACGCCGCCAATATGCCGGCCGAGGTCGGTGGCGCGGGGCTGGACACGGTGTCGTGGGTGTTGTACGAGAAGGAGCTCGGTCGCACCAACTACGCGCTGCACTGGTCCTGCGTCGGGCGACCGTCGAACATTCTACTAGCCTGCCGCGGCGAGCAGCGGGAGCGGTATCTCTTGCCTGCCGTGCGCGGCGATCGCGCCGAGTGCCTGGCGATGACCGAGCCGGGAGCCGGGTCGGACCTTCGCGGAATGAAGACTTCCGCGGTCGCGGCGGGTGATGACTTCATCATCAACGGCACGAAGCATTTCATCAGCCACGCGGATCATTCGGACTTCGTTATCCTGTTTGCGGCAACGGGCGAGGAGACGGTCGCACGGGGTACCCGCAAGAAAATCACCGCGTTTCTGATCGACATGGGACATCCGGGCTTCAAGGTGCTTCCCGGCTACAAGAACGTGTCGCACCGCGGGTATACCAACAGCATTCTCGAGTTCGACAATTGCCGCGTTCCGAAGAGCGCAGTCCTCGGAGAGGTGCACCGCGGCTTCGACGTCGCGAACGAGTGGCTCGGCGCCACCCGGCTGCAGGTCGCGGCAACTTGCCTCGGGCGTGCCGAGCGCGCCTTCGAGCTTGCCAAGCAATGGTCGGTCGACCGCGTGCAATTCGGCCAGCAGATCGGCAAGTTCCAGGGCGTGAGCTTCAAGCTGGCCGACATGGCGGTCGAGCTGCGCGCCGCCGAGCTGCTGGTGCTCGAAGGAGCCTGGAAGTATGACCGGAAAATCGCCACCGACATGGACATGGCGATGGCCAAGCTCAAATCCACGGAGATGCTCGCCATGGTCGCTGATGAGGCGCTGCAAATCCACGGAGGCATGGGGCTCATGAGCGACCTGCCGCTCGAGCGCATTTGGCGCGACGCGCGCATCGAGCGGATATGGGAGGGCACGAGCGAGGTGCAACGGCATATCATCTCGCGCGCACTGCTCCGCCCGCTCGGCGGCTGAGCGATATGTCAAATCTGGGCGGCAAAAGTATAATTATGTAACATAAAGCGCTGGGCTACCGCACGCACGTACGCAATATTCCTACAGCATTTCATCCCGGAATCCTTGAGAATGGTGATGCAACCCTGACATCAGGTGTTGCTGCAAAAGGACAAAGGGGAAGACAATGACCGATAGGGAAGTAGCGCGCCTGCGACGGCTGCGCGCTGAGGCATTGGACGTGCGAGAGATCGCTCGCACACTGGGTGAATCTCGGTGGGCCCGAAACGAGCCACTACTCGAGCGCGGCGCGTGCGCGGGTTGGCGGATTGCGCGGATCGTATCCGGTCACCTCAGGGCCCATCCGTACGTTCGTTATCAGAGGGACGCCGGCTTCGCGGATCGGATTCGCGGTCGCCTGCTCGCACAGTACCTCGCGCTCGTCACCAAGAACCGCGACGGCGGTCTCAAGGAATACGAAGCGCGTTTGCGCTCCCTCGCTCGGCAGCTGGATGATGCGCGCGCGCTCACCTGGTCGGCCGATCTGAGCGACCGCTTCGGTCGCTCGCAGGGCGAGATCCGGTCGCTCCTCGAGACAGTGGCGCAGGAAACGCATAGCGTCTCGGCTCCGGAACGGCTACCGAAGAAGCGGCCGGAGCGCACCGAGGGCTTGGTGGGTGAGCTGGCGAAGACGTTCGAGGGCGATTGGCCCTACCTCGCATTTTGATGTGCCTCAGTTGCTTGCGAACGCCGCGGCCGCGCCCAACGTCCGCTGGAGCATCGGCAAGTCGTAGGGCTTGGGCAGCACGAACACGCCCGGCAGGCGCTGCCCGAGGATGAGCTCGGGCTCGAGTGCACCGTATCCGGACGCTATCACCACGGGCAGCCTCGGATGATGCTTGACGAGCTCCCTGGCAAGGTCGATCCCCGACATGCCGGGCAAGCTGACATCCGTCATGACCGCGTCGAAGTGGCGCTCGGTGAGCCGCTGGAGAGCCGACTCGGCGGCTCCGACCGCTACCGTGCGGTGGCCCAATTCCGTTAGATATTCAACGGTTATCAGGCTAACTTCCTTATTATCTTCAACTAATAGCACGTCCATGACGAGAGAGCATGGACGCAAACGCTTCCCGTTGCCAGTGTCTCAGCGGCCGCTCCATTGGGGCTTGCGCTTCTCGGCGAACGCCTGGGTTCCTTCCTTCAAGTCCTCCGAGCGAATCACCTGCTGGACGAGATCGAGCGAGTCGTGCAGCTCGAACGCCTCGTGCTCCGGAACCATCTCCGTGTGCCGCAGCAGCTGCTTGATGGCGGGGAACAAGAGCGGCGGGCCGTCGGCGAGCTGCCGTGCAATTTCTCGCGCCTTGCTGAGCGCCTGGCCCTTGGGCACCACGTGGTTGGCGAGTCCCCAGTGCTTGGCTTCGGCGGCGTCCATCCAGCGACCGGTGAACAGAAACTCGACGGCGACGTGATAGGGGATCCGCCGGCGCAGCTTGATGCTCGCCGCGTCCGCGAGCACGCCGACGTGGATTTCGGGTAGCGCGAACCTGGCGTGCTCCTCCATGACGATGATGTCGGTGCCGAGCACCACTTCGAACCCGCCGCCGCAGGCGATGCCGTTGACGGCGGAGATGATAGGCTTGTTGAGATTGCGCGGGTAATTGAGCCCGCCAAAGCCGCTCGCGCCCCAGTCCTCGTCCGATCGCTCCCCGGCGGCCGCGGCCTTGAGATCCCACCCGGGTGAGAAGAATTTCTCGCCGGCGCCCGTGATGATGGCGATTCGCAACGACTTGTCGTCGCGAAACGAGAGGAACACCTCGTTCAGCCGGCGGCTCGTGGCTAGATCGATGGCATTGGCCTTGGGCCGATCGATCGTGACCTCGAGAATGCTGCCGTCTTTGACGATTTTGACTCCGTCGGACATGTTGGACCTCGTGATGGTTTTAGACGGTATGACCCAGGGTGGCCGTTAGAGGGGGCGATTCAGGCGAATCAGCGTATCGACGGCGACCACGCCCTGGCCGGCGGGCCGCACGATGACCGGATTCACGTCAATCTCCACGAGCGTCGAGAGATGCGCCGCGGCATATCGGGTCACGTTGATCGCGGTGTCGATGAGCGCCTCGACGTCGCCCGGCGGCTTGCCCCGATATCCGGCAAGCAGCCTCGAGAGCTTCAGCGAGCGAAGTGCGCGTCGCAGCGATTCGCGGGTAAAGGGAGGAAGGAGCGTCGCGCTGTCCGACAGGAGCTCGGTGAGCACGCCGCCCGCGCCGAGCACGAGGACCTGGCCGAACTGCGGATCGACGATCAAGCCGATGAGAACTTCCGCGACCCCATCCGAGATCATCTCTTCGACCAGCAGCGTGTCGGAAAGCCGACTCAGGCGCTCGGCCGCCGCCTCTGCGGCGGCCGAGCTCCTCACATTGAGCGCGACCCCACCCACCTCGCTCTTGTGCTCGAGATGACTCCCAACGGCCTTGATCACGACGGGGAAGCCGAGCGATTCGGCCACGCTCGCCGCGGCGCCGGCCGCGACCCGCAGTCCGCGCGGAATGGCGACGCCAAAGTCCTTGAGCGCTGCCTTGCCGTCGACCTCGCTCAAACTGTAACTCTCGGTCGCCCCTGCTTGCGGCGGAATATGCAACTCGACCCCGGGCCCGCGCTGCCAGGCCTCCCCCACCGCGCCCGCGAGGCACAGGGCCTCGAGCGCCTCGCGTTGCCCTTGCAGCGGAACGATGCCGCCCTCCAAGCAGTGCTTGCGCACGCGCGCACTCAGAGTTTCCGGGAGCGAGGAGATGAGCGCCGCCCTCGATGGGGCGCCGCGCGAGGCTTCGATGTACGCCTCGATGGCCGCATCGAAGGAGCGGGTATCGGCCTTGCCTTCCGGGGGAAAGTCGAGCATGAAGCCAACGGCGTCATACCCCGCACGCATGGCGGTGGAAAACACCCGCCCCAACGCCGGCGGATCGAACCAGAGGTAGGTATGAATGTCGAAGGGGTTCGCCACCGTGACTCGCTCGGTCAGCAGCTCGCGCAGCGTGGTGGCCTCTTCGCTCGGAATGGGCGCGAAATCGAGCTCGAGATTGCGGGCCACATCCGCCGTCATCGCCATGTCACCGCCCGAGGCGCCCATGATGAGCACCTTGCGGCCGGTCAGGGCGCCGCCGGCATGAAAGATCTTGAGCGTCTCGCACAGGCCCGATAAGGTGTCGCAGCGCGCGAGACCGGCCTGGCGGCAGAATGCCTCGAACACGCTATCGGCTCCCGCGAGTGCTCCGGTGTGGCAGTGCGCGGTGCGCGCCGCCGCCGCGGTGCGCCCGGATTTCACCACTGCGATCGGCTTGCCCGCGCGCCGCGCCTTGTCCGCGGCGCGCGCGAATCGCTCGGTGTCCTTGATGCCCTCGAGGTAGAGGCCGAAAGCGCTCACGCGCGCATCCTCGCACCAGAGCTCGATGAGATCCTCGACCGCGAGCCGCGTCTGGTTGCCCACCGAGAAGAGATAGCCGATCGGCACGGAGCGATCATTGAAGGAGAGCGTGAGCGAGATCGTACCGCTCTGGCAGATCATCGCGACGCCGCGCTCGATGGGCTCTCCGACCACTTGATCGGGTAGCATCGCGGCTCGATCGAAGAAATTCACGAAGCCGTAGCAATTCGGGCCGAAGAAGGGGAGCTCGCGGGCGTTGTCGAGCAGCTGTTGCGTGAGCCCTCTGCCCGCATCGGTACCTAGCTCGGAGAACCCCGACGTGAAACAGACGAATCCGCCGGCGCCGCGCTCGGCGAGCGCGCCGGCGACCGCCGGCGCTTCGTGGCTGGGCACTGCGACGAAGGCGGCATCGGGCGCCGCGGGGAGCTCCGCGACGGAGCGATAGAAGGTGGTCGTGGCGGTGGAGCTCCTGGTGGGATGAACCCGCCACACCGTTCCCCGGTAGCCGATGGCCTCGTTGCCGGCCGCCACGGCGTCGGTCCACGCGCTCGCGCCGATCAGCGCGATGCTGCGCGGCGCGATCAAGCGTTTGATGTCGGGCGCCGGCATCGAGCTCACCTGCGCTTCAGCTCGATCTTGCGCGAGCCCAGGCCACGCTCGGCGAGCGCGGCCGGCGACAGCTTCAACGCCTCGAGCTTCTGCGCGACATCGGACGGAAACGGGGCGCCCGCCGGCTTCTCGCCCTGATGCACGTGCATGAGCATGAGCTCCGCGGAGGCGACCGGGCCGTCAATGCGCGAGCAGGCGAAATCGCACGCCGCGTGAATTCGCTTTCGATCGAAGTCGATGATCGAGGTCGCGATGCGCAGGTCATCGGAGATCTTGACCTCGTGAAAGTAGTGAAAGTGCAGTTCCAAGGTGTACAAGGTGCAGCGGGTGCGCTCGCGGTAGGGCGCGTCGAGGCCCAGGCGGTCCATCACGTCGTCAATCGCGTAACTCATCGCCAGAACGTAGTACGCGTCGCGCAGGTGCCCGTTGTAGTCGATCCAATCGGGCAGAATATCGACGCGGTACGGGGGCAGCGCGCTCACGGTTGCCCGCTTCAGCTGAGCTTGAGCCGATCCCGCGCCTGGGCCGGCGTGAGGATCCGCGCACCCATCGACTCGATGATAGTGCGAGCCTTCTGCACGAGCTGAGCATTGCTCGCGTAGACGCCCTTGCTCAGATAGAGGTTGTCCTCCAGACCGACACGGACGTTGCCTCCGAGCAGAATGGACTGAGCCACCCAGGGCATCTGCATACGGCTGATCGCGAAGCTCCCCCAGTTGCAGTTCTCCGGGAGCTCCTTGACCATGGCGAGAAGGTGCCCGACGTCGGCCGGGACCCCATAGGGGATCCCCATGCACAGCTGGATCAGCGTGGGCGCCTCGAGCAGCCCTTCCTTGATCATTTGCTTGACGAACCAGAGATTGCCGGTGTCGAAGACCTCGAGCTCGGGCTTCACCTTGAGATCCCGGGCGATCGCGGCACCCTGACGCAGGTAGTTGGGTGTCGATATGTACGCTCGGTTGCCGTCTCCGAAATTGAGACTCCCGCAATCGAGCGTCGCGATGTCCGGCCGGTACTTGCCCTCGTGGCAGAGATCGATGATGTGGCGCATCCGCTCTTCCTGGGTCACGAAATCGCTGCCGGGCGCCGGAGTATCCTTGAGGCCATGCTCGCCGATCACGATGTAGCCGCCCATGCCGCAGGTCAGGTTCACGATCACGTCGGTCTTGCTCTCGCGGATGCGCTTGACCACTTCCCGATAGTAGCGGGTCTCCATGCTGAATTGGCCGGTCTCCGGATCGCGCACGTGGATGTGGACGATCGCGGCTCCCGCCTGCGCAGCCTCGACGGCGGTGGCGGCAATTTGCTCCGGGGTGATGGCGCAATAGGGGCTCTTGGTGACCTTCGTGTCATCGCCGGTGACGGCGCAGGAGATGATGACGTCGTAGTTCATGGGATATCCCTCGTGGCGAGCGGTGAATGGACGGCTATCGGGTTCGATGGAGCGTTCGAAGTTTATATTATAGCGATGATAATATTTAAACGCCTGCCTGGCAACAGATGTGACGCCCCGCCGGGGAAGGATGGGCCGCCGACGCGTGCGCAGCGCCGGCGTGACAAATGCACCGACCCGACGTACCGTGGGGTCTTGCGTCAGCGGTTGCCCTGGCGTGCGGAGCGGCGAGCATGATCGACCATACCGGGGTCGCGGTCAGCGACTTCAAGAAGAGCAAGGCCTTCTACGAGAAGGCGCTGGCGCCGATCGGTTATTCGCTGCTGATGGAGGTGAGCGCGACCGCGGCGGGAGAGATGGAGGCTGCAGGGTTCGGGGTGGCGCCGAAGCCCGACTTTTGGATCGCGCCCGGTCCCCTCGGCGAGGCGCGAAGCCACGTGGCATTTCGCGCATCGAGCCGCGCGCTCGTCGATGCGTTCCACCGAGCGGCGCTCGCTGCCGGAGGCCGTGACAACGGCGCGCCGGGGTTGCGACCTCACTATCACGCAAACTATTACGGCGCCTTCGTGTTGGATCCGGACGGTCATAACATCGAGGCCGTGTGCCACGAGCCGGCTTGAGCGCGCTCATCGCAGGGCGATCCGACGCACCCCCATCTGCTGGAGAACGCCGCGAATTGCGGCGACCGCTTCGCGCAGGCAGTCCGGCCCGATCGCCCCGATGCAGCCCACACGAAAGGTATCGACGCGGGTGAGCTTCCCCGGATACAGGATGAAGCCTCGCTGGCGCACGCGACGGTAGAATTCGTCGAATCGGTAGGCCGGGTCGGGCGGGGAGTGGAAAGTCACGATGATCGGTGCCTGCCATGCGTCCGGCAGGAATGTCTCGAATCCCAGTGAGCGCATGCCGCCGACCAGTGTGGAGCAGTTCGCCGCATAGCGTGCGAGCCTCGCGGGCTGCCCGCCTTCGGCCTTGAACTGATCGATGGCGGCGCGCAGCGCCGCGACGACATGGGTCGGCGGCGTAAAGCGCCACTGCCCGGTCCTCTTCATGTACTGCCACTGATCGGCGAGATCGAGCGCGAGCGAATGGCTGTTGCCTTGTGCGCTCTCGAGCGAGGACTCTCGGGTGATCACGAAGCCCATGCCCGGAACGCCCTCGAGGCACTTTCCGGAGGCGGCGACGAGCGCGTCGAAGTCCAGGCTGTCGATCGGAATGGCCGCATAGGAGCTCATCGCGTCGATGATGAGTCTGCGGCCGCGCGCCGCGACGACCGCCGCGATCTCGGCGAGCGGATTCAGGATGCCGGTCCCGGTCTCGCAATGCACTTGCGCGACATGGCTGATTGCGAGGTCGCCCGCGAGGGCGGCATCGATGCGCGCGGGGTCGGCCGGGCAGTCTTCCGCATGCTCGAGAACGACGGCCTCCCGGCCGAGGTAGCGCAGAATGCGCACGATGCGCTGGCAATAGGCGCCGTTATCGGGCACGAGGACCTTTCCGCCCCTGGGGACCAACGTGCCCAGTGCCGCTTCCACGGCGAAGGTTCCGCTCCCCTGAAGAGGCACGCAAATGTGGCTGTCTCGTGCGTGCACGATCTCGAGCAGATCTCGGCAAACGGATGCCGTGAGCTCATTGAAGGCCTCATCCCACGATCCCCAATCGGCGAGCATCGCCGTTTTGGTCGCGGCGGTGGTCGTCAGAGGTCCCGGCGTGAGCAGAATGGTCTCGGGCATGGCGAGCATTGTCGCACGAGCGGCACTAGTGGCGACCTCCGGCGAGGGCGCGAATGATCTCCGTCTCCCCGCACACGCCGATGATTTTTCCGTCCTCGGCGAGCAGAACGGGATGGCCGGTCGCCTGCCTCAAGCGAATGATCGACTGAAGCGGAAAAGAGGCGGGCACGATGGCGAGGCCGGGCTCGATGCTCGCTACCTGGGCATCGTCGCGCACGTGTCGCAGCGCTTGCTCGACACCGTCGACCTCGAGGGAGAGCGCCTCGTCGCCGGCGTTGAGCGACAGCCGATAGCGGCGGCGCTCGTCGAGCCACACGGCGTCGCCTTCCGCGGGCATGCGTGAGCGCTCGCACATGATCATGCTGCCCGTGAGCACGTCCAGCGGGTTCATGTGCCGAACGAATTCGCCCACATAGTCGTCTGCGGGGGCGAGCACGATGTCCTCGGCCGTGCCGGTTTGAATGATGCGGCCGTTTTGCAGGATGGAGATGTGGTCCCCCAGCCGCAGCGCCTCGTCCAGATCATGGCTGACGAACAGGATGGTCTTCTTCACCCGCTCCTGCAGCGCGAGGAGCTCACCCTGCAGCTTTCCGCGAATCAACGGATCGAGCGCGGAGAACGGCTCGTCCATCAACAGGATGTCGGCGTCGGTGGCAAAGGCGCGCGCCAAGCCGACACGCTGCTGCATGCCGCCCGAGAGCTCGCTCACGTAGCGGTCGGCCCACTGGGAGAGGCCCACCAGCTCGAGCTTCTCATCGACGACGGTCTTGCGCGCCGCTGCCGTCTCGCCGCGCAATTCGAGCCCAAGGCCGACGTTCTCTCGCACCGTGCGCCAGGGCAACAGCCCGAATTGCTGAAATACCATGGCGATGCGCTCGCGTCGCACCCGCCGCAACGTCACCGTGTCGCAAGTCGCCACGTCGACGAAGGAGTCACCGTCGCGCACGCGCACGTGCCCGCGGGTCACCCGATTCAAGCCGTTCGCGGCGCGCAGCAGCGTCGATTTCCCGGATCCGGACAACCCCATGAGCACCGAGATCTCGCCTTGCGCGACGCGCAGGCTCGCGCCCGCGACCCCGACGACGACGCCGAACTTGCTCTGTATGTCGGCGCGAGTCGCCCCGGCGTCGAGGGCGCTGAGCGCCTGGCGCACGGCCGTTCGGCCGGCGCGGCCGGCCTGCCTCGCAAAGAGAATGTCGACCGCTTCAAACTCGACGGCTATGCTCATCGTGAATCCTCGCGCTCCTTCGGCCGGCTGATGCGATCCAAGATGATCGCGAGCAAAACGATGGTGAAGCCCGCCTCGAAGCCCATCCCGATCTGCACTGAATTGAGCGCGCGCACCACCGGGACTCCCAGTCCGCCGGCGCCGACCAATGCGGCGATCACCACCATCGAGAGGCTCAGCATGATGCACTGCGTAATGCCGGCGACGATGGTACTCGCGGCGCTCGGCAGCTCGACCTTCCACAGAAGCTGCATGGGAGTGGCGCCGAAGGCCTCACCGGCCTCGATCAGCGGCCGCGGAACGGAGGAGATGCCCAAATGCGTGAGCCGGATCGGAGCGGGAAGGGCGAAGATCACCGTGGAGATGAGCCCGGGTACGACGCCCAGCCCAAACAGCACCAGCGTCGGAATGAGATAGACGAAGGTGGGCAGCGTCTGCATGAGGTCGAGCACGGGACGCAACGCCGCATAGAGCCGCGGCCGGTGCGCCGCGGCGATCCCGAGCGGCACGCCGATGAGCGTCGAGGCGACGGTCGCAACCAGCACGAGCGCGAGGGTCTCGAGCGTCGCGTCCCAATAGCCCTGATTCAAGATGAACAGGAGCGCGAGCGCGACGAACCCCGCCAGCGTCCACGAGCGGCGTAGACCCCACGCGAGGGTGCCGGCCGCGAGGATCAGGAGCGGCGAGGGCAGCACGCGCAAGAGCGCGGTGACGCCATCGACCGTGCTACGGATCGCGACCGAGATGCCGTCGAAGAGAAAGGTCCCGTGTGTCTTGATCGCCTCGATCACGGCCGTCATCGCATTGCCCACCGGGATCTTGTGGCTCACGACCCATTGCTCGAACCCGCTCGAGTGCGAATTCGATGAATGGGCCAGTGAGGCATAGGCGGGCCGGCCATCGAAGGTCCGCACCCCCTCGAGCCACTCCTTCACCACCGTCGGCTTCGATTTCAGCCAGTCGGCCGCCGCGATCTCCGGTTGCTCGTGCCGATCGAGGATGGCGGCCATCATTTCACTTTCGCCGTGCAGGGTGAAATGCAGATTCGCGAGCAGCCGCCCGACGTTCGGACATTCGGCGCTGTAGCCCTTGCGCGTCACGGTATAGACCGTGGCGCCGCCAAAGTTCGCCCCGAATACCGCATCGCCACCGGTCAGGTACTTGATGTCGAAGCGCATGTTCATCGGATGCGGCTCCCACGCGAGAAAGACGATCGGCTCGCTGGCTCGAAAGGCGCGCTCGACTTGCGCCAGCATTCCCTGCTCGCTCGATTCGATCAGCTTGAAATCGCCGAGCCCGAACTGGTTCTCCTTGAGCATCTTGAGCACCAGCCGATTGCCGTCGTTGCCCGGCTCGATTCCGTAGATGGAATGGTCGAGCTCCCCGGCGAATCGGCGGATGTCGTTGAAATCCTTGAGTCCCTTTGCATAGGTGTAGGCAGGGACGGCCAGCGTGTACTTCGCGCCGAACAGGTTCGGCCCGACCACCACGACCGAGCCATCGGCGTCGTAGGGAGCGCGGTCGGCCGCTTCGGCCGGCATCCAGTTACCGAGGAACACGTCCATGTCCTTATTCTTGAGCGAGGCGAACGTCACGGGGACCGATAGCACGGTGATGCTCGGCGTATAGCCGATGCTGCGCAGCAGCTGCGCGGTGAGCGCCGTCGTCGAGGTCACATCCGTCCAGCCGACATCGGAGAAGCGCACGGTGCGGCAGCTCGGTGCCTCGCTGGTGGCGGCGCTGGTCGTGCCGCCCCCCGGGATCTCATCGCCCGCGGATCCCGGCGGGTCCGCCACCGCGGTGAGCGCGAGCGAGGCGAGCGTGAGGGCGGCGAGCGTGACGGCATGCTTGACCCACGCGCCGCGGGAGCGGCATGATGAGGCCGCCGAGCGCAACCTTGAACGCACGTTCAGCGAACCGTGATTGGTGCTCACGTTCTATCCTTAATTGATTGAAATAGCAGGGTTATTATTGGGTCCCCATGTTAATCGGAAGTGCGCGCTCAGGTCCAGTAAGAGGGCCTTGTAGCACCGAAGGATGATCACATTGAACAACCAATCAGTGAGCGCGATGGATCTCTCCCATGAACTCGAGGAGACGCGCCGATGCCAGCTGATCGAAGTCACCATCGATAGCCTAGCCGAACTTGGCTATGTGGGCACGACGCTCGCGCAGATTGCCGGCCGCGCCGGCGTATCGTCCGGTTTGGTGGCTCACTACTTCGGCGACAAGGATGGCCTGCTCGCTGCGGCCTTTCGCTCCCTCGCGCGACGTGTGAGCGATCAGGTGCGGATGCGGCTGCGCCAGGTCTCGACGCCGCGCTCACACATCCAGGCGGTGATCGATGCGAATCTGGCGCCCGAGGAGTTCGATCAGCGCACCGGCAGCGCGTGGCTCGCCTTCTGGGGCCAGGTGTTGCACGTCAAGAGCTTGCGGCGGGTGCAGTCGGTCTATCAGCGCCGCATGCTCACGACGCTGCGCAGCTCACTGCGAAGGCTCGTATCCCCCGATCAGGCGCAGAGTCTCGCTGCAATGATCGCCGCAATGATCGACGGAGTGTGGCTGCGGGCCGCGCTTTCCGGTTGGCGCGAAGCCGACAGTGCGAGCGCCCGCGCCTTGTTGACCGAGTTCGTCGACCAGCGGCTCGAGAGCGAGCGTCTCAAGGCCGAGGCGCAGGGCGCAGGCGCCGAGGGGCATCGCTCGGGCGGCGGTAGCCGCGGCGGCGAGCATGCTGGCGTCCCGGAGCGCTTCGCCTCGATCAATCCCGCGACCGGAGAGGTCTTAGGTTATGTGAAGGCCGCCGGCCCGGCCGAGATCAACGCGGCAGTGCGTGCGGCCCAGCGTGGCCAGCAGCAGTGGGCCGCGATGACGGGCGCAGAGCGGGCGCGCGTCTTGCGCCGGGCGGCGCAGGCCCTGCGCTCGCGCAATCAGGAACTGGCCGAGCTCGAGTCGCGCGACACCGGCAAGCCCATCCAGGAGACGCTCGTCGTTGACGTGATCTCCGGTGCAGACTGCCTCGAGTACTTTGCCGCCCTGGCGCAGTCGCTGAGCGGCGAGCACATCGATCTCGGCCCGCAGGCCTTCGGCTACACGCGACGCGAGCCACTCGGTGTGGTGGCCGGCATCGGCGCGTGGAACTACCCCTTGCAGATCGCCTGCTGGAAGGCCGCGCCAGCGCTCGCCTGCGGCAACGCCATGATCTTCAAGCCCGCGGAGCTCACCCCCTTCACGGCGGTCAAGCTCGAAGAGATCCTTCTCGAGGCCGGCTTGCCGCCGGGGGTGTTCCAGGTGGTGCAGGGTTTTGCGCAGACCGGACGTCTCCTCACTCACCACCCCGACATTCGCAAGGTGTCGCTTACCGGCGAAGTCGCCACCGGCAAGGCGGTCATGGCCGATGCCGCGCAAACGCTCAAGAACGTCACCCTCGAGCTCGGCGGGAAGTCGCCGCTGATCATCTTCGAGGACGCGAAATTGGACAACGCGGTGGCGGGGGCGCTTCTGGGCAATTTCTACTCGACGGGCCAGGTGTGCTCGAACGCGACGCGCGTGTTCGTGCACGCCTCGATCAAGGCGGAGTTTCTCGAGCGTCTCGTGAAGCGCGTGAGCGTGATGCGGATCGGCGATCCGATGGACCCCGCGACCCAGGTGGGACCGCTGGTGTCCGAGCAGCACATGCACAAGGTGCTCAAGTACATCGAGCGCGGCCGCACCGAGGGGGCGCGGCTCCTCATCGGCGGCCATCGCCTCACCACGGGCAATCTCGCGAGAGGCTATTTCGTCGCCCCCACCGTGTTCGACGAGTGCCGTGACGACATGGCCATCGTGCGCGAGGAGATTTTCGGACCGGTCATGTCGGTGCTCTCGTTCAGCGATGAGCGCGAGGTCATCGAGCGCGCGAACGCCACGCCGTTCGGCCTCGCCGCCGGTGTGTTCACCAACGACCTGACCCGCGGCCATCGGGTGATTGCCGAGTTGCAAGCGGGCACTTGCTGGCTCAATCACTACAACGTGACGCCCATCGAGCTGCCGTTCGGCGGCGTGAAGATGTCGGGTCTCGGGCGGGAGAACGGGCGCGCCGCGATCGAGCACTATACGCAATTGAAGAGCGTCTACGTCGCGCTGGGCGATGTGGAAGCTCCCTATTGAGGCGCGGCCACAAAGGCACTCGCACGAGCGCACGCGGAGCATCGCTTTGGGAGAGGAAAACTTCGACTACGTCATCGTCGGCGCGGGATCCGCCGGCTGCGTGCTTGCCAATCGGCTGAGCGAATCCGGCGAGAATCGCGTGCTGCTCATCGAGTTCGGGGGGCGGGACGGCTCGATCTACATTCAGATGCCCTCGGCGCTCTCCATCCCGATGAACATGCCGAAGTACAATTGGTTTTATTACACCGAGCCGGAGCCGCACTTGAACGGCCGGCGTATGCACACCCCGCGCGGCAAGGTACTGGGCGGCTCCTCCTCGATCAACGGTCTCGTTTACATCCGCGGCAATGCGCAGGATTTCGAGCGCTGGGCCAAGGAGGGTGCGGCCGGCTGGTCGTACCGCGACGTGCTTCCCTACTTCAAGCGTGCGGAGAGGCGCGAGGAGGGCGGGGATCGATATCGCGGTGCCAGCGGGCCGCTGCAAACGAGCTACGGCCCGGCGACCAATCCGCTGCACTCGGCGTGGCTCAGCGCCGCCGAGCAGGCGGGTTATCCACGCTCCCAGGACGTGAATGGCTTTCAGCAGGAAGGGTTCGGCCGTATGGACATGACGGTGGGCGGGGGCAGCCGCTGCAGCGCTGCGCGCGCGTATCTCCAGCCGGCGCTCAATCGACCCAACCTCAAGGTGCTGACCCATGCGCTCGCCACCCGGGTGTTATTCGAGGGGCGGCGTGCCCGCGGGCTCGAGTACAGCCGAGGAGGACGAACTCATCGAGTGGGGGTCGGGAAAGAGCTGATCCTCTCGGCGGGGCCGGTCAATTCGCCCCAGCTGTTGAAGCTCTCCGGGGTAGGGCCGGCGGCGGA
>DATHCO010000241.1:0-5301 GCA_035319505.1 Steroidobacteraceae bacterium | reverse complement strand
CGCCCGTCCCGAGCGTGAGCCCGGTCGAGTACTGCGTGTTCTGCGTGCTCTGTGCGCCCACCTGGCGCACGTTCTGATACATGAGGTCCTGAAAGGCGGCGCGGTCCGCTTTGAAGCCCGCGGTGTTCGCGTTCGCGAGGTTGTTGGCGATGATCGCCATCTGCGTGTTCTGAGCGTCGAGTCCGGTCTTCGCGGACCACAGTGCAATGTTCATTCGTGTACCCGTGCTTTAAGTGGAATTGGACATCATCCCTTCGGCGACCTGCTCGTTCTGGTCCGAAGAGTTCATGCTCCGTACCTGAAATTCGTACAGGCGCTGCAGCTCGATCATGTTGATCAACGCTTGCGGGGAGTTCACGTTGCTCGACTCGAGCATTCCCGAGCTCAGCGTCACGGTCGGATCGGTGGGCGCCTTGCTGCCGTCCTTGAGCCGCAGCAATCCGTCCTCGCCCTTTTGCAGATTCTGCGCGGGCGGATTGACCAGCTTGATCCGATCGGTCGGAGCCACGGCGATCGGGTACAAGCCCACCGGAAGGACCGACACCGTCCCGTCGCTGCCGATCGTGATCGTGGTCGACGGCGGGAGGTTGATCGCGCCCGACTCGGAGAGCACCGGGCGTCCCCCCGCGGTCGTCACCGCTCCATCGGCCGCGACGCGCAGGTCGCCTGCGCGTGTGTACGCCTCCGTGCCGTCCGTGCCTCGTACCGCGATGTAACCCTTGCCGTTCACCGCCACGTCGAGGTCGCGCCCGGTGCTCTGCAGCACCCCGCTCGACAGATCCGTGCCCGAATCGCTCGCCACGGCGTTCACGCGCGTCGGGAACCCGACACCGTAGATCGGCTGGCTCACGAAGGAGACGGTGTCGGCACGATAGCCGACGGTGTTGACGTTCGCGATGTTGTGGTTGTTGACGGCCTGCGCCTGCATGATCTGCTTGGCGCCCGTCATTGCCACGTAGAGGCCTCTATCCATCGGCTACTGCTCCTTTATCCATTGGTCGCGATGCCGATCACGGTCTGCGACATCTGGTCGGCCGTGGTGATCACCTGCGCGTTGGCCTGAAAAGCCCGCTGCTCGGTGATCATGTTGACGAGCTCCGTCGTGAGGTCGACATTGGAGCTCTCGAGCGCACCCGACTGAATCGTGCCGAACCCGGACGAGCCCGCCGTCCCCTGCACCACGGTGCCCGAGGCGAATGTCTGTGCCCAGTTGGTGTTCCCGAGCTGCTGCAGACCTTGCGAATTGGGGAAGTTGGCGATCGCCAGTTGGCCGAGCTGCGTCGAGCGGCCGTTGGTGTACACCGCGGAGACCACGCCCGTGGAGTCGATCGACACGCTGCTCAGCTGGCCCGTGGTGTAGCCGTTCTGGGTGATGGACGATACCCCGAACTGGGTGCCGTATTGCGTGGTCTGTCCGAAGTTGAAGGCGACCGTCATCGCCTGCGCGCCGTCGGGCGGGGCAAAGCCGGCAAAGGTCAGCGTGCCGTTCGCAGGCAGGGTCTGGATGCCGGTGTTGGAGAACTGCAGGGTCTGGCCGGCGCCCACGACCGTGTTGTTGACCGTGAGGTAGACGGTCCATTGATCCGGAACCGCGCTCTGGGCGAAATAGAGCGTCGCCGGGTAAGAGTTACCCAGCGAGTCGTACACCGTCGTCGAGGTCGAGTTCGTGTAGGTGTTCGAGTTCGCGGGGTTGAACGGCGCTTGCGTGGGCGCCGTCGCGTTCGAGGGCAAATTCAGGATCACGTTGCCCGTGGTGGTCTGCTGCGGCGCGCTCTGGGCGGTGTTGAGGTTGAGATTCGCCAAGGCGCCGGTGTTGAAGCCGCCGTTCGCGAGCGGCGGGTAGACCTGCAGGAACTGGCCGGTCGCGCTCACGACATTGCCGTTCGCGTCCTCGGAGAACTGCCCGTTACGCGTGTACACGAAGCCGTTCGGGCTGCCGAGCGTGAAGAATCCGTTGCCGCTGATCGCGAGGTCGAGCGGCCCGGAAGTCGTCGAGATGTTGCCCTGAGTGAACTGCTGGGCGGCCGTGACGACCCGCACGCCCTCGCCGGCGGTGGTGTCGTTGAGGTCGGCCGCGCCCGACGAGTACACGTCGGCGAACTCCGCATCCGATGCCTTGAACCCCACGGTATTCGCGTTGGCGATATTGTTCGAGGTGATGTCGAGCGCCGAGTTGGCGGCGTCCAGGCCCGATAAGGCAATGCTGAAGGTAGCCATTGATGCTCCTGAGGGTTAGTTCGAGATCTGCTGCACGCTCGAGAACGGAACGCTGCCGAGACCGGCGATGTTCAAGGTCAACCCCGATGAGCCCGCGCCCATGGTCACGCTCTGCACCGTGCCGTTCACCAGCGTGCCGACCGCGGTGCCGCCGCTCGTGCCGGCGACCTGCGCGCTCAAGCTGTAGGTCCCGGCGGGAGCCGCCGAGCCGTTCGCCATCTGCCCGTTCCACGAGAAATTGGCCAAGCCCGCCGACTGCGCGCCGAGGTTGATCGACTGCACCAGTACGCCGGTGCCGTTCGTGATGTTGAGCACCACGGAGGAGCTCGTCTGCGGCACGTTGACGGCTCCGCTGATCGAGGCGCCGGCGCTCGCCAGAGTCGCCGTCGAGCTCGGCACCAGCGCCTGGTGTCCGAGCAGCGTCGAAGCCTGCAGCGCCTGGCCCGACACCAGGGAATTCGACAGCGTCGAGAAGGAGGTATTGAGCTGCGTGATGCCCTGGACCTCGCTCAGGGAGGCGAGCTGACTCAAGAAGTTGTTGGCGTCGACCGGGCTCGTGGGATCTTGGTTCTGGAGCTGCGCGAGCATGAGCGTCAGGAAATCGGTCCCGCCCAGCGTCGTGGCACTGGATAAGGAGTTGGCGCTCGAGCCGCCCGAGTTCGAGCCCGTCGTTGCGCTCGAGCCCGAAGTGGCACCCGTGCCGCCGGTCGAGCCGGCGCCCGTCGCGCCGCCCGTGCCGGTTGGGGTGGTGGCTGAAAAAGGAGTGCTGATCATGGCTTTAATGACCCATCGAGATGACTTTGAGCAGGAGGTCGCGCGCCGTGTTGATGGCTTCGACGTTCGTCGCGAACGATCGATTCGCGGAGATCATGTTGGTGAGCTCTTCGATCGAGTTGACGTTCGAGGTGTAGACATAGCCGTCCTTGTCTGCGAGCGGATGAGCGGGCTGATAGGACTTCAGGGGCGGCGTCGTGCTTTCCATGATGCCCAGCACCCGCACGCCGGTCGATGCTTGGCTCTCATCGAAGCCGAGATCCGCCTCGTTCATCATCGCCTGAAATACGGGGTGTCTCGCCCGATACACCTTGGTCGCATCGCCATTCACGCTCTCGGCGTTGGCGAGATTGCTCGCGGTGGTGTTGAGGCGGATCGTTTGCGCGTTCAATGCGCTGCCCGAGACGTTGAACACATTGAAGAGCGACATGCTGTTTCTCCTTCGGCCTCGAGCTACTGGCCGGCGATGGCGAGCTGCAGCTCGGAGATTCTGAGATTGATGAAGTTGAGACTCGCCTGATAGCGCACGTTGTTCTCGGCGAAGGCGGCCTGCTCGACCGGCATCTCCACCGTGTTGCCGTCGAGCGAGGCCTGGAATGGATTGCGATACTTCAATTCACCCACCGGCAAATCGGCCTCCTCGAAGGTGATGTGCGCGGCGTGAGTGACTTGCAGCGGCAGGACCGTTTCGCCCTGGGCGTGCGACAGCACGGCGCTGAAATCGATGTCCCTCGCCTTGTAGCCCGGGGTATCCGCGTTCGCGAGATTGGCGGCGAGCACGCCGAGGCGTTGGCCGTGGACGAAGAGCGCTTGCTCGTGGATGCCGAAAATGTTCTGAAACATCGAATACTCCTCGCTGCTCATCCGAGCAAGTGCCGTGCCAACTGCGGCGGAATGCAGCGCGTCGGGAGGTAAGGGCTCAATCGGGCGTCTGCTCGAGCAATTTGGCTCCGAGGCTTCGACCGAGTCCCTCGGCACAAGCGGCAAGGGATTGCCGCCCGCGGCATAGCGGGAGGCTCAATGCATGGGGCCGTCGCGCGGGCAGGTGCTGCGCAAAGTGGGCGAGACGCCTGCGGATGGCACGTCGCTTGCTTGGGTTATGTAGGCTATGCGAAACACGTCAAAATTTCGTCGCCTCCCCGTCGGCCGGTGCTCGATCTCGGCCGCGGCCTTGACGGCGCTCGCCGCTGCGGCATCGGGCGCCGACTGGCAAGATCTCGAGCAACTCGAGGCCCTCGCCAAGGCCGAGGCCGCATTGCACTTGCCGCCGTTGACGCCGAGCCAGCGCCTCGTCGCCGGCCCCCTCGATTCTCACCTGCAGCTGGAGCGCTGCCGAGCGCCGGTCAAACCGCTGATCGGCGCCGGCGGACACATGCGCGATCGCATATTGGTGCAGCTGCGCTGCTCCGGCAGCGCCAACTGGCATATCTACGTGCCCGTCCGGGTCGTGGGAACCTCCACGGTGACGCTCGCGGCGCACGCCATCGTCGCCGGTAGCATCGTGACCGACAAGGACCTGCGAACCGAGCAGCGCGATGTGTCCACGCTACCGCCGGGCTACATGGACGACCCCGCCGTCGTGGTGGGGCTCACGGCGGGGCGGGCGATTGCGAGCGGGGCCGTGATCACCAATCAAGCGCTGCTCGCCGCCAAGGCGGTACAGCGCGGTCAGACCGTGACGCTCCTCGCGGATAGCGGAACGATGAGCGTTCGGATGGCCGGTCGTGCGCTCACCGATGGCCTCATCAATCAACGGGTTAAGGTCCAGAATCTGTCATCTGGAAAGGTCGTGGAAGGCATCGCCCGATCCGAGCAGGTCGTCGAGATCGTCTTACAATAGGCCTCAAGTGATGCGCGTCACAGCCGATAACGGATCTGAGTGGGGCATCTGGTGCGCAATTCGCTAAAGTTCATCCATTTCCCGACGATAACGAAGCAAGGGCTCACGCCCCAGGAGTGACTTCAGGTGACGGCAAAAATCAGTGGTCCGACCTCCGAGCCGATTGCCCTGCCCAAGGGCGGCAATCCGAGCGGGGCGGTTGCCGACAAATCGCAGACCGATGCGGCGACGAGCTCGACCTCTCAGAGCGCCGATCAGCTCACCTTGACGACCTCCGCCCGATCGCTACAGAAGCTCTCCGAGGCGGTCTCGCAAGCTCCCGTGGTCGATGCCGCGAAGGTGGCTTCGGTCAAGGAAGCGATCGGCAACGGCAGCTACCGAGTCGATGCCGCTCGGGTCGCCGACAAGTTGTTGCAGTTCGAGAACGGGTTGAAGTAATCCATGAACGAAGATGCGCGCCGTCGTCTCGA
>DATHCO010000240.1:0-7872 GCA_035319505.1 Steroidobacteraceae bacterium | reverse complement strand
GCTGCGCCGGCCGGTGCCGCTGCGCCGGCCCGTGTCGCAGCAGCCGCGGCGGCGGCGGGGGTCGTAGGAGCTGCGGGATCCGCCGCCTCCGCGGCACCCGCGAAGGTCACGGTGCAGGTCAAGCTCGAGGGAGTGTCGGCGTCGTTGCGGGCGAGCATCGCGGCGCTCGGGGGTGTCGCAGTCGTCGATCACGATGCGGATTTGACGGTGCGCGAGAACGGCACTCAGGCCCAGCTCCTCGGCCCTGCCGGCGACCCGATCCTCTCCACGACGAGCGCCGACCCGAAACTGATCCAGCGCATCGCCGCTCAAGCCTGGGTGAGGCGGGTCGTGCCCGCGGGATCGGATGCGCTCGGACTGCGTGCCGAAACCGATCCGGGAAGTCGCGGAAACACTTTCATTCAATGCGAGTCATTCGTGTTCGAGGTGCGGGTGAAGAAGACCGCCTACCTGATGCTACTCGATCTCGACCCCGAGGGAGGCTTGACCGTCCTTTATCCGACCAAGAGCTCCGAGGGGCAGATGATCGCGAGCGGCAGCGCCCGGGCGATTCCCGGGGCCGATCCGAAGGATCATATCCTGGTGACCGCTCCGTTCGGCGCCGATCAAGTCAGCGTGATCGCGTTCGAGCAGCCTCAGGATTTTCTGGCTGATCTGTACGGCGCACAGCGATTCGAGATCAACAGCAGCCGCGCCGATGTGCTCGCGAGGGGCCTCGCGCACCTCAAGGGCGCAGTGAGCACCCAGCAGGTGGTCGTCAACACCTACGCCGGCAACGGCAAGGATCGGTGCTGACCGAAGCGGGCGGGTCGACGTCGTGAGCGCACTGGAGGTGACCGAGTGGTGGTTGAGGCCCCTGGCGTGGCTGTTCGCCCGCCATCCGGAACGGCGCGACGCCTTCGGTCGATTGCTGATGCGCCTCGGGCATCATTTCTACCTGTTTTTGGCTGTCGCGTTCGCGTTGGCCGGCGCCTGGGACCAATTCGTCGCTCCCTTCGACAAGCAATTGTCCGACGCGAGCTTCGACTGGCTCATGCGTCACCGGCCCCTCGCGTACCGACCCGACGCGGATATCGTCGTGCTCGATATCGACGAGGCGAGCTTGGCGGGGCTGGCGAGTGAGTATGGCCGCTGGCCCTGGCCGCGGCGGTTACTCGCGGACGTGGCGGCGAAAGTGGAAGGCGCGGGAGCGCAGGCGGTGACGTTCGACATCCTGTTCGCCGATCCGGACGTGGCGAATCCGGACAGCGAGCGGGCCTTCGATCGCTACGTGAGCTCGAGCCGGATCTCCTTCTATGCCGCCGCACGGCTCAATCCGAAGAACGACGGGGAAAGCCAGGTTACGGTATCGATGCTCAATTTCGCCGAACGCGACCCCGCAGCTCCCGCGGCGAAAGTGAACCGGCAGCGCACGATCGCGCTGCTGCCGCCCTACTTCAAGAGCATCTACGACAGCACCCGAACCGGTACCATCAACAGCATCACGGATGCCGATAACGTGCTGCGCTGGTATACCAATTATGAAACACTCGCAGGATACCGAATCCCCTCGCTTCCCTACCGCATGGCCCAGGTGCTCGGGTGGGCGCTGCCGGCGCAGCGCGGCCTCATCAATTGGCCGCGGGGATCGACGCCGTACCGCACGATCAGCTTCATCGACGCCTACCGAGCTCTGAAGCGCCACGACGATGCTTATTTTGCCCAGTTCTCGGGTAAAGTGGCCCTCGTTGGCGCGACCGCACCGGGCTTGAATGACATCAAGGCGACGCCGGTGGATCACATGCACCCAGGAATTTACGTGCTTGCGACCGTGATCGACAACATCAAGAACGGGCACTTCCTCAAGCCCTTGCGCTCGGTTTGGATCTGGGCGCTGGAGCTGGGGATGCTGGCGGCGTCGGCGCGCCTGTTCAGCCGCACGGAACGAGCGACGACCGTTGCCAAGTTCTTCTTCATCGTGCCGGGCGCGCTGCTCGCGGTCTCCCTCATCTCGGTGAGCGTGAGTGACTTGCTGATCGATCTTTCCGTTCCCGCGGCGATCGTGCTCGGGTTTTTCAGCATCGCGACGATGTTCGACACGCATAGCCGCGCCTTCGCCTCGGGGACCGGGCTCTTTGCCCCCACGCCGCACGAAGTCGCCTCCGGGCAATTGCAGGTGGCCTGCCTTCCGGCGTCGGTCCCGAGGAGCAAGGTCGAAGCGATGTTGCTGCGGCCCGGGTGCCCCATCAAGCTGTGGGCACCGCTCAAGACAGGACTCGGCAGGCACTGGAGCGGCCAGGGGTGGGTCATGTGGCGCTGGCTCGTCCCGGGTCAGCACGAGGCACGGCCCGCGCCGGCCGGCGTGCAGAGCGAGGAGCTCGATCTCAACTGGCGAGACGTGCCGCTGCTCGACGAGCGCGTGCCATCCTTCTCGCTTGCTCGCTCGATAGCCGCTGCCGCCCAGGACTCGGGTGCGCCGCACACGGCCACCGCCGAGCGAGCGCTGGAGAACCGATGAGTCGGCCGGTGGCGGGGCGCAGGAGTTTGAGCGCGGCGCTCGGGCTCATTGCCGCGGGCGCTTGCCTCGCCCAATCGGTCAAGCCCGATGCCCAATCGGTCAAGCCCGATTCCGCGGTGGGGGTGTCGCCGCTCGCCCAGGTGCGCAACGGCCGCGAGGCGAGGGACAACAATCGGATTCTGACCACGGGCATCCGCGCGCCGCGGCTGCCGTCGAATCATGCCTTGATCATCACCGTCTCGGAGTATCCGCGCAGTCCTCTGCCCGGCGTGGTCACGGATCGCAAGCTCGGCATCGAGCTGGCGCAGCGCTTCGGGGTACCGGCGAACAACATCGTCGAGCTATCCGAGCAGCAGGTCACGCGCGAAGGCCTCAGCGAGGCGCTCAAGAGCATGGATCAACTGCTGATGCCGGGCGACAAGCTATTCGTCTATTTCTCGGGGCACGGCGCACGCTTCTACAGTCCCGAAAGCAAGCAGTGCGAGGAAAGCATCGTCATGCAGGACATGCATGTCGTGACGAAAAACGAATTCGCCGGCATGCTCAAGCCGCTGACCGCCAAGAGCGACAAGACGGTCGTCATGCTCGATTCCTGCCATTCCGGCGGCGTCGCGCAAATCGCGGGCACGCGCGCCCTGTCGGGCGATCTGCGCGCGAAGTTCAGTGCCGAAGCTTCGAGTCCGCAGTGCTCGGTCGCCGTGAACGTCGGCAGCTTCTCGCAGAGCCGCGGCATCGATCTGGCGACCACCGATAACAACCTGGTGATCCTCGCCGCCTCGAGGAAGAACGAGGTGGCGTGGTCGACCTCTCACGGCAGTGCGCTCACGTACAACTTCGAGCAATGCTTGAGCGGCGATGCGACCGACACGGACCAGAGTGGCTCGATCTCGATGCAGGAGCTCACCGACTGCGTCCAGAGGCGCCTCGACAAGACCCAGGCCGAGGATATTCGCCAGCACGCAACCCTCACCGGTAATGCCGCAGTGGTTCCCGCTTTCGTAGCGGCCGAGGCGAGCACGGCGAGCGGGGAGGCCCCGGGGCGCATCGACACCCTCGCCGCGCTCAAGGACATCTACGCGCAGCGCGACGATCGCTGGGAGGTCGAGGTGAAGCTCGGGCAGCCGACCGTGAAGATCGGAGAGAATCTCTCACTCACCGTGCGCTCGAACCGCGAGGGCTTCCTGTATCTCTTTTATCGCGGGAGCCAGCCCGACAGCTTCTACTTGCTCTTCCCCAACCAGCTCGATTCCTCCAATGCGCTGGGGGCCGACTACGAGCTGCACCTGCCACGCGAGGGCTGGACGGTGACTGCGCTCGGGCCGCGTGGCACGGATCACATCCTCGCCATGGTCACAGAGACACCGAGGGATTTCTCGAGCCTCTCGTTGCCGGCCGAGTACGTGAGCTCGGCAGGTCCATTCGACAAGATTCGACCGACTGCGCAGGCCGTCGCACGAGTGGGGCAGATTGCGACCCTGTCGGCCGCGCTGAAGCAGCCCGAATGCACCGGCGGCGCGCGCGATCTCGGCATCGCGCGCCGATGCTCCAACGTGTTCGGAGCGGGCATGGTGAGCGTCGAGGAGACTGACTGAGAGGCGCGCCTAAAGCCAATTGCCCATCAGGATAAAGGGCGCCCAGTAGAAGGGATGCGCGTACGGGGCGCCCGGATCGACCCGGAAGTTACCGCCCGCCTGCGCGGCGGACACTCGCGTCAGGCCGCGCTGCGCGCCAGCGACGTCGTCGACCTTGGCAGTGCCGCGCAGGAGCGCGAGTTGCGCCTGGCGCAGCGCATCGGCCTTGTCCAGTCGATCCGCTTTGTGCGCCTGGTAAAGCGCGCGCATCAACACCGCCGTGCTGGCATCGGCGACCGGCCACAACGTGGCGAGCACCGCCCTGGCCCCCGCCTGCTGCGCGATGGCGCCCAGCCCCTCGACCTCGACACCATGGTGCGAGGTGCTGTCGTCGCCCACGGCAGTTTCACAGGCCGACAGCGTCAGGAGCTCGACGCTGTTGAAATTCAATTTGGTCTTGATCTGCGCGAGCGTCATGCGGTTGCCGTCGCCCAGCAGCAAAAACGAGTCGTCCATGCTGCCGGGCGTGAACTGGAAGTGGCTCGCAATGTGGATGATGGGGTAGGACTGGTCGAGGCCGTCCCGGAGCGACGCTTCCGTGAAGGCTTGGTCGAGCATCACCTTGCCGGCGAGGATGCCTCGTTGGCCGGCGATGCCGTTCAATTCCGCATCGGCGTTGGGCAGCGCCGCATATCCCGGCCCCGCCTTCGTGAGCCCCAAGCCCCACACCGTCCAGTCCGATCTCGGGGTCCTGCCGAGCTTGTCGCGTACGGCCTCGGTCACCATGACGATCGAGGTATTTTCGACGAGGTAGCTCTTGCCGTCATAGAGCGCCGCGAAGGGTACGTAGCGCAGCATGTCGTCGAGGTCGACCATCAGAGTCTTGGCGCCGGCCTGGCGCAAATCGCCCTCGATCGGTGCCACGAGCACCCGGTAAAGCGCCTGCGCTTGGGGTCTCGGATCTTGGGAGGGATTGCTCAAGGCCTTGCGAAACGCGCGCACCTCGGCATAGAGATCCTGCCGCTTGATCGTCGACTCGCGCGACACGACCGCGTTGGGCGAGGCGAGGAGTATGGCGATCTTGTCATCCAGGACGATGTACTGGGCGACCACCGCGTCGTGACCCATGTCCTTCAATGTGCCCTGGAATGCTCGGCTGTAGTCGTTGATTTCCGTCCGCCGCCGCCGTTGCGCCTCCGGGTCGTTCGCGCTCTTCGCGATCGCGGCCACGTGCGCTTCGAAGTCGGCCTGAGCCGCGTCCATGGACTTGCGCAGTTGATCGAGGCGTGCGCGATCGGCCGCGCTGAACTTATCGCCTTCGTTCTTGAACTTCTCCTGCAGCGCGCCGTATTCCTTGCCGAGGCTCACGTATTTGTCATTCAATTCGTCGAGCTGCTTTTCGCCCGAGTTGAGTGAGGCGACCGTCTTGGGTGCTGCGACTTGCGAGCGCTCGGTGAATTCGTAGAGCTCCTGCTCCTTGACCATCGCGAGCACCTGCTGTGCTTCGGCCGGGCGACCGTCGGTGATCAGAAGACTCGCGAGCGTTCGATAGATCGAGCTCACGTCGGTGGAGGCGACGAACGCTTTCTGCGCGTCGGGACTCGCGCTCGACAGATTGGCGCGTACGTGCTGCAGATCGTTGATCGCCTCCTTGCCGTAGAAGATCGCCTTGAACGTGTCCGCGTACGGGCCGGACGCATAGACTTGCATCAGATCGCCTGCGACCTGCCAGGCGATCATCTGACTTTCCGACATGTGGGCGACGACATTCGCGTGGCTCAGGAGGCCGAGCGCTTCCTGGTCTCGTCCGCTCGCGTGCAGGAGCTTTGCCAGCAGCAACTCGATGTTGGCAACACCGGGATGATCGGCACCCAAGTATTTCTTGCCATTGGCGAGCGCTCGCCGGTAAAGCGATTCGGCTTCGCTGTCCCGTCCCGTCTCTCGAAGAACGTCTGCCAAGCAGGTGAGCGCACGGCCGAGAATCGGATGGTCTTGGCGCTCAGGACCCAAGATCTTCTCGGCGGTAGCCACGGCGCGCCGGGCGAAGGGCTCTGCCGCCGCGGTTTGGCCCGAAACACGCAGCACGGTCGCCAGCCCGATGCTGTTGGGGATCGTCGCGGGGCTGTCCTTGCCGCCTACCTGCTCATCGATGGCAAGAGCCTCCCGCAGAGCGTTTTCGGCCTTCTTGTATTGGCCGGTGAGCTCGTAGAGAAAGCCGTAGTTATTCATGCTCACTGCGAGGTAGCTGTTGACGGGATTCGGCCACTTCTTGTTGAGCACGACGGCCTCTCGGAGCGCGTTCTCCGCATCGCCGTATCGGCCCGTGGAGATCAGCGTGAGACTCAGTCCGTTGAGCGCGACACCGCGCACCGCCGAAGCCGGTCCGAACACCTGATCGGCAACGGCGATGGCCCGACGCGAGGTGGATTCCGCCTCTGCGTACAGGCCGCCGTTCGCGAGCGCCACCCCGAGGTTCCAAAGCATCACGGCCGCGCACGGACTCGCCGGCCCGTAGTACTTCTCGCAGATCGACACCGCGTTCCGATAGAGCGGAATCGCGGCGGGGAAACTCCCCTCCTCGAAATGGATCTGCGCCATGTAGTAGTAATAGGCGAGCAACTGCGGATGGACGGGTCCGTAGGCCTGTCCCTTCATGGCCAGGGCCTGATTCAAGACGGGAAGAGCCTCCTTGGCCTTGCCATGGAGCAGTCCCTCGATCGCAATCTGCCAGGCTCGCGTGTCGAGCTGAAACTGGTTGAGCGAGGCCTGGTAGGTGGCGAGGTCGTTGGCACCGAAGGTTCGATTGATTCGGATCTGCGCATTAGTGATGTCACAGCCGACGAGCGACCCCAGAAGGGTGTTTCCCTGCAGCTGCCCGAAGTAGGAGTTCATGCCCACCTGCCGCAGCTGCAGACTGTGGCTCGGAGCGCTTTCGCCGATAAACGTGAGCGAGAGCATGGCCGGGTTGACACCGCGGATATAGGCGTGAACGACTTCCTCGCCGAACAGGAATCCCTCGATGCCGCCGCGGTAGGGCCCCTCGTTGTGGCCGTGAATGATCACGTGGTAGTTGCCTGCGGTCATTTTCGCGCACACGGCGTTCACGGAGGGTTGGAACTGCATCTCCCCCTCGTAGGTGAAGTACTCCGCCGAGGCGGGTGCTGCGGCGCCGAGCAACGTGAGTGTTGCGGCGACCTCGAGGAGAGTGAGGGGCCTAGATCTCACAGATCCCACACTTCGATCAGAGCCAGTTGCCCATCAAGATGAAGGGTGCCCAATAGAACGGGTGCGCATAGGGCGCCTTGGGATCCACTCTGAAATTGCCGCTACCCTTCGCGGCGGCCACTCGAGTCAAACCGCGTTGCGCATCGCTCGCATCGGTCATCGTTGCCGTGCCGCGGAGCAGGGAGAGCTGCGCTTGGCGCAGCGCATCGGCCTTGTCCAAGCGATTCGCCTTGTGTGCCTGGTAGAGCGCGCGCATGAATGCCGCCGTGCTCGCGTCCGCCACCGGCCAGAGCGTCGCGAGCACCGCCTTCGCTCCGGCCTGCTGCGCGATCGCGCCCAACCCCTCGACCTCGACGCCGTGGTATGCCGTACGGTCATCGCCGAGCGCGGTCTCGCACGCCGAGAGCGTCAAGAGCTCCACGCTATTGAAGTTCAACTCGGTCCTGATTTGCGCGAGCGTCAAGCGATTGCCGTCGCCCAAAAGCAGGAAGGAATCGTCCATGCTGCCCGGAGTGAACTGGAAGTGGCTCGCGATGTGGATGATGGGGTAGGACTGGTCGAGGCCGTCCCGGAGCGACG
>DATHCO010000239.1:0-4383 GCA_035319505.1 Steroidobacteraceae bacterium | reverse complement strand
TACCGAGCAGTACGAGCAATTGAATCTGCGGCTCAAAGCCGAGCTCGAGTCGCGCCGCGAGATCGAGCTCGCGCTCAAAGCGGCCAAGGAGCTCGCGGATCGTGCCAACGAGACCAAGACGCGATTTCTGGCCGCCGCCAGCCATGATCTGCGCCAGCCGCTGAGCTCCGCGCTCCTCTTCTTAGAATCCGTGCGCGAATCCTCGCTCGCCGGGCTCGACCTCGATTATTTGCACAAGGCGCGCGTGGCCTTGGGCTCCTTGAGCAATCTGCTCGACACCCTGCTCGATGTCGCGCGCCTCGATTCCGGCGGGATCGAGCCGCAGTACAGCGTGTTTCCGGCGAGTGCCGTGCTCGACAAGCTCGCTGAGGAATATGCGAGCGTCGCGCACTCCGCGGGACTCGAGCTGCGCTACGTTCGCTCAAGCGCGTGGGTGCGCTCGGACATACATCTGCTCGAGACGATTCTGCGCAACCTGATCAGCAATGCAATCCGCTATACCCCCCATGGGCGCGTGCTGGTGGGTTGCCGGCGCGGGCGCGAGGGACTCGTGATCTCGGTGTACGACACCGGGATCGGGATCGATGAGAAGCACCTGCAGGCGATTTTTTCCGCCTATTACCAGGTCCCGGCGGATCGGCGCGGCCGCTCGACGGGCATCGGGTTGGGGCTTTCGATCGTCGAGCGCATCGCGCGACTTCTTTCATTGACTCGCGTGGTGCGCTCGACGCCGGCGAGCGGCTCGCTCTTCGGTGTGGTGGTGCCTTACGGGCGTCCGCCGCGCAGGTCACGCGGGCTCGGTGCCGTTGCGGTCCGCCAGGCGGCGACGCCAAGCCTTGCGATCGCCGTCATCGACGATGATCCCGGCGTGCGCCAGGGACTCGCCGCCACGCTCGCCAAGTGGGGTCATCGGCCCATTGCCGCGGCGACCGCCACCGAGGCCGTGGTGCAATTCATCGGGGCCGATCTCTCGCCCGACTTCATCATCAGCGACTACCACCTCGCCGGCGAGGTCAAGGGGGATGCGGCGATCGAGGAGATGCGCCGGGAGTTCGACCGCACACCGGCAGCGGCGATCATGACGAGCGATCCCGATCCGCGTGTACACGCTGCAGCCCGAGAGAAGGGGCTGGAGCTCCTCGCCAAGCCGTTGAGCTTGCCGGCGCTGCGGGCGCTGCTCGAGCGCGTGAGCCGTCAGTAATTCTGATCGAGGAGACGGCGCGCCTCGAGACCGGCCTGCATGCGGTTGGTCACGCCGAGCTTTCTGAAAATCGCCGATACGTGGGCCTTCACCGTGATCTCACTGATGTTGAGCTCGCGTGCGATGCGCTTGTTCGAGAGGCCCGTCGATAGAAGCTCGAGCACGCGGCGTTGGCGCGAGGTGAGCTCGTCCACGAAGCTATGGTCGGCATTGCGCAGGGCGCAGAGCACTTCGGCCGGCATGTAAGTCCCGCCGGCGATGATGACTTTCAACGCGTTGATGAGAACCTGGCCCGGTGCGGATTTGGGGATGAACGCGCTCGCCCCGGCCATGATCGCATCTTGCATGACTTTCGGATCGCCCACCGCCGAGACGACCACGATCGGCGTCCTGGGCGCGATCTGCCTCAAGGCGCGCAGGCACGACAACCCAACCGCACCGGGCAGATTGAGATCGAGCAAGACCAGGTCCAAGGCGTGCGCATCGTTCACGGCGGCCAGCACTTCCTCTTGCGAAGCCGCATCGCGGATGTCGGCGCCGGGGCAGGCCTGCGGCACCACCGCACGCAATGCGTCGCAATAGAGCGGATGGTCATCCGCGATCAAGACCCGGGGCGCTGCGGCCTCGGCCTCGGGAGCATTCATCGAGCCAATCCTAAAATCCCCTGTCGATACTAAAGTATTAGTCCGTCTGCGCCTTCGGACTTATACCTCAGCTGTGCCGCCGCGGCGATACTTCGTGCAGCCCACGCAAGGAGCCCACGATGAGCACCGCCGCATCGAGCAGGCATGGCGCGCTCGCCAACGATCTCACCGCGATCTCGAGCACGAATCAGGCCTTCCTGAGCAAACCGCGTAAGTTGTTGATTGACGGAGCCTGGGTGGCGGCTGCGAGCGGCGCGACATTCGAGGTCCGAGACCCCTCGAGCGACGCAGTCGTTGTACGCGCCTCGCTCGGTGAGGCGGCCGACTGCGCGAGGAGATCTTCGGCCCCGTGGTCGTGGCGCAGCCCTTCGATCGCGTCGAGGAAATCGCCCGCATCGCGAATGAGACGATTTACGGTTTGGCCGCGAGCTCGGCGGCGAGGCCGTGGCGTCCTACCTCGAAAGCAAGTCCGTGTGCATCAATATCGCGGCATGAGGCAGGGCGGCGCCTCGTCATGAGCTTATACAAAAAATGTTGTATCGACCTTCGTAATATCCAACGAACCTACGCAATATTACGCACAGACGCGCGAATTATTGTCTCTAAGATTCTGGGTACGGGAGCGCCAGCTTCCGCCGATTGGGGATGAATGCCAATTGATCGACAACGGGGCGGCGGGGCTACTACCGGCCGAGTTGGGAGGACTTTCGAATGAGCTTATTGGGACAACGCGCCACGGTTATCGGACATGTCGGGACAATTCTCGCGCTATCGTTATGGGCTGCGATGGTGCCGGCCCAACAGACCAACGAAGCCGTGGGTGAGACCGCAGCCCCGTCTACCGGGCTTGCCGAAATAGTGGTTACGGCGACCAGGCGCGGAACCGCAGTTCAGAACACGCCCATCAGCCTCACGGCGTTCACTTCCGACGACATCGCCGCGCAGGGACTGGCGGACCTCAATGGTCTGGTCCAATCGACACCCGGCCTCGCCATCCGCGACATGGGCGGTCCCAGCATGGACGAATTCGAGATTCGCGGACTGAACTCGCAAGGCGGCAATTCTTCCATGGTGGGTGAGTACATCGATGAGATACCGCTCGCCACGGCGACGGGCTCTCAATTCGGAAAAGGCTCCTTCAATCCCGACCTCTATGACCTCGCTCGGGTCGAGGTGCTGCGCGGTCCGCAAGGGACCCTCTATGGGTCGAGTTCCATGGGTGGAACCATCCGCCTGATTCCCCATGACCCGGAGCTCCACACTTTCACGGGCAGCGCGGAGGAGGTGGTCTCCGATACGATCTCCGGTGGCGACATCAACCACCACGAAAACGCGATGGTGAATCTGCCGCTGGGCGACACCGCGGCTTTGCGCATCGTCGGTTCCTTCGCCGACGACAGCGGCTGGGTGCAGCGCCGGGTCATTCAGGACGGGGCCATCGCGGTCGACGCCGGCGCCTTCCCGTACGTGACTCGTCCGAGCAATTTCTACACCGCGCCGCTGCAGGAGGAGGTGAGCGGAGCCAACACGAGCAACAGCCACTCGATTCGCGCGTCGCTACTTTGGCAGCCGACGGATAATCTGACCATCCAACCGACCGCTCTGTACGAGTACGATCAGCTCGCCGCTCCTCCCTCGGTCGATGTGAATGGCTATCCGACCCACCCCACGACGCCGTCGGTCTGGGCTCACTATGAGCCATTTGACTCGCCGGAGCCGCAAACGAACAGTCTGAGCTTCGGCAGTCTCAAGGCGGTCTATCGCTTACCCGAAGCTTCTATCACCTCCGCGACCGGGTATTTCAACCGCAGCTTCGTCAGCTTGGAGGATACCGCCGAGGGCTTCGATGCCGCGTTGGTGCTTCCAGCGTACGACGCGAGCGCGGGCGGAATCGGCAATTCGGTGAGTACCCGCGGCCCCGGGCTGCTCGAGCAGGACAGCACACGACAGCTTTCACAGGAGCTTCGCATCAACTCCACCACCCCGCTGTCCCTGCCCGGCGACCTCGGAGGCCTTGACTATGTCTTTGGTTATTTCTACCAGGATCTTCATTCCAACGATTTCCTCGACACGTTTGCTCAGCAAGGCGAAGCGATTCTGCACGGTCCCTATCTTTACGTCGAAAGCCAGCCCGAGACCATCATCCAGAACGCGGTCTATGGGAATTTGAACTGGCGGATCTCTCCCGAGTTCGAATGGCAGGCCGGATTTCGCCACTACCACTACAGCCTGGGCGCTCACTCCGAGGAATACGGAGCGTTCAGCGCGGGGGCACCCTGCGGCAATAGCTGTCCCTATTTCTCCACCGCCTCGATATCGGCCACCGGCACCATTCCAAGCACCACTTTCACCTTCCACATCGATCCGAACCACATGGTGTACGCGACAATCGCCAAGGGATTTCGCCTTGGCGGAGTCAGCGGAGACGCTGGGCCGACGCCTGTGGTTCCCGCCAGCAACACCAACCCGCTGTTCGCCTCCAGTGTTGCCAACGAGTGCGCGGTGCAGGCCAAGGTACTCCTCACCACGACCTGCAAT
>DATHCO010000238.1:0-5967 GCA_035319505.1 Steroidobacteraceae bacterium | reverse complement strand
TGCGCGCAAGCCCTGGGTGGCCATCCATGGCCACCCGCGCGACGCATGCGTCGCGCCCGTGTGTTTCACGCCCCGGAAAATTCCCTTCCAAAGCCGACTCCTCGTGATAGGTATCGTTGTTCATGAATGATTCGGGCTAGGGGTCGCGCTAGGGGGTCCTGTGCACAGCCTGATGTCCCCGCTCTTCGTGACCACGCGCACGTGCGCCTGCGCATCGCCCGACTTGAACATGAGCCGCGACCCCGGCCCATGGCGCGGCTCGACCGATTTCGGTCCGAAGCAGTTGTCGATGTTGCCGCTGAAGGACTCGATATCGAAGTCCGCTTGAGGCGGGGCAGGAAAATCGAAGCGAATGTTTCCGCTCACCGACTCGCCCTCGAGCTCGGCATCCGGAGCGAGCGACAGGCTCGTCGCCAGGTTACCCGAGATGGTCTTGAACCTGCCGTGGCTCAAGGTGGCGAGCTCAACCTTCGCATCGCCGCTCACCGTCTTGACCTCGACTTCGCCCGAGCCGCCGGCGAGCTGCACGTCACCGCTGATCGTCTTGACCTCGATGGACCTGGCTCCGCGGGCCGTCATTTGGACCTTACCGGTCGCCGTGTTCGCCCAGAGATTACCGCCGACCTCACCTGAGATGTTGCCGCTCAAGGTGCGAAGATCCGCATCACCGAAGATGCCGCTCACCTTGAGATTGGCGCTCATGAGCGTCGCCTCGAGGCTGCTCTTCGCGGGGACGCGAATCACGAGATGAGCGTCGCCGCCACCGCCGGGTCGTACACGGATGGAGGTTCGGCTGCCCGCCGTGGTCACTTGAACGCGGCTCCCGAGCCCGTCCGTGGGGGGTCCCGTGACGTCGACCTCCGACCGGTCCCACCCGATCACCTCGACGGGGTCCGCGATGTCGTAGATCTCCACGGAGCCCGAAGCATCAGCGGGATGCACCTCGTGGAAATCGCTTCCGGCACGCGCGAGCGAGGCTGCGAGCGAGCAGAGGACGACGCACAGCGCGGCCGGTACCAGCACGAGTCGTAGGGATCGTATCGTCGACATGATCAGATTCTCGCAAAAGGAGTTTGGGTGGTCCGTATGACGTCGTCGTACAGGTCGAATTCATCGTGCCAGGCGCTCTCCAGCAACTGCTCGAGCACGGGGCTGCCGGGCTCGGTCGCAAGCGCTCTGCGCAAGTCGTCGCGAGTCTTGTGAATGGAAGCAAGGCTCGCCTCGATCTGCGCACGGGTGGCAGGATCCAACCGGGCGAGCCGCTCACGAAAGGTCTCCTGCACGGCCGTGCGTGCGGCGACGTAGGCGGGGTCCTCGGGCTCCCTGAGACTTGCCTCGATATTCGCCGCCGCGGCGTCGCCCGGCGTTGCGGGGGGCCTCGCATGCATGCCCACCCAGACCAACCCGGCCGCGACACACGCAAAGGCAGTCGATGCGGCGACCGCCATCCACGGCGAATGTCGCGGCCTTCGGCTGATCTCGCGGGCAATGGCCGGCCAGAGGTTTCTCGACGGCACCACATCGCGCGAGAGGCCCGCGAGCCGCTCCTCCAGGGACTCTCTCATGCATCCTCCAGCTTGAGCGCCTCGCTGAGCAAGCTGCGCGCGCGGTGCAACTGCGCCTTGCAGGTGCCCTCCGCGACGCCGAGCGCGCTCGCCGCCTCGCTGTGGCTATAGCCGTAGATCCCGACCAGCACCAGCACGTGGCGAGCCCCTTCGGGGAGCGCCGCGATCGCGCGCTCGAGGTCGAGCGGTGGAGTGCCCGCCCCCGCGTCGGCAAGTTCCACAAGCCCTCTCGCCGGCTCGCCGACCTCGTGCACCTTGTTGAGTCCGCGCCGCTTCGACAGCACCGTGCGGATGGCGATGCGCTGCAGCCAGGTCGAGAAGCGGCTGCGCTGCTCGAACCGGCCGAGCGAGCGCCACGCCGCCACGAACGACTCCTGGGTACAGTCCTCGGCTGCCTCACGTTGGCCCGTCATACGCAGACACAATCCATAGATTCGCGGCGCAAACCACCGGTAGAGCGATTCGAACGCCGCCAGATCTCCCTTAACCGCGGCGGCAATCACGGCGACCGGCTCGGCATCGCCATCGCCCGCGGGTGCGAGGCGATGCGTCTGTGCTGTCCCCACAAGTTCCCCTTTACCGCCGACTGTCGGCTTAGAGGCGCGCAGCCGGCGAAAGGTTTAAAAACAGCGAACGGTTTAAGCATCATTAGTGCGGCAATCGGGCAATTGGTTCATTTGAGCGAGCCCGCTCCGGAACAGCGACTGTCATAGTGCTGCAACCTGACGCTCAAATCTCGCCGGTTTCGGACATCGAATTTCACGCGCGGCGCCGCGTAGCGGTGTGCATCTATGGACAGCGGCGCGCGTCCCCGGCTCTCCATCGGATTTCTCCCACGCACGGATCGAGCAGCCGCTCGACGTCCGCCACGAGCCCCATCGTGCGCAGCAACGCGAAGGCGCGCAAGCGCGCGAGAGGGAATGCCCCGTGCAGGCGCATCGCAGCGGCGAGCAGGGTCCTGCCTGTGGTTATCACGTCGTCGATGAGCACGAGGCGCGGCGAGCGCGAAAATTCTCCCATGCATACGACTGCGAGCGTGTCGTAATGAGACCCCACCGCCGGCCGCTCTCGGGGTGGCGCCGTTGCCGACTTGCGCACGGCTCTCACCCGCCTGAGACCTCCCCAGGCAGCGTATCCGATCCCCTCTCGCAGGAGTGCCGCCGCGAGGGTGTCTGTGACAGAGGTCGATCCCGGCGTCGTGGGCTCACACCCCGGAACAGGCACGAGGATGTCCGTCGCGTCGAAGAAGCCGGCGAGCCGCCCTCGCTCGCTCGCCTGCTCGCGGACCCGCGCGGCGTACTTAGCCATCATGCGAGTGTTTCCCGACTTGAGAAGCGCGCGCAGGATGCGCGAGCGCTCGGAGGTCTCGCATGTGCCGCAAGGCGAATAGACGTAGCAGGACGCAAACTCGACACGCTCGATCATCGGGGCGCACGTGCATTATCGCGTCAGGCCCTCATCACCGAGAGCCGGCGCGGGTTGCTCGCGGGCCGCGGATTCCCGCCGCATCTCGAGCCAGCGCTCGCGCGCCTGCCGACGCAAGTCCTCGAGGCTCGGGGCCTCGCGCAGTCCCGCCGCTCGGGCGAGCCGCGCCTGCACTCGAGCGGCGTAGTCCTCGCGGATCCGCTCGGCGACTGCGCTGCGAAAACCGCGCCGCTCCGCCTCGTAGGCCGGCGGTGGAATTCGCGGTAGCGGCTCACGATCGATTCCCTGGGCCGCGAGGGTGCGATGATCGATTCGGGCGGCAACGTGCGCCGCGCGCAGCGCCTCGTTGGTGATGCTCGCCCAGCGCTCGCGCACGTGGAGCAGCTCGTTCACCGCCGGACCCAGGCCGAGCGCGCGCCGATCCGAATCGTTGAGCTCGAGCGTGGTCTTGGCGGCGAATCCCGTTGCGGTGACCTCCCGGGTGGTCGCGAGCAGATGCGCGTGGAAATTGCGCGGGTCGCTACCCGGCAAATCGCGCGGCGCGTGAATGGCAACATCCACGGCGAATCGATAGCGATCGGCGAGCTCCTGTGAGAATCCTCGTGCCAGGAGCGCCCGTTGTTCCGGCGTGAGCTCGACCGGCAGCGCCACCAGGTACTCGCGCGCGACTCTCGCGTTCCTGCGCAGCTCCGCCTCCTCCGCGGCGTTCCACAGGCGCGCTCGATCTCTCGCCCAGCCGAGCTCGGCGTGGGCTAAGTCACTCGGCAGAATGATCTCCTTGTGCAGCACGTCACGGCGGTCGGAATGATCGTAGATGCGCCCCCGGCGCTCGTCGCGAATGCGCTCGCCGGCCCGATAAGCGGCCGCGCCCGGGGCGCTGCTGCCGTCGCTGCGTCCGATGGTCTTGAGATTCAGGTAATAGATGGCCATGGCGAATCACTCGACCCTAAGTCCGAGGAATTGCGGATCAACGGCGTAGCCCGCCGCGAGCGCTTCGAGCGGCTCATCGATCGGGATGAGCTCCACGGCAAAGGCACGCTCCTCGCTCGTCGGGAGAAACGCGCCGTCGGGCTCGCAGTGGAGCTCGTGGTCGTCCATGGCCCAGCCGCACGCCGCACAATGATTCGCGAAGTAGGACGCCATCGACGCCGCGCTGTAATCGAAGCGATAGCCGGGCGAGAGCTGGACGAGCGTTCGCAACACCGCCTCGGGCAGGTACTCGACGAAGAACAGGAGCGCGCTCGAGGAGGCGACTTCCCAGCTCTCCTGCGCTGCCGCCTCGCCATCGGCGTCGCCGGAAAGCGTCTCGTGCCGGGGTGGCAGCGCCAATGCCACCACGCGAGTGTGGGCACGGCAGTGCCTGCAGGTCTCGATCGCGCTCGCGATGAGGTAGCGCGAGGAACGGATGTTGATTTCGACGTTAAGGCCCTGCTCCGGCATGACGGTGCTCCTTTGTCATTCGTGAACGATCGAGACTGACCTTGATCCACTCGCGCGACGATGCGCTCTTCAGATAGCCGGCGAGATCCGGCAGCTGCTCGATCTGCGACGGCATGACCGCCGCCTCCGTCACGTGCTGCTCGCTCGTGCTGCGCGAGCGACGGGTAGCGCGCGCGGAGAAGGCCGCCTCGCCTTCGCTTCCGCGGGAGACCTGCCTCCTCAGGATTTCCCGCTCACCTATGAGGCGCGAGGCAAACTGCGACGTGCCGCCGTTCTCGCTGCCCGAGCAGCGCAGGATGAGAATGTTGCTTTGCAGAGCGGTCGCTCCGGTCAAGAAGGGCGACGCCGCTTGCGCCAGGGTCAGATCGGGAGCGCACGCGGCAAGGACGAGGAGGATCGAGGCGACGATGTGCGCCCGGTGAAGCTGTTTGCAGGGCTGATGCATGGGCGGACGCTCCTTTTCCGAAGAGGATCAACTGCTCGCGCTAGATTTCAGTTTCCAGCGCTCCGACGTCCCGCTCTTCGCGCCGCGCGAGCTCCTCGCGCTTCGCCCTCCCCGGCGCACCAAAGCGAAAGTTCTGCACGACGAACGAGTGGTCGTACTGCTTCTCGCCTTCCTTGTCGGTCCAGTTGTTCGCGCGGATCTGCGCCTGCACGATGAGCTGATCGCCCTTGCGCGCATTCTTCGCGATCGTCTCGCCCAGCGCCTCGAACGCCACGAACCAAAGGCTCGTGGTCAGCTCGCGACTGTTGCCGTGATCGTCCTTGCCCGCGTAGTCATTGCCGACCAGGCAGAATCGCGTATAGGTAGTGTCGCCTTTCACGGCGAGCTCGGGGTTCTTGGCAAGATTTCCGATGGCGGTGACGGTGAAGCTGTGCATGGAGTTCTCCTTCGAGTTGAATTCACGGCGGCGATAACAGCATCGCTCGCGTGGAGCGCAGTTTGCAGCTTGAGGCACGCCAGGTAGAACGGAATTAAGTGGCCCATATGCGAAGAAAGAGCCGGACACAACTGTCGAGAAGGGCGCGAGCTGCGCGCCGCCGCGAAAACTGTGCATAATCCATAAATGACAGCCTTGACCTCGCCGACGTCGAGCGCGCTCGCGGCGCGCACCGCCGACTCGAGCGCGCATCCGGCTGCGATTGTGGCGCGCGCCGACGCGCCGGCACTTCGAGTCGCGACCCTGCGCAAGCACTACGGCAGCCTCTCGGCGCTCGACGGGGTGTCGTTCCGCGTCGGCCGCGGTGAGATCGTCGGGCTCTTGGGACCCAACGGCGCAGGCAAAACCACGACGATCAATGTGATCCTGGGGCTTCTCGAGCCGACGAGCGGGCGCGTCGAGATCGATGGCATCGACATCGCACACCACCGCGCGCGCGCACTCGAGCGTACGAATTTCGCGGCCGTGTACGCCTCCCTTCCCGGCAATCTGACGGTGAGCCAGAACTTGCGCTTCTTCGGCCTTCTGTACGATGTCCGTGGCCTCCCGCGCCGCATCGAGGAGTTGCTCGGGGAATTCGACCTCGTGCACTTGCG
>DATHCO010000237.1:0-6379 GCA_035319505.1 Steroidobacteraceae bacterium | reverse complement strand
GCCCGGCCGCCACGATGTTCTTGGCGACGTAGCGCGCCGCGTAGGCCGCCGAGCGATCGACCTTCGAGGGGTCCTTGCCGGAGAACGCGCCGCCCCCGTGTCGCGCGAACCCGCCGTAGGTGTCGACGATGATCTTGCGGCCCGTGAGTCCGCAATCGCCGACCGGACCGCCGATGACGAACCGCCCGGTGGGATTGATGTGATACTTGGTGCGCTTGTCGATCCACTTGGCCGGCAGCACGGGCTTCAAGATCTCCTCCATGACGGCTTCGCGCACCATCTTGTTGCCGATGTTCTCGGCATGCTGCGTCGAGAGCACCACGGCTTCGAGCCCCACCGGCTTGTCGTTCTCGTAACGCAGTGTCACCTGGCTCTTCGCATCGGGCCTGAGCCAGGGCAGCTTGCCGGACTTGCGGACCTGGGCCTGGCGCTTGACCAGTCGGTGCGCGAGCGTGATCGGCGCGGGCATGAGCACATCGGTCTCGTCGGTGGCGTAGCCGAACATCAGGCCTTGATCGCCCGCACCCTGCTTGCGCTCGTCCTTGCGATCGACGCCCTGGGCGATGTCGGGCGACTGCTTGCCGATGATGTTGATGACACCGCAGGTCGCGCCGTCGAACCCCATGTCCGAGGTGTGGTAGCCGATGTCGAGCACGGTCTTGCGCACCAGCGCCTCGACATCCACCCAAGCGCTCGTGGTGATCTCGCCGGCGACGATCACCACCCCGGTCTTGACCAGGGTTTCGCAGGCGACCCGACCCTTGGGGTCCGCCGTGAGAATCGCATCGAGCACCGCATCGGAGATCTGGTCGGCGATCTTATCCGGGTGACCCTCGGAAACCGATTCCGAGGTAAAGGAGAAATTGTGGCTCATGATGTCAAATCCCTTCAGGTACCTGGCCAAAACTCTCATGATACCGCCGCAGGAACTCCGCGCGGGTGAAATCATGATTCTGCGGGCCGCGCGACTCGATCTTGATGGCCCCCAGAAGAGAGGCCAGCCGGCCCGTCGTTTCCCAATCGAGGCCCCTCAGGAGGCCGTGAACGAGACCCGCGCGGTAGGCATCGCCGCAGCCCGTGGGATCGACGATGCGGCGCGCCTTCACGCAAGGAATCGTGAAAGTCCGATCCCGGGTGTGGATCAGCGACCCCTCGGGGCCCTTGGTGACGATCAACGCCCGTACCTTGGCGGCGATGTCGGCTTCCGTCAAGCCGGTCCTTTGCTCGAGCAGGCCCCATTCGTAGTCGTTGACGGCCACCCAGGCGGCCTGCTCGATGAACGCCCGCAGCTCGGCGCCGCTGAACATCGGCAGCCCCTGTCCGGGGTCGAAGATGAAGGGAATGCCGGCCGCGGCGAATTGCGCGGCGTGCTCGATCATCCCCTGCCGCCCATCGGGAGCCACGACCCCGAGGGTGATCGCGCCCGCCACATCGCTCACCTGGTTCAGATGCGCGTATTGCATGGCGCCCGGATGGAACGCCGTGATCTGGTTGTCGTCGAGATCGGTGGTGATGAAGGCCTGTGCGGTGAAGGTCTCCTCGATGACCTTCACGTGCGCGAGGCGGATTCCCTGCGAGGCCATGCGCTCGCGGTAGGGGCCGAAATCATGGCCGGCCGCCGCCATCGGTAGCCCCGAATCGCCCAGCAATCTCAAGCTATACGCGATGTTGGCGGCGCAGCCGCCGAATTCGCGGCGCATCTCGGGGACCAAGAAGGCCACGTTGAGCATGTGGATCTTGTCGGGAAGGATGTGCGCCTTGAAGCGGTCGGGAAATACGAGGATTGTGTCATAAGCCACGGAGCCGCAAATCAGTGCGGTCTTCGCATCGAGCCTGTCGGGGACCATCCGCCACCTGCGTCGAGACAAACGGGTATTCTAGGGCAAAGCAATGCCCCCCGCCCTCCTGAATGCCGAGCCTTCGAGTAAGAAGCCGCCTAAGTTGTCCAGGCTGGTCGCGCTCCTCGGGGCGATCTCCATCCTGACCCCCTTTTCGCTCGACATGTACCTGCCGGCGCTCCCGGCGATCGCCCAGGACTTGAAGGCCGAGCCGAGCGCCGCGCAACTGACGCTGCCCGCGTTCTTCGTGGGGCTTGCCTTGAGCCAGCTCCTGTTCGGCTCGCTCGCCGACCATCTCGGCCGGCGCCCGCCGCTGCTTTGCGGGCTTGCGCTCGCCGTGATCGGCTCGACGGGCTGCGCATTGAGCGAGGGCATCACCGCGCTCACGGTCTGGCGGGTGGTGCAGGCGCTCGGCGTGGGAAGCGCGAGCGTGATCCCGCGCGCGGTGATCCGCGACCGATTCGAGGTCGTGCACACGGCGCGCGTGATGTCCCTGCTCGGTCTCATCACGGGGCTGGGACCCATCCTCGCCCCGCAGCTGGGGGGCGCCATTCTCCTCATCGCGGGCTGGCGACTCGAGTTTTGGATGCTGTCCGCTCTCGGGGCGGGGTGTCTCGCCATCGCATTCTTCACCTTGCGCGAATCGATGCCGGCCGAGCGTGCCGCGGGTTTGGGCCCGAAGCTCTGGCTCAAGCTCCTCACCGACCGGCGCTACCTGCGCTTCGCCCTGCCGGCGAACCTGGTGCAATCGAGCGTGTTCGCCTACATCGCGGGCGCGCCCTTCGTGTTCATCGACCACTTCAAGTTGACGCCGCAGCAGTTTGCCTGGATGTTCGGCTTCAATGCCCTGGGGATCATGATCGTCGGGCGCATCAACGCGCACATCGTGCCGCGGCTCGGCCCCGAGTTGATCTTTCGGCGCGCCATGCGTTTCACGGCCGGCGTCGGAATCGTGCTCCTCGCGCTCTCGCTCGAGGATTTCGGCGGTTTCTGGGGGATCGCCGTCCCGCAGTTCGTGTTCATTTCCCTGCTCGGCTTTAATTTCTCCAACGGTTTCGCGCTGGCGTTGGCGCATTTCGGGGACTCCGCGGGCACCGCATCGGCGCTCTTCGGCACGCTTCAATTCGTGCTCGCGGGGCTCGGAGGGACGGCGGTGAGCGTGCTCTACGATGGCACGGCGCACGCGATGGCGGGCGTGATGTGCGCGGTCGCGCTCGCGGCGGTCGCTCTGTATCGCTCTCTGTCATGAGCGCTCGTGACACGCACGTGGATCCATCTAGAACGCAAACTGCAGCGGCCGAAGAGCACGCCGCGGACCCCGAGCGCGCGCGCCTGCGCGCGGACGGCTCGGGCGTGGAGAGCTGGAAACACTGGGGCCCGTACTTGAGCGAGCGCCAGTGGGGCACGGTGCGCGAGGACTACAGCGCCGCCGGAACAGCTTGGGAATACTTCCCGCACGATCATGCGCGCAGCCGCGCCTACCGCTGGGGCGAGGATGGCATCGCCGGCTTTTCGGACGAGGAGCAGCGCGTGTGCTTGTCGCTCGCGCTGTGGAACGAGCGCGACTCGATTCTGAAGGAGCGCCTCTTCGGCCTGACCAACGAAGAGGGCAACCACGGCGAGGACGTCAAGGAGGAGTATTTCTACCTGGACGCGGTCCCCTCTCACGCCTACCTCAAGATGCTCTACAAGTATCCGCAGGCCGCATTTCCTTACGCGGCGCTCGCGAGCGAGAATGCGCGCCGCGGCACGGAGCTGGCGGAATACGAGCTGCGCGACACCGGCGTGTTGGCGGGCAATCGCTACTTCGACGTGTTCGTCGAGTACGCGCAGGCCGAGCCCGGCGACATCCTGATGAAGATCAGCGCGTGGAATCGCGGACCCGAGTCCGCACCGCTCCACCTCGTTCCGCAACTCGTGCTGCGCAACACCTGGAGCTGGGACCTGAGCGCCGTCAAACCCGAGCTGCGCGCCCTCGACGACGCCACGGTCGGCATCGAGCCCGCGGACTGGGGGATGAGCCGCCTCTACGTCGAGAGCCCGGCGGTGCTCCTCTTCACCGAGAACGAATCCAACCCCGTGCGGCTGTGGAACATCGGCGGAGCGGGCTACTTCAAGGATGCATATAATACAAGTATGCCGCCCGGGTCGTTCAAGGCGTCCCGGCCTCCGGTTCCTCAACCGTCGCCCGCCAGGCTCATTCCCGCCTTCCCGCTCGACACAAGCCTGGCGGGTGCATTGCGACACTCCTGCCAGCAGTCCCCCAGATATGTTCCACGTCCCGACGGCGCTCCCTCGCGAGGGGATGCGTCGAGCTCTTCCTCGCCTTCACTCTCTCAGGCACCCCTCGAAGCGCGAGTCGACCCGATGCGCATACCATTCGGTGGTGAGCTTGCGCTTCAACTTGGGCCCTTCGAGATCGATCCGCGGCAGCATCGCGCGCGGCAGGGCTCGACCTGCCCGCCGTTCGGCGAGCGCGAAGACTCCCTGATACAGCTCCGTGCGCTCAAAGCCCTGGGTTCTGCCCTGCTCGAGCGCGCGGCGGATCGCCTCCTCGCCGAGCTTCAGGCCTTTGGCGAGCGTCCGGGTCGCAAGCTCCGTGCCTCCCGCCGGCGCGTCGCGATCGTGGGGCAATAGTGCGCCGTCCGGCACGACGGTCATCCCGGAGGCGATGCTCACGGCATTTTGAAACGCGGCATTGCGGCTCGCAAATTGCCCCGCATTGAAATCGGCGAAGCGATAGAGATAGCGATCATAGGGCGCCGTGTAGGCGAGCAAGTGAGCGGTGCCGAAGTAGATGCTCCCGCGGCGAGTGAATAGCTCATCGCCGATGCTCTCCTTGATGGGATACGGGTAGGTGTGCGCCGCCGCGAACTCGTCGGCGAATGCCACATTGACTTGCATGGGCCCGCGGGTACGGATCGGGTTCCAGCTCGCGAACAGCGTGCGCCCGAGCGGCACGGAGCCGATGAAGTCCTCGAACGTGTCGCTCAAGTCCTTCTCGGTCCTCGCATGATCGATGCGCTCGCTGTAGCTCTTGCCGTTCGAGGAGTTGAGCTGCAACACCTCGTGCACCACACTCGCCGGCACGCCCGCGTGCTCGGCGCGCCGGTCGATTTCCCGCCATGCGATCGCTGCGAGGTTCGGTATCACCGGATCGACTTGAAATCCCGATTCCTGCTCGATGACGGCGATGACCGCGCAGGCGTTTTCATGGGTCGGAGCGATCTTGAGCGCCGTGAACGCGGCGTAGATGTCGGCCCCCCATCCTGCTCGGTCGGTTACCGTCCGCGGCAGTGATTGCTCGATCGATGCGCGGCCCAGGGCGGGAGCGGGTGCGGCCGCCGGGATCTGCGGCTCCCGGCTCGCGCAGCCGCAGAGCGAAACGGCAGCCCAAAGGGCCGATGACAGCGCCCGCTTGGGTAAGAAGCGCGCCGAGCTCCGAGCGGATGCTCTGCGAGGCCCCGATGCTCCGCGAGGCCTCGCGGTTTCGCCGCCTGCGCTCCCTGTGTTGGAATACACTCGATGAGCGATCGCTTCTCCCAACAGCGCATCGACACGATCGACTGGACGCGCGTCGAGGCCGCGCTCGACGCGCAGGGATCTGCGCTCCTGCCGCGCCTTTTGGCCGACGAGGAATGCGATGGGCTGAGCCGCCTGTACTGCCCGGATGGGATCTTCCGCAGCCGCGTGATCATGGCGCGGCACGGCTTTGGCCGGGGCGAGTATCGCTACTTCGCCTATCCGCTGCCTGCCTTGGTCGAGGGATTGCGCACCGCGCTCTACCCGCGTCTCGCCGGCCTCGCCAATCGCTGGTACGAGCGGCTCGACATCGACGTGAGATTTCCTGCTAGCCATGCGGCCTTCATCGATCGATGTCACCGGGCGGGGCAAACCGAGCCCACGCCGCTCCTGCTGCAATACGGACCCGGCGATTACAACTGTCTGCACCAGGACCTCTATGGCGCGCACGTCTTCCCGCTGCAGGTCGCGGTGCTCCTCTCCTCACCCGGCCAGGATTTCGAGGGCGGGGAGTTCGTGCTCACCGAGCAGCGCCCGCGCATGCAGTCGCGCGCGGAGGTGGTGCCGCTCACAAAAGGCGACGCCGTGGTGTTCGCGGTGAATGATCGGCCGGTGGCAGGCAAGCGCGGCGACTACCGCGTCAAGCTCAAGCACGGGGTCAGCAGGCTGCGCCGCGGCCGGCGGCATACGCTCGGCATCATCTTCCACGACGCGAAGTGAGGAGGCGCTGTCTCCCCGGGTCCGCGCTACGGGCCCCCTTGGTGATCCGTGCGCCACTTCTCGACGGCCGCCAAGGTGTTCGCGACATGCTTGTCGGGATTCATGGCGGTGTACTCGTAGATGATCTTGCCGTTCGGCGCGATCACGTACGAGGTGCGGTTCGCGTATTCGGGCTTCGCCGCGAGCACGGCATCGTAGGCCTTGGTGATGCTCTGGTCCACATCCGAGGCCACCGCGAATTTGTTGCGGCACTCGCTCACGGAGAACTTGTTGAGCACATCGATCGGATCGTGCCAGAC
>DATHCO010000236.1:0-2026 GCA_035319505.1 Steroidobacteraceae bacterium | reverse complement strand
CGCCGTGCTCGGACCCTTGGATCGCATCTTCACACGAATCGGCGCCTCCGACGATCTTGCGGGCGGGCGATCGACCTTCATGCTCGAGATGACGGAGACCGCCAATATTCTGCACAACGCCACCGACCGGAGCTTGGTGTTGATGGACGAGGTGGGTCGCGGGACCAGCACCTTCGACGGTCTGTCTCTCGCCTACGCATGCGCGGCGTTCATCGCCGGCAACGTGCGCGCTTTTACCTTGTTCGCCACGCATTATTTCGAGTTGACGAGTCTCGCGAGCGAGGCGCCGGGCGTGGCCAATGTTCACGTGCAAGCCGTGGAGCACGGCGATGCCTTGGTATTTCTGCACAGCGTCAGGGAGGGTCCCGCAAACCAGAGCTACGGGCTGCAAGTGGCGGCGCTCGCCGGCATCCCCAAGTCCGTCATCGCCGACGCGCGGCGCTACTTGATGGAGCTCGAGCGCGAGCGCGACGCGCTGCGGCGGGAGAGCTCGCCGCAAATGCCTCTGTTCGAGGCGCCGCGCCCCGGACCGGCCGAGGAGCGTCCATCCGAGTCGGCCGCGCTCGAGGCGCTGCGCACGGTCGATCCCGACAACTTGAGTCCGCGCGAGGCGCTCGACCTCGTGTTTCGGCTCAAGGCGCTGGACCGCGACGATGCCGCCCGGCGCTGATGCACCGGACTTCAGCATTCGGCGCCTGCGCTCGGTTACCGACCAGGAGATCGCGGGACTCGCCGAGCTCCTCGTCGATTGCGTGGACGGGGGTGCTTCCGTGAGCTTCATGAGTCCTCTCCCGATGCCCAAGGCCGCGGCATTCTGGCGACAGGTGGGTGAATCGGTCGCTCGCGCAGAGCGTGCGCTCCTCGTCGCCGAGGACACCGGCGGGATCGTGGGGACGGTGCAGCTGATCCTCGATCAGCCGGAGAATCAACCCCATCGGGCCGATCTCGCGAAGATGCTCGTCCATCGCCGCGCGCGCCGCCGCGGCGTGGGTGCCGCGATGCTCGAGGCCTGCGAGAGCCTCGCTCGCGAGGAAGGCAAGACGCTCTTGGTGCTCGACACGGCGAGCGACGATGCGGCACGCCTGTATGCGAGACTCGGCTGGATCAAGGTCGGCGTGGTCCCCGGCTACGCGCTCTGGCCCGAGGGAGGGCTCTGCGACACGGCCTTCTTCTACCGCAGGCTATGACCCGAAGCGACCGGTGCGCAGGAAGCTCGCCGTCTGGCGCGCCACCTCGGACGAATACACCATGCCGGAATGCGTGGCATGGAGCGTGAGATGCGCTTTCTCACCCACGACGTGCGTCTCCTCGACCAATACCGTTCCGTCGTTCGGCGAGCCGTAGGGTCCCACCAAGCGGCCGAACCCGACGGGCAGATCGCCCGCAATGACGCCAAGATCACGCGCCCCGGACCAGCGACGCTCGCGCGGCACGAGCAGCACCTCGGCCGCCGTTGGACCGAGCAAGCGCCCGCCGAAAGGCAGCCGCGCGAGGTTCTGCGCCGCACGGCTCCCGCGCACCGGCGATCCGAGCAGCACGATGCGCCCCGGCGGTAACCGCACCCCCCGCGCCAGTCGCCCGCCCGGATAGCGCTCGAAGAGCTCCAAGATCATGAGGCCGCCCATGCTGTGCCCCACCAAGTGCAGGGTCTCGGCGTGGATTCGACTCAGGCTCCGCGCCAGCGTGCTCGCATTGGCGTCGACGTTCGCGCCCACGGAAGCATATTGTATCGCGAGCGTTTCGCATCCCAGTTGCCTCGCGAGTCGACGCCGCAGCAGCGTCGACTCCCAGCCGTTGAGCCACAGGCCATGGACATAAACGACCAAGCTCCTCACGAGCGATGACCTAGCCTCGATTATTCATGAAGGACAACTTCTTTATCCCCGGGCGCCGGCTTTGGAAGGGAATTTTCCGGGCCGCCGTGAATCCGTCCGTGGAGGCTGCGGGAAAAACATTGCGCTGCGCAGTCCCTGCTGCGCGCAAGCCCTGGGTGGCCATCCATGGCCACCCGCGCGACGCATGCGTC
>DATHCO010000235.1:0-6311 GCA_035319505.1 Steroidobacteraceae bacterium | reverse complement strand
CGGCGACGATCTCGGGTACGGAGATTGCCGCGATTTCCCCGAGACGGCCGCGAAACTCCTGGGCGAGATCGCTCATGCGCGAAAACTCCGCGACCCCGCGCCGATAGATCCATTTCATCAGCTGGCGCGCGCGATACGGCTTCTCACCCAGCCGCTCGGCGACGAACGCCTCGAGTTCTGCGCGCGGCAAGCCGAGGAGATTGATTGGATCGCCGGCCACTTCGACTTCGATGCCTCTGGTAGTGCAGGCGCAGAGCCTAGCGCGTGCGGGGGCAGACCTCAATTTCACGAAAGAAATAGGCGATCTCGCGCGCAGCCGTCTCGGCGCTGTCGGAGCCGTGCACGATGTTCTCCTCGATGCTGGTGGCGAGGTCGGCTCGGATCGTCCCGCGGGCGGCCTTCTTCGGATCCGTGGCTCCCATCACCTCGCGGTTCTTGGCGATCGCACCCTCGCCCTCGAGGACTTGAACCAGCACGGGTCCGGAGGTCATGAACTTCACCAGATCCTTGAAGAAGGGCCGATCGCGGTGCACGGCGTAGAACCCTTGCGCTTCGCTCTGCGAGAGCTGGATCATGCGGGCCGCAATCACCTTGAGCCCCGCCTGCTCCAGGCGGCGCAAGACCTCGCCGATGAGGTTGCGGCCCACGGCGTCGGGCTTGACGATGGACAGAGTGCGCTCGATAGGCATGATCACCTCGTTCATGAAGCGGGAGGGGGCCGGGGGGCCGACAAAGACCGCGGAGTCTACTGGACCGGGAGCGCGCAGGCAATCGAGAGGGTGGCCGAAGTGCCTGTATTGGATGGAAAAAACGACGGATCTCGCCGGGGCCTCTCAACCCCTCAGGTCAAACGCTGAAGCTCTCACCGCAGCCGCATTCGACCTTGGCCTTGGGGTTCTGGAACTTGAAGGCCTCATTGAGGCCCTGCTTGACGAAGTCGACCAAGGTGCCGTCGATCAAGGGAAGGCTAGTGGGATCCACCACGACCTTGACGCCGCGCGCCTCGAACACCGTGTCCTCGGGGTGAATCTCGTCCGCGTAATTCACCACGTAAGCGAACCCCGAGCATCCGGTCTTCTTGATCCCCAGACGCAAACCGACTCCAGCGCCCCGCTTTGCCAGGTGGGTTCGAACCCGATCAGCCGCCGACTCTGTCAGCATTATCGCCATACCGACCTCTTGAAGAGCACCGCCCCGTGGCGCGGCCCATTCATAGCACGCATGACCCAGGGGCGCACAAACGTTAAGCGCTTTTATGATCCGGCGCACATTGCGCCGCAAAAACCGCTGCTCTCGTAAAAATGGGGTCGATGCGCGGCGTACTCAAGCGCCCGCACACCCGAACCCGCTTTGAGTCCCGAGGGCCGCTTTGAGGCCCAAGGTCGCTTTGAGGCCGCTCAGCCGGCCCCCGCCGCTCTCAGGGCGGCGATCCAGGCGTCCTCGATGATCAGGAGGCGTCCCAGCTTCTCGGTCGGCACCGCAAATCGCTCGCGCAGTGCCTCGACGCTCTCGGGCAAGCGCGCGCCGAGCTCGAGGCCGCTCGCCCGCTCGGCCACCCAGGACGAGACGGCGATCACATGAGGACAGCCGAAGGCGAGAAAACGCGCCTCCTCGAGGCTCCTCGCCGAGGGCGCCAATTGCACGTCGAACTGCACCCAAGTCCCCTGCGCTCGGCTGCCGGCACTCCCGCGGAAGCAGCGCGCACCCTCGAGCACGCCGGCGCGCGCTGCGCTCTCGAAATAGCGGCGCGTGAGCTCGCTGTACATCAGGCGCCGGCGATCCTGCGCAGCCGCTCGAGCGCGTGCTTGACCACGGCTAGCGCGGTATCGACGTCGGATGCGGTGGAAAAGCGGCCGATGCTGAAGCGCAAGCTACTCTCCGCCGATCGATCGTCACGGCCCAGAGCGCGCAGCACGCTCGAGGGCTCCCGGTGGATGGAGGTACACGCCGACCCCGTCGACACCGCGAGATGGGGGCGGATGGCCGCGACCAGGCTCTCGCCTTCTACGCCGTCGAACGATACGTTGAGGAGGTGGGGTACCGAGCGGGCTCCGCCGTTTCGCGTGACCCCGCCCAGTGTGGCGAGACCTTCCCACAGTCGCTCCTGCAGGAGCGCGACGCGCTCGATCTCGTACGGCAAGGCGGCGCTCGCCAACTCGAACGCTGCCCCCATCCCGACCACCTGATGCGTCGGCACCGTGCCCGAGCGCAATCCGCCTTCCTGCCCTCCGCCGAGATGGAGCGGTGCGAGCCGCGCGCCACGCCGGCGCGACACGAGCAGCGCGCCGACACCCTTGGGGCCGTAGGCCTTGTGCGCGGAGAGCGACATCAGATCGACTCCGAGCGCGGCGAAGTTCACCGCGCACTTGCCGACGCTCTGCGCCGCATCGACGTGCAGGCGCGCCCTGCCTTGCGCCGCGCACGAGACCGCGATTGCCGCGATGTCCTGCAAAGTGCCGATCTCGTTGTTCACGTGCATGAGGGAAACGAGAACGGTATCGGGCTCGATGGCCGCGGCAACCGCTTGCGGGTCGATCAGGCCCTCGCGGTCGGGCTTGAGGTAGGTGACGCGCCATCCGCGCCGCTCGAGCTCGCGACAGGGATCGAGGACCGATCTGTGCTCCGTACGCGCCGTCACGATGTGCCCGCCGACGCCGCGGTGGTAGTGGGCGGTGCCGAAGATCGCGAGATTGTTCGCCTCGGTCGCTCCCGAGGTCCACACGACCTCGGAGGGCTCGGCACCCACTGCGGCGGCCACCTGCGCCCGCGCGGCCTCCACCCGCTCGCGCGCTCTCTCTCCGTATTCATGACTGCTCGACCCCGGGTTTCCGAAAGTTCCTTCGAAGGTGAGGCACTCGGCCATGCGCGCGGCGACCTGGGGCGCCACGGGAGTGGTGGCCGCGTAGTCGAGGTACACGGGGGACGAGCTCATTCGTGCGGCGGGCGCAGGGATTGGCCTCTGCGCTGCTGCACGGCGCTCAAGATGCCGCGCATGATATTCAGCTCGTTGTAATCGAGCTGCGCGCGATTGAACAGGCGCCGCAATCGTTCCATGAGATAGCCCGTTCGATCCTCGAATTCGATCTCCTTGAGCACCTGATTCAGATGTGCGTAAAAAAGCTCGACATCGCGCGACGAGGCGAGCGGTTGCTCGAGCTGCATGCGCGATTGCGGCTGCTCGCGCGCGAGGAATATCTCGTAGGCCAGAAGCTGCACGGACATCGCCAGGTTGAGCGAGCAATAGGCGGGGTTCGCCGGTATGCGAACCAGCACGTTGCAGTACTTGAGGTCCTCCGTCCCGAGGCCGTAGCGCTCGGAACCGAAGAGCAGCGCCGCGCAATTCTCCTCACCGAGCGCGGCGATCCGGCCGGCGAGGTCGCGCGGGGTAACGAATTCCCAGTGATACGCACGCGGTCGCGATGTCGTGCCGGCGATGAAGCCGCAGTCGCTGACCGCCTCCGCCACCGTTCCCACCACACGGGCGTGCGCCAGGATGTCGTCCGCACCCGCCGCCAGGGCGCTCGATTCTGCGTGCGGAAACGAGCGTGGCCGCACCAGCGTGAGATCGCTGAGCGCCATGTTCTTCATGGCGCGCGCCACCGACCCGATATTTCCCGGATGGCTGGGATCGACGAGGACGATGCGAACGAGCGCGCTCATGCTCTGCTATTCTAGCGCCACCGGATATGCAGCCACTTCTCAACATCGGCATGCGCGCCGCCCGCCGTGCCGGCGACCTCATCGCGCGCAGCCTCACTCGACTCGATTCGCTCAAGATCGACACCAAAGGGCGTAACGACTTCGTCACCGAGGTCGATCGCAAGGCCGAGGCGGAGATCATTGCGACCATCCGGCGCGCGCACCCCGATCACGCCTTTCTCGCCGAGGAGAGCGGTCGCAGCGGGGCGAGCGAGTATGTCTGGATCATCGATCCGCTCGACGGCACCACCAACTTCCTGCACGGGTTTCCCACCTTCGCCGTATCGATCGCGGTCGAGCATCGAGGCCGGCTCGAGCATGCGGTCGTCTACGACCCGATGCGCCAGGAGTTCTTCACCGCATCGCGGGGCGATGGTGCGCAGCTCGAAGGCAGGAAGATTCGCGTCAGCACGCAGCGCACGCTGGAGGGTGCGCTCATCAGTACCGGCTTTCCCTACCGCATGGCCGCCGAACACATCGATGAGTATCTCGCCATCCTGAAGCTCATCATGAACACCGCCGCGGGCGTGCGCCGTCCGGGCGCCGCCTCGCTCGATCTCGCCTACGTCGCAGCCGGTCGCGTCGATGGGTTCTGGGAATTCGGGCTGGCGCCGTGGGATACGGCGGCGGGCACGCTGCTCATTCAGGAAGCGGGGGGCCGTGTCGGCACACCGGCCGGCATGGAGTACCGCCTCGGGCCGAACATCGTCGCCGGGAATCCAAAGGTGTATCAAGGCTTGCTCGATGCCCTCGGTCCGCTCACCCCGGAGGCCTTGCGCGGCTGAGCGCATCGCGCTGCCCGGCGCGCTCGCCGGCCGAGCGCGCCCACACTAGAGCGTTCGGTCCCCAGCGGGCTTGGACCAGGCGCCGGGCTCGGCTTGCTCGGCTTCCGGCAGGCGCAGCCGGCTGTGCTGATAGCCGTAGAGGAGGTAAATCGCGATGCCCGCCGCGCTCCACAGCACCAGCCGGATCCAAGTGGCGTTGGGAAGCGATGCGGCCATGCCTGCGCAGAAGATCACTCCCATCAGCGAGGTGAACCACACGGCGGGCACCCGGAAGGGCCGGTGCAGATCGGGACGCGTGTAGCGCAGGATCAGCACCCCGACGCATACCACGATGAAGGCCACCAGGGTCCCGATCGATACCAGCTCTCCGAGGATGCCGATCGGCAAAAGGCCCGCGAAGATCGCCGCCGCCATGCCGGTGATCAGGGTCGAGATGTGCGGTGTGTGAAACTTCGGATGCACCGCCCCGAAGACCTTCGGCAGCAGCCCGTCGTGCGCCATGCACAGCCAGATGCGCGCCTGCGGGATGATCATGGTGATGATCACCGAGGTGAGCCCGGCGAGAGCGCCCCACACGACCCAGGTGGTGAGCCACAGGAGCTGCGGATGCGCCTCGAGCGCGACCGCCACGGGCGCCGCATCGTTGAGCTGCTTGAAGGGCACGAGGCCGGTCATCACCGCCGACATGAAGATATAGAGCACCGTGCAGATCCCGAGGCTTCCGAGGATCCCGATCGGCATGCCGCGCTGGGGGTTCTTCGCCTCCTGCGCCACCGTCGAGACACCGTCGAAGCCGATGTAGGCGAAGAAGATGATCGCCGAGGCCTGCAGGATGCCGCTCCAGCCGAACTCGCCGAACGTCCCGCTGTTACGGGGAATGTAGGGGAACCAGTACGAGCTGTTCACGTAGAAGGCGCCGAACGCGATCACCGCAACGACGATGCTCACCTTGATCGCGACGATCAGGGTGTTGACGAGAGCCGATTCCTTGATGCCCTTGTAGCACAGGGCCGTGGCGGCGGCGATGATCGCGATCGCGGGTAAATTGATGAGCGCACTCGTCCGATGCACCTCGAATCCGACTTCGGCCGCCTCGAAGGGAGCAGAGCTCAGCCAATTCGGGATGAAACTGATGTGGTAGAGGTCGAGCAGCTTCACGAAATAGCGGCTCCAGCCGACCGCCACGGTCGAGCAGGCCATCATGTATTCGAGCACCAGATTCCAGCCGACGAACCAGGCCACGAACTCGCCCAGGGTCGCATAGCTGTAGGCATAGGCGCTGCCCGCCACCGGTACCATGGCGGCAAACTCGGAGTAGCACAGGCCGGCGAACGCACAGCCGATCCCGGCGATCACGAAGGAGATCACGATCGCGGGGCCGGCGTGGGTGGCCGCCGCCAGCCCCGTCAGCACGAAGATACCCGTGCCGATGATGCCGCCGATGCCGAAGGCGATCAGCGAGGGGATTCCGAGCGCCCTCACCAGCCTCTTGTCGGAGGCCTCCTTGTGGTAATGGTCGATCGGCTTGGTGGCGAGCATGCCTTTGATATTCATGTGCAGGGTCCTTCGCCTCGAGTTGCTGGCACTCTACACTTTAGCCCCGGCGTCGCAAGCGAATGTTGATCCAGTCCACCGCTCTTGGAAGGGCCGAGGAAGCCCACTAGCGCGAATTATTCATTAAGAACGATACCTATCACGAGGAGCCGGCTTTGGAAGGGAATTTTCCGGGGCGTGAAACACACGGGCGCGACGCATGCGTCGCGCGGGTGGCCATGGATGGCCACCCAGGGCTTGCGCGCAGCAGGGACTGCGCAGCGCAATGTTTTT
>DATHCO010000234.1:0-9198 GCA_035319505.1 Steroidobacteraceae bacterium | reverse complement strand
AGCGGCTCACGCACCGTCCTGCGCAGCTCTCAGGCGGCGAGCGGCAACGCGCGGCCGTGGCGCGGGCCCTCGTCACGCGCCCGCAGCTGGTCCTGGCGGACGAGCCGACCGGCAATCTCGACGGCGTGAATGCCGCGCACGTGTTCGAGCTGATGCTGGAATTGAATCGCGAGCTCGGCACGAGCTTGGTCATCGTCACGCACGATGAGCGCTTGGCGGCGCGTCTCGATCGAGTACTGACGCTGGTCGACGGAGTGCTCATAGAGCGCGCTGCGATGCCGCCGTGACGCACGTCTCGTCGGCTGCTGCTGACGGGTATCTCATCCGGTGGCGCTCAAGTATCATGCCGCTGGCCTTCTGATTTACGCGACGAGGACACAATGTGGGAGATCATCCGCGCAGGCGGCGGCTTCATGTGGCCGATCATCTTATGCTCGATTGCCTCGGTGGCCATCATCTTGGAGCGCCTTTGGACGCTGCAGTCGAACCGAGTCATTCCGCGCGATCTCTCCCAAAAGGTGTGGAACTGGATCGAGGCCGACCAGGTGAGTGAGAAGCTGATAACCGCCCTGGAGCACAACTCCCCGCTCGGCAAGCTGCTCGCCATCGGCATTGCGAACCGCAACAAGCCGCGGGCGTTGATGGTCGAGCGGCTGGAGGATGGCGGTCGGCACGTGGTGCACGAGCTGGAGCGCTTCCTGAACACGCTGGGCACGATCGCCGCCATTGCGCCGCTTCTCGGGCTGCTGGGTACGGTCGCGGGCATCATCCACGCGTTCAACGCCATCACCGCACAGGGTCTCGGCGATCCGCGAATCCTGTCGGGCGGCATCGGTGAGGCGCTGATCACCACCGCGGCGGGGCTCACCGTGGCGATTCCATCGCTCATCGCGTATCGATTTCTGCGCGGCAAGGTGGAACGGCTGGTCATTCGCATGGAGAAGGAAGCGATGAAGCTGGTGGATGCGCTGGACGAGCGGGGCTCTCTCGCTGCAGGGACGTAGGTGAACCTTCGTCCGCGCGATCGAGACGACCCCGAGATCAACTTGATCTCGCTCATCGATATTCTCCTCGTGCTGCTCATCTTCTTCATGGTATCGACCACCTTCAACCAGGAGGGGCGCGTCAGGGTGCAGTTGCCCCAGGCGAGCACGATTCCGCTGCCGCGGGGCACGCACGAGCCGCTGGTGATCACGGTGACGGCCGAGGGAGGCTACCGCGTCAACGAACGTCCGCTCATCAACTCGAGCCCCGACACGCTGCGGGCCGCACTCTTGAAGGAGGCCGGCTCGGACCGCGGCCCCATCACGATCAGAGCGGATGCCCGCGCGACGCATCAGTCGGTCGTCACCGCAATGGATGTCGCCGGGCGGCTCGGTTTCGCTCAGCTCAATATCGCGACCGTACATCAGGAATCGCCGCCTTGAGCGCGATGTTCGCTCCGAGCGCGAGCTCGACGAGGAGCTCCTGGTCCATCTATCGGCGCCTCCTCAAGTACGCGCGGCCCCATACCGGGGTTTTCCTCATCGGCGTGCTCGGGATGATGCTGTTCGCGGCGACCAACTCGGCGCTCGCGTACCTCGTCAAGGAATTTTTGAACGGCGCCTTCGTCAAGAAAAACCCGAGCGTTCTCTGGCAAGTGCCGCTCGCGGTCGTGGTGTTGTTCAGCCTGCGCGGCATCGGAGATTTCGTGGGAAATTTTTTCCCGAGTTGGGTCGGTCGCCAGGTGATCAAGGCTCTGCGCCGGGACGTGTTTTCGCACTACCTGCGCCTGCCGACGGCGTACCTGGATCGCCAGCAGTCAGGGTACGTCCTGTCGAAGCTGACCAACAACATCGAGTTCGTGGCGGCCGCGGCGACGAGCGCCGCGATCTCCCTCATCAGCGATACGCTCACGATCACCGGCCTGCTCATCACGCTCTTCTACATGAACTGGCGCTTGGCGACCTTCTGCGTCCTGGCCGCTCCGCCGATCGCGTGGCTCATGCAAATCGCCAACCGCAGCTTTCGACGCTACAGCGAGCGCATCCAGAATTCGATGGGCGACATCACGCGCGTCGCCAAAGAGGCCATCGACGCGCACCGCTTGATCAAGATATTCAATGCCGAGGACCACCAGAGCGAGAGGTTCGAGCAGGTCAACGAGACAAATCGCCGGTCGAATATGAAGCTCGCCTTCGCCAAGTCGATCAGCAACCCGGTCGTGGGATTCATCGCCTCGGTGGCCCTCGCGAGCGTGCTCTATGTGGCCATTCGCCAGGTATTTGCCCACGACATGCAAGTCGATGAATTCCTCGGATTCCTCACGGCGTTGATGCTCATTCCGTCGCCCCTGCGAAGCCTCGTGAACACGAGCGGCCCCCTGCAGCAGGGTATCGCGGCGGGGCAGAGCGTGTTCGAGCTCCTGGATCAACCGAGCGAGGGCGATGGCGGGACTCGAGCGATCGTGCGCGCGCGCGGGGAGATCGAGTTTCGCGACGTGTCGTTCGAATACGAGAGCGAGAAGGGCGGAGTCCTTCACGAGGTGAGCTTCCGCGCGCGCCCCGGCGAGACGGTGGCCATCGTCGGCCGCTCGGGTAGCGGCAAATCGACGCTCGTCGCGCTGGTGCCGCGCTTTTACGACGCGCAGCGCGGCGCGGTGCTCTTGGACGGCGTCGACGTGCGCGAGTATCGCCTTCGGGATCTGCGCTCCCAGGTGAGCCTGGTGAGTCAGGACGTGGTGCTGTTCAACGACACCATTCGCAACAACATCGCCTTCAACGCGACCGAGAAGAGCGCGGCGCAAGTCGAGGCGGCGGCGCGCGCCGCGAACGTCATGGAATTCGTCGCGCAGCAACCCTCGGGATTGGATACGGCGCTGACCGATCGGGGGCAAAACCTGTCGGGGGGCCAACGGCAGCGCATCTCCATCGCGCGGGCGCTGCTCAAGGATTCTCCCGTGCTGATCCTCGACGAAGCGACCGCTCAGCTCGATAACGAATCCGAGCGGCGCGTTCAGCAGGAGTTGAGCGTCCTCATGCGCGGGCGCACGACACTCGTCATCGCCCATCGCCTGTCGACCGTCGAGAGCGCCGACCGTATCCTCGTGCTCGATCGGGGCCGAATCGTCGAGACCGGCACTCACCGGGAGCTCCTCGCGCGGGGGGGACTGTATGCAGTGTTGCATGGAATGCAGTTCGCCGATTAGATCGCTCGCTCACGAACATGTCGGCGCAGTCCTGGCTCAATCAAATCTGGTATGAGCGCCTCGCCCCGCCGTGGTGGCTGGTGCCCTTGTCTCTCCTCTACGGTGCGGTGTCCGGGTGCCGGCGCTACCTCTACGCCAAGCACTTGCGCCGCTCGACGCGCATGCAGCGACCCGTGGTCATCGTCGGCAATCTCACGGTCGGAGGCACCGGGAAGACCCCGCTCGTTTGCTGGCTCGTGGCGCGGCTCGCCGAGCAAGGCTTCAGGCCCGGCGTGGTCACGCGCGGCTACGGCGGGTCCACCCGTGAAGTGAGGATCATCGAGGCCTGCGATGACCCCAAGGTCGTGGGCGATGAGCCCATACTCCTCGCGCGGCGCACGGGAGTTCCCGTCGCGGTTGGCCGCGACCGACCTGCCGCCGCGCAGCTTCTGGTCGGCGCGGGGTGCGATGTGATCGTGAGCGACGACGGCTTGCAGCATTACGCCCTGGCGCGCGATTGCGAAGTGGTGGTCATCGACGGCGACCGCCGCTTCGGCAACGGCTGGTTGTTGCCCGCGGGACCGTTGCGCGAATCACGCTCGCGGCTCTCTGTCGCCGACGCCGTCGTGGTGAACGGCGGCCGCGCGCTGCTGCCGGGGGCGTTCAGCATGCGGCTCGAGGCGAGGAGCGCCATCGCGCTCGCGGGCGGGCGCACATCAGCTCTGCAGGTCTTTGCAGGCACTCAGGTCCACGCCGTCGCCGGCATCGGGCATCCGGAGCGGTTTTTCAACATGTTGCGTGCACACGGCATCGAAGTCCTGGGCCACCCCCTGGCGGACCATGCGCGCCTCGGCCCCAAGGACATCCTCTTCCCGGATGACAAGCCGGTGCTCATGACCGAGAAGGATGCCGTAAAATGCGTAAATGCGGCGGACGAGCGGCATTGGTATGTACCCGTGCATGCGAGCTTCGACGGCGCAGAATCGAATACACTGCTCGACATCGTGACTCAGCGTATTGCCAACCCCCGATCACGGCCCGGCGGGACCGTCCATGGATAAGCGCCTGCTCGAACTGCTGGTGTGCCCCATCTGCAAAGGGCCGCTGCGCATGACGGGAAGCGGCCCCTCGCTCGAGCTCGTTTGTCGTGCCGATCGGCTGGCCTACGCCGTTCGCGACGGGATCCCGATGATGTTGCCCGAAGAGGCGCGCGTGCTGGGTGCGGACGATCCCTTGATAAATCGTTAGGAGCCTACGCCGCTTGAGCTCCTCGTTTCATGTGGTGATCCCCGCGCGCTTTGCGGCGAGCCGCTTGCCCGGAAAGCCCTTGGTCGAGGTCGGCGGGCAGCCGCTGATCCGGTGGGTCTTCGAGTGCGCGCGCGCGAGCGGCGCCGCCTCGGTGATCATCGCGACCGACGATGAACGCATTGCCGAGGCGGCACGCAGCTTCGGCGCGCAGGTGGCGCTGACCTCAGCGCGGCATGCGTCCGGCACGGACCGCATCGCCGATGTGGTGCGCGCCCGGGGCCTCGCAACCGATGCGATCGTCGTGAATCTTCAGGGCGACGAGCCGCTCATTCCCCCGAGGCTGCTCGCCGACCTCGCCGCGGCCTTGGAAGAGCGACCCCAGTCCGACATCGCCACGGCCGTCGCGCCGATCCTGACTCTCGAGGAGTTCCTGGATCCCAGCTGCGTCAAGGCGCTCGGCGCCCGCGACGGGAGCGCTCTTTACTTCAGCCGCGCGCCCGTTCCCTGGCCGCGCGACGGTGCCCCCGGGGGTCGACCCGCCGTCTACCGCGATGCGTGGCGCCACATCGGCATTTATGCCTATCGGGTGAGGAGCCTGTTGCAGTTTGCCGCCTGGCCGCCCACCTGCCTCGAGAGGACCGAGAAGCTCGAGCAATTGCGCGCCTTGGAATACGGCATGCGGATTCACTTGATGCAGCTCACCCAGGCGCCTCCGGCGGGTGTGGACACGCCCGAGGATCTCGAGCGAGTCCGGGCGCTGTTGCACCGTCCGTGACGGCCTCCCGTGCCCGACTCGCGAGGAGGGCGCTCGAGCGGGCTCAGGCCGGCTCGCGGTGGGCGATCGATGTATCGATGTCAGCGCCGGGAAGGAGCATGCGCGTGACGGGGGTCTTGCCCGCGATTTCCGTGAGGCGCTGGATCTGCTCGTCGGTGAGGGGCTTGGAAAACGAGAGCCGCCGATCGATGTGCGCCTTCCGATCGTCGGTCGGGGCGGTATAGCGGAGCCCCACGGTGATCTTGCCGAGCTCCCAGCCCTTGCGTCCCGCGTACATCCGCAATGTGATCGAGGTGCAGGCGCCCAAGCTCGCAAGCAGCAGCTCGTGCGGCTCGACCCCCGAGTCACTACCGCCTCGCGCGATCGGCTCATCCGCCGTCAAGCGATGGCGGCCCGATACGATCTGTTGGGCGTAATGGAACTCACTGATCACCGTCACGTGCGCCATGGAATCTCCTTCCTCCGAGCCTTCGGATACGCTCCAATCCTACCGGAAGCGATAGGCCAAGTCGCTTAAGGATTCCTTTTGACTCGCGAGCCTTTTCGAATCCTGTTCGTCTGTCTCGGCAATATCTGCCGAAGTCCCACGGCCGAGGGTGTGGTACGGCATCTACTGGCCTCTCGGGCCCCGGAGCTCGAAGTCGAGGTCGACTCTGCGGGAACGGGCGACTACCACGTGGGGTCTGCGCCCGATCAGCGGGCCCAGCGCGCGGCCCGACTCCACGGGATCGACTTGGGGGACCTGCGCGCGCGCCAAGTCGAAGCCAAGGATTTCGAGCGCTTTGACCTGATTCTCGCCATGGATCGGCAAAACCTGCAGGCGCTCGAGGTCATGCGCCCGCGCGCATCGAGGGCCGAGCTCGCGCTTTTCTTGGAATATACCGGACACCCGGGCGCACCCGAGGTGCCTGATCCTTATCAGGGGACTGCGGACGATTTCGAGCTTGCACTCGATCTGATCCAGGCGGCGTCCCGCCGACTCATCGCGCTGCTACGCGAGCAGCATGCGTAGCAGCCAATAGAGCCCTCCCGCGAGCGCGATCGACACCGGCAGCGTCAGCACCCAGGCCATCAGCAAGTTGCGCACCGTGGCCCATTGCAAACCTGATCGGTTGGCGACCATGGTGCCGGCCACGCCGGAGGACAATACGTGGGTGGTGCTGACCGGCAGACCGTACCTGTCGGCAGCGCCGATGGTCAGCATCGCCACGAGCTCGGCGGAGGCTCCCTGCGCGTAAGTGAGGTGGGTCTTGCCGATGCGCTCGCCCACCGTCACCACGATGCGCTTCCAGCCGATCATCGTGCCCAACCCCAAGGCAATGGCGACAGCGACTTTGACCCAGCTCGGAATGAACTTGGTCGAGTTGTCGAGCTGCTTCTGGTAGTCCCCGATGACCGTCTGGTCGGCCGGGGAGACGACGATCGAGCCCGACCTGCCCAGCAGCCGCAGACCCTCGCTCACCAGGTACATCTCATTGCGAATGTTGACCATGTCGGGCGGCGGCACTTTGTCGAGCGAGTGATAGGTATTCACTTGCTCCTGAATTCTGGCGGCAAGCGCGACGAGCGCGGGCATGCTTTCCCGACTGACCGATCTCGAGCGCACGATCTCGATCGCACCCGCGTGCGGGTCGGCCGGCGCGGCACCGCTCGCATAGTGGCCGAGCGCGGTCTGTGCCTGCGTCGAGATGGCGACGAACCGGTCGACGTCCCGCTCGTGCATCGTGCGGTTGAGCGCATAGGCCGTGGGCACTGTGCCGATGAGGATCAACATGATGAGTCCCATGCCCTTTTGGCCATCATTCGACCCGTGCGCGAAGCTCACGCCAGTGCAGGTGAGCACCAGCAAGGCTCGAATCAACAGGGGCGGGGGCTTCGCTCCGACGGGCTCCTTGAACAGCGAGGGCAGCGGAATGAGCGACTTCGCAATCCACATGAGGAGCGCGGCGAAGCTAAAGCCGAGCAGGGGCGAGAACAGCAGCGATTCACCGATCTTGGTCGCCTGAGCCCAGTCGACCCCGCTCGTGCCCGAGCTGCTCGCCGCCATCAGCTGGTTCATGAGCCCGACCCCCATGATCGAGCCGATCAAGGTATGGGAGCTCGAGGCCGGCAGGCCGAAATACCAGGTGCCGAGATTCCAGAGAATCGCGGCGAGTAGCAGCGCAAACACCATGGCGAAGCCCGCACCGCTTCCGACCTGGAGAATCAGCTCCACCGGCAACAGCGACACGATGCTAAAGGCCACCGCACCGCTCGAGACCAGGACACCCGCGAAGTTCCAGCTCCCCGACCAGACGACGGCGAGATTGGGCGGCAGGGAGTGCGTGTAGATGACGGTCGCCACCGCGTTGGCGGTGTCGTGAAACCCATTGACGAACTCGAACCCCAGCGCGATGAAGAGCGCAACACCCAGCAATACATAGGGAAATGCGCGGGTCTCGCGCACGACTGTCAAGTCTCCCACGAGGTGGTACCCGGCATATATGATGCCAGCAACGATGATCGCACCCGCGAGAAGGTTCAACCAGAGATTGGGCTTGTGCCCGGTCAGCGGCGAGGCCGAGGGCGCCGACTTGACGGCATCGACATTCGACATGGGCGTCCTTGAGCGGGAAATCGCGAAATTGCAGATGAGCAAAACCGCGACTTATAGGTCTGAAATATGACGGTGAGATGACGCTGACGAATGCCCTTTACCCTTGCACACCCGGCCACGGTTCTGCCTTTTGCCCGCCCACTGGCTCGATGGCGACTCCTCTCCGCCGCCGTCATCGGCAGCATGATTCCGGACTTGGGCTATCTTCTGCCCTGGCGCCCGACGCGCTTGGAGACGCACAGCCTCCTCGCTCTCGCCACTTTTTGCCTGCCGGTGGGCTTGGCGGCCTACTGGTTTTTCCAGTACTTCAACAAGGGGCCCCTCGTCGAGCTGCTGCCCGCGGGGGCCTATTCGCGCTGGCGCGACTCGGCAGCGCCCGCGGATTACACGAGTCTCAAGCAGTGGATCCTCGCCGCCTGCGGCGTGCTCGCCGGGGCGGTGACACACTTCGTGTGGGATGCATTCACCCATCACGGCGCGCGCGGTGTGCGCATGGTCCCGGCGCTCGAGGATTCGGTGGTGGATATCGGCGGCCATCGAGTCGGCGGTGCGCATTTGCTTCAGGATGCGAACTCATTGATCGGACTCGTCGTGGTGATCGGCGTTTTGGGCTACGGCCTGCGTCCCGGTCGCGACGCCTCGACAGAGCCCCGCCCTCTGCCGCGCGCGGAACGTCGATTGTGGATCGCAGCGCATATGGTCACGGCGCTCGTGCTGAGCAGCGCATTTTTCCTGATGAGACCCACGTCCACGAGGCAGGCGCTACCCGTCAGCAGCACGGCAATCGCCCTGCTTCGCGGACTTGCGCTGGCGTTCCTCTGCGTGAGCGTATGCCTGCACGTGCGCCTGCGGGCGGTGCCGGCTCGACTCGCGCCTCAGCGCTCGTCACGCCGCGATAATTCGCTCGGCGTCGATGACCACACGACGTACTTTTCGGGAGGCTTCGGCGGCTCGGGTGCCGGAGCGGCGCGCTCGGCGGCAGACTCCGCGGGCCGCGGCGGGGCCCCGGGCGAAGACGCAGTCGCCGGCCCGGAGCCGCCGAGCGTCGAGGCAGGGCTCGCGGAGGGCGTCGATGGCGCGAACGCAGGCGCGGCGGCCGACCCCTGAGCTGCTCCGAGGCCCGAACCCGACGGCCGCGCTTCGGCCTCGACGCGTGCCTCGGTAACGGGGGCGGCCTCGGTCCCGGCGGGCGTCAATTGTCCGTTGCCCTCGCCCCCGTCGCGGCGGCCGCGGCCGCGCCGCCGCCTGCGCCCGCTGCGCTCGGGCCGCTCGGGCCGCTCGGATCGCTCGGATGGTCCCCGATCGCCCCGCTCGCTGTCGCGCTCGGCCCGCACGGGCTCTACAGCGCCGCGGCTTTGAGCATCGGGCTCGGTAGACACGCCGCCGTCGCCGCGCTGCGCATCGGGCCGCGGC
>DATHCO010000233.1:0-11498 GCA_035319505.1 Steroidobacteraceae bacterium | reverse complement strand
CTGGTCGCGTGCAAGATCTACAAGACGCTACCGGCGCGGCGGGTCTGGGACTTGATCATGTCCTCGACCTACGATTTTGCGGAGCCCGGGTTCATCCTCATCGACCGCGTGAATGAGATGAACAACAATTGGTGGACCGAGAACATTCGCGCCACGAACCCCTGTGGCGAACAGCCCCTCCCGCCCCACGGCTCCTGCCTCTTGGGCTCGGTGAATCTTACCAAGTTCATCGTCGATCCGTTCACCGAGGAAGCGCGCTTCGATTGGGAAACCTATCGCAAGGTGGTGAAGGTATTCACGCGCATGCTCGACAACGTGGTCGAGATCAACGGGCTCCCCTTGGCGCCGCAGCGCGAGGAGATCCGCCGCAAGCGCCGTCACGGCATGGGGTTCCTGGGGCTGGGCTCCGCGATCAGCATGCTCTGCATGAAGTACGGATCGAAGAAGTCCGTGGAATTTACCGAGAAGGTGTCGCGGGAGATGGCGGTCGCCGGCTGGGAGGCGGCGCTTGATCTCGCGCGCGAGAAGGGTCCGGCGCCGATCATGGACGAGGAGTTCACGGTGACGCGCGAGATGCTGCGCAAGCGCCCCGAGATGGCCAAGGATGGATGGCGGGTAGGCGCCAAGATCCCCGGCCGGGTGCTGCACGCGCGCTATAGTCGCTACATGCAGCGCATCGCCGAAGTCGCGCCCGAGACCGTGGATGAGCTCGCCGAGGTCGGCGCGCGATTCACGCATCACACCTCCATCGCGCCCACGGGGACTATCTCGCTCTCGCTCGCGAACAACGCCTCGAACGGTATCGAGCCCTCCTTCGCGCATCACTACTTCAGGAACGTCATCCGCGAAGGCAAGAAGTCCAAGGAGAAGGTCGACGTGTTCTCTTTCGAGCTCCTCGCCTACCGAGAGATGGTGAATCCGCGGGCTGTGCCTAACTCGCAGAACGCCGCAGAGAAGCTCCCCGAGTACTTCATTTCGGCGGAGGACATCGGACCCAAGGAGCATGTGGATATTCAGGCGGCGGCGCAGCGCTGGGTCGACTCCTCGATCTCGAAGACCGCGAACGTGCCGACGGATTACAAGTACGATGATTTCAAGGACATTTATCTCTATGCCTTCGAGAAGGGCCTCAAGGGCTGCACGACTTTTCGCTTCAATCCGGAGGCCTTCCAGGGCGTTCTCGTCAAGGAGGACGATCTCAAGAACACGATCTACGTATTCACGCTCGAGGACGGCACGGAGATCGAGGCGCGGGGCGATGAGGAGATCGAGTACGACGGCGAGATGCACACCGCCGCGAATCTGTTCGACGCCCTGAAAGAAGGCTACTACGGGAAGTTCTGACATGACCCACATCAAGATCGAAAAGAAGATCACCAAGTACCGGGTGCACAAGCCGGAGGCGAAGGAAGCGCCCACGGCACAGCCGAAGGAGCCGGCTAAGCAGGACAACGTGATCTGGATGCACGAGAAGGTCGAGCGCCCCGAGGTGCTGGTGGGGTCGACCTACAAGATCAAGACGCCGGTGTCGGATCACGCGATGTACGTCACGATCAACGACATCGTCCTCAACGAAGGCACACCGCACGAGCAGCGCCGGCCCTTCGAGGTGTTCATCAACTCCAAGAACCTCGATCATTTCCAGTGGATCGTGGCCTTGACGCGGGTCATCTCCGCGGTGTTCCGCAAGGGCGGCGACACCACCTTCCTGGTCGACGAGCTCAAGGCGGTGTTCGATCCGCGCGGCGGCTACTGGCAACCCGGCGGCAAGTTCATGCCCTCGACCATCGCCGAGCTCGGCCACGTGATCGAGCGGCACCTGCGCTCGATCGGGTTACTGAAGAAGCCCGAGCTCGATGCGCACCAGCGCAAGCTCGTCGAGCAGAAGCGCGCCGAGTTCGAGGCGCGGACCCGTCAGGCCGACGCCTTCTCGAAGTCGCACTTTCCCGAAGGTGCGCAGCTTTGCATCAAGTGCAACATCGCCGCCGTGGTGATGCTCGACGGCTGCAGCACCTGCCTCAACTGCGGCGATTCGAAATGCGGATAGCGAGCGGCAGCGGGTAGCGCGCGCTCTGGCGAGTGAGCCTTGCACGAGCGCGCGACCCCGGGTAGATTTCGCGCACCACTTGAGACACGCTTTAAGATCGCTCGGGATCGCCTCGCTCATCGTGCTGGCTCCCCTCCTCTGCGCTCGCGCGGCCGGCACCGACGAGACCGACCCCTTCCCCTATCCGCCCGAGCTCGAGGCGGACGTGCGCTTCTGGATCCGCGTCTACACCGAAGTCACGACCGACGGGGGTTTCATCCACGATGACTGGAACCTCAAGCTCGTTTACGAGGTGCTGCAATTCGATCCGACGTCCTCGCCCCGCGAGCGCGAGCGGCGGGTGGACGCCGCGAAGGCGCACTATGCGGCGCTTCTCAAGCGCTTCGCGGCGGGCAACACCGGCGATTTGACCGCCCACGAGCGGCGCATCCTGCATGCCTTCGGGGCGAAGGCGACGGTGCGCGACTATCTCGATGCGATCGAGCGGATCCGCTTTCAGCTGGGGCAGGCGGATCGCTTCCACGAGGGGTTGATCCGCGCCGCCGCCTGGGAGACCCACATCGGCCGCGTGCTCAAGGAGCATGGCGTGCCGCTCGAGATCGCGGCGCTGCCGCACGTCGAGTCCTCCTTCAACCCCGCGGCTTACTCCAAAGTCGGTGCGGCCGGGTTGTGGCAGTTCATGCCTTCGACCGCACGGCGCTTCATGCGGGTCGACAGCGTGGTCTACGAGCGCTTGGATCCCTACAGCGCCACCGAGGCGGCGGCCAATCTCATGCTCTATAACTATCGCCTGCTCGGCACCTGGCCGCTCGCGGTCACCGCCTACAATCACGGACCGGGCGGCTTGCGGCGCGCCGAGGACGAGCTCGGCACGAGCGATATCGCGGTGATCGTGAAGAACTACCAGGGAGCCAACTTTGGCTTCGCCTCGCGCAATTTCTATGTGGCCTTCCTCGCGGCGCTCGAGGTCGACCGCAATGCGGAGAGGTACTTCGGCCCCATCACGCGATTGCCGGATACCGACAACACGCCGGTGGTGCTGCCCGATTACATTGGCGTGAGCGCGCTTGCCAGGGCGTTCAAGGTCGATATGGGCGCACTCAAGGTCTTGAATCCGGCGCTGCGCCCGCCCGTCTGGAGCGGCGCGCGACTCGTGCCCCGAGGCTACGCGCTGCGTCTTCCCGGCACGGTGCCGGAGAGCGAGATCACCGGCGCCTTGGCGCGCCTGCCGACGACGCAGCGCTACGTGGCGCAGCGTAACGACGGCGCGCACAAAGTTCGACGCGGTGAGACCCTCGCGAGCATCGCCGCGGCGAGCGGCATGAGCCTCGCGCGGCTCCTCGCGGCGAACGGCTGGAATACGGCGCATGGGGTGGCTCGCGGCGACATCGTGCGCATCCCGCTGCCCGCCTCGCGTGCGGAAGCCTCGGGCGAGGTCCCGTCGAGTGCCGCGCTCGCGGAGAACGCGCCCGGCGCCGCCTCGCCGGGCGCCGGCGCGCCCCCGCAGAGGGCTCCACCGCCGACCGCAGCATTGAGCAGCGCTGCGCCGGGCGCTCCGCCAACCGCGTCAGCACCACCGCCGACTGCTCCCCCCGGCGCCACCGCGCCGGGCATACCCGGAACACCGAGCGAGGTCACCGCGAATGCGGCGCCTGGGCCGCTAGCGCCCGTTGCGACTTCCACTGCCGAGTATCCCGAGAGGGCCGAGAAGGTCACACCGCCGCCCAAGGAGCCGGTCACCCAGCGCCAGACCGAGAGCGCCGCGCTCTTGCCGGCCGGAGCGCCGACGGGCGGGACGGACACGACCAACTACGACGTCGCCGAGAACGGTACGGTGGTCGTGCAGGCCGATGAGACGCTCGGCCATTTCGCCGACTGGAGCGGCGTCGACAGCGCGCGGTTGCGCGCGCTCAATCGGCTTCACAGGAACGCCCAGGTCACGCTCGGCCGCAAGATCAAGCTCGACCTCAGCAAGGTCGGCGCGGCGCAGTTCGTGGCCGAGCGCCGGGCCTATCACCTCAAGCTACAGGAAGCGTTCTTCGCCGCACATCGCATCGCAGGCACGGAGAATTACAGCGTGAAGCGCGGCGACTCGCTCTGGACCATCACCCAACAGCACGGTGAGCTGCCGATCTGGCTCGTCACGCAGTACAACCCGGACGTGAACTTCAACGACATGCGCCCGGGAACGGCCATCGTCTTGCCGCGCATCGAGGACATCAACCGTCAATAGTCGCGCCGCGAGCTGCGGGGGCGTCCGTGACGGTCAGGAGCCGCTCCACCGCTTTGGACGCGCGAGCGCGCGGCTGCTGCAGCTGTCGCTCGATGCGCCGTGGGAGATCAGCGACACTAGTAGCCGCGAGCGTGCAGGTAGCGCTCGAGCGTGTTGCGGGCGTCCTTGCCCGCGATGAAGCCGACTCGCGGCTCCCCGCGCGTCTTGAAATCGAGCTCGAGCTTGTCGCTCGCGGCCATGCGCCGGAGCATCGGGAGGTCGAGGTCGAAGTACGCGGTCTGGCCCCACGAGGCGACGGGCTGATACGGACCGTGGCCGAGCATGGGTGCCTCGATGGGCGAGAGGTCCGTGCTGCCGTCATCGAGCGATAAGCGGACGGCGCCCGCGCCTCGGATGTCATCGAACTGCCAATCGTTCCCCGGGGCGAGGTGCACCCAGAGCCCGTAGCTGATCGTGCCCATCTGGTCCCACTCCACCGGGCCTAGATATGCAAAGCTCACGCGCCGGTCGGGCGAGGCCATGATCTCTCGAGCCTGAACGAGCTCGATGGGCTTCTCGAGCGACCCCACCGTCATCCCCGTGCGCTCATCGAGGGCTTCAGCGGGCTTGATCGAGGAGGGAGAGGCGCAGCCGCAGAGGATGCATAAGCCCAGCGCCAGGGCGCCTGCGGCTCGGAGGCGCGGTGAGATCATGGCCGATTATACTCAGTCCGTGAGCTGCGGCCGGTTATTGCCCCGCATCAAGGCCTTATACTGTAATTTAATGTTGAATCGAAACCGTCGTCGTTTCGCGTGCTTTTTCTCCTTGCTGGCGCTCGGCGCGGGAGGTCTCGCCGCCTCGGCTCTCGGCGACAAGATCGCGCCGGCAGACCATGTGGTCGTGCACAAGGCCGAGCGCAAGCTGTACCTGTACTCGGGCATGCGCTTGCTCGGCGAATACAAGGTCGAGCTCGGGCTCTCGCCGGTCGGACAAAAAGAGCGCGAGCACGACTTTCGAACTCCCGAGGGGCATTATTATCTGGCGCGGCGCAACTCGCGAAGCGATTACTTCCTGGCGATTCAGGTATCCTACCCGAACAAGATGGACGAGCTGCGCGCGCACAAGAATCGCTGGCGACCGGGCGGGTCGATCATGATCCACGGACTGCCCAACGCTCCGCGACATTCCCCCGATTACTACGCGTCGAATGATTGGACCGACGGCTGCATTGCGCTGTCCAACTCCGACATGGTCGAAGTCTGGATGCTCACTCAGGACAATATCCCGATCGATATTTATCCCTGAGGAACCTCCGGCTCATCCGCAAGGTCTCAAGGTGTTGAGTGGAAACGACGATCTTATCGTCTGATTTGGTCGATGCTCGCGTCGCCCCGAAGGGCAGTCTGGAGCATCTCTCGCAGGAGGAGATCGCCAAGCTCCTCGATTCGAGCCAAGGCGGCCTGTATTCCCTGTTTCGCAAGTGCGCGCTCGCGGTGTTGACTTCGGGGAGCGATACCGACGATTCGCGCGCGGTTTTCGAGAAGTACAAGGATTTCGATCTCAGGGTCATGCGGCGCGCCTGGGGGATCAAGCTCGAGATCAAGAACGCGCCGGCTGCCGCATTCGTCGACGGCGAGATGATCAGAGGAATCAGGGATCACTTGTTCGCGGTGTTGCGCGACGTCGTGTTCATCTCCACCGAGATCATGGAGAGCGGGCGCCTCGACAGCGGATCCTCCTCGAGCATCACCAACGCGGTATTTCACATTCTGCGCAACGCCCGCGTGCTTGAGCTCCAGCGGCCGAATCTGGTGGTGTGCTGGGGAGGTCATTCGATTCGCCGCGTCGAATACGATTACACCAAGAAGGTCGGTTACGAGCTCGGCCTGCGCGACCTCGACGTCTGTACCGGCTGCGGTCCGGGCGCGATGAAAGGTCCGATGAAGGGCGCGACCATCGGACACTCCAAGCAGCGCATCGCCAACGGGCGCTACTTGGGGATCACCGAGCCCGGCATCATCGCGGCCGAGCCGCCCAACCCGATCGTCAGTCAGCTCGTGATCATGCCGGACATCGAGAAGCGCCTCGAGGCATTCGTGAGGCTGGGCCACGGCATCGTCATTTTTCCCGGCGGCGCCGGCACCGCCGAGGAGATCTTGTATTTGCTCGGCATCCTGGTCGATCCGGCGAACCGGGACATGCCCTTTCCGATGGTCTTCACCGGGCCGGCCGATAGTGCGGACTACTTCCGGCAGATCCACGAGTTCATCGGCGCGACGCTCGGAGAGACCGCGCAATCGCGCTATCAGATCATCATCGACGATCCGGCCGGGGTAGCGCGTGCGATGGTCCAGGGGCTCGCGCAGGTGCGCGACTATCGTCGGCGCCAAAGCGACTCCTACGGGTTCAACTGGCTTCTCAATGTTCCGCTGGAATTCCAGCTGCCCTTCGAGGTCACCCATGAATCGATGAGGGCCCTGCGCTTGGGGTACGATCAGCCCGTGCACGAGCGCGCGGCGAACCTGCGCCGCGTCTTCTCGGGTATCGTCGCAGGCAACATCAAGGAGTACGGGATCGAGGCGATCGAGCGCTGCGGGCCGTTCGAGCTGAGCGGCACGCCCTCGATCATGGAGCCTCTCGACCGGCTGCTGCGGTCCTTCGTGGCCCAGCGACGCATGAAAATCACCGGCGCCGAATACACGCCCTGCTACCGACTGGTGGCATGAGCGAGCCGCTGCGCATTCGGTATCGGTTCGATCTGCCGGACGGATCGAAGAAAACGCTCGATTTTACTTTCAACGCCGCAGATTTCCGGCTCGCCAACGCGCCGCCTCCGGCGCCGCCATTCTGGACCGAGCTCGGCTTCAACCAGTGCTCGAACTGTCCGCTCAACGTCCGAGATCACCCCCACTGCCCGGCGGCGCTGCACATGGCCTCCGCCCTGGACGCCTTGAAAGCCTTGGTCTCGTTCGACACGGTCGGGGTGACGGTGCTGCAGCCCGAGCGCACCGTGTACGCGGAGACGAGCGCGCAGCAGGCCATGAGCTCGGTGCTCGGATTGATCATGGCGACCGCCGGCTGTCCGTGGACCGATCGCCTGCGTCCAATGGCGCGCTTCCACCTGCCGTTCGCCAGCGAGACCGAGACTTTGTATCGGAGCGTCTCGATGTATCTCCTGTCGCGTGAGCTCGGCCCTGCCGGCGAGGGGCCCGCCTTCGCCGCGCTCGAGGAGCTCTATGCGAATTTGCATAGGGTCAATCGTGACATGGCGCGCCGCCTCGGCGCCGCAACGAGCACCGATCCGGCGCGCAATGCGATCGCATTGCTCGATTCGTACACGACCCTGCTGCCCGAGGCTCTGGCCCGCTCCCTCGACGAGCTGCGGCCGCTGTTCGATGCCTGGCAAACGCGGACGAAGGACGATTTAACTTACCGTGACGGCCTCTGAGAAGCGCATCCCAGTGCCGCGCTCGCGCGAAGACGCTGCCCACCTGCCTGTGACACAGTTACTGCACTAGAAAGTGCGCGACCTTTACCGTCTTGCACACTAGAGAGGCGACGAGATGAGCGATTTGAAGCAGACTCGATACACGGGACCGGATCGTCGTGCCCCGCGCCAGGATGCCTCCGGTGCGCCTCCGCGCGAGATGTACAAGCCGGGCGGCCGGCACGCGGCGATCACGAACACGCTCTACAACTGGCATAGCTACAAGAACTGGGCCGACAAGGTTCGCGGCACCTGGGAAGAGAAGAAATAGCGCTCCGCGAGCTTTGATGGCACCGCACGCTTCGAGCGTGCTGCCTCGCTCGAGACAGGCTCAGGCGGGTTCAGGCAGCGGGTTGAGGCCTCCGCTAACGACTCCCTCCTTCGCCTTGAGCCAGGCGAGCAAGGGCTCCCAATCCTCGATGTCGCGCTCCACCACATGCGGCTTCATTTCATGCAGCCCCACACCCTGCTCGGCGGCTCGCACGTAATTCTGAGAGTCACGCAGGGTCGCGACCACCGGGATACGCAGGGTGTCGAGGAAACGCATCAATGACTGGTAGATCAGAGTGTTGCGCCTGACGCGGTTGGCGATCACCCCGATGCGGTTCTCGTCGCGCCGCACCTTCCCGATGAGCAGCAAGTCGGCGATGCACCTCGAGCAGGCGTGAATGTCGATGTCGGAGGGCAACACCGGCACGATGATCGCATGCGCATTCTTGGTGATCTCCGGCATATCTTTCGCCGCCACCGCAGCGGGCGTGTCGACGACGACGTGAGCCGCGTCGGGCGGAATGCGCATCTGGAAGGTGCGCGTCGTGCGATTGCTGCGCTCGAACGCCGCGACGCCGTGAATGAATGCCTGTTCGGGTTTACGCTTTTTCAACCAGCGCGTGGCGGAGCCCTGAGGATCGTCATCCCACAGTAGCGGATGGTCACCCTGACTCGCGAAATAACTGGCGAGATTGATCGCGACCGTCGTTTTGCCCGAACCCCCCTTAGGGTTCAGGACCAGAATTCGCTGCATGTAGGGTAGAGCCTACGCAGGCGTCCTCACCATGGCAAGTATGTGATTCCACTCACGGCCGAGGACCAAGACGCCGGCTTAGACTGCTCGAGGATGGAGTGGGTCCTTCAAGTCATCGACGAGTGCGACGACGCGCTCGCCGTGCTGATGCACGGCTGGCTCGGGCTCGTCGCGGAGCTCGGCGCATTGATGATGGTCGCCCTCGGTGTGGGCGCTGCGGTCGCGGGGCCTGCGCTGGGCGCGGAGCCCGCGGTCAACACGGCGGCGGCTGTCACGGCGAATCTCGCGGCGCTCCTCAAGCTTCGCTCCGCGCGCGGCTCGCCGACTCGAGTCGAGAGCTAGGCGGCCGCCGGCGGGCGGCGCGCTTGCGCTGCTGCGGCCGCGCAGCGCATGAAAATCCCTTACGATGTCCGAATGCGCAGCGAGCGCCTGTCAATCGAAGGACCGACCGGCCCGTTGGAGGCGATCGCCGAGGAGGCGCACGGCGCGCCACGACCCTGCTATGCCGTGCTCTGTCATCCGCATCCCTTGTACGGCGGCACGATGGACAACAAGGTGGTCACGACCCTGGGCAGGGCGCTCAACGCCGGCGGGATCGCGACGCTGCGCTTCAATTTTCGCGGCGTCGGGCAGAGCGCCGGCACGTTCGATGGGGGACTCGGCGAGACGCGCGATGCAGCCGCCGTGGCCGACTACGGAGCCGAGCGCTGGCCCGACCGGCGCCTCGTGCTCGGAGGATTCTCCTTCGGAGCGTTCGTGGCGTTGCGCCTGACGCAGGAACGCGACACCGCGCGCCTGATCACCATCGCCCCGCCGGTCGACCGGTTCGATTTCTCGGCTCTCGCGGTGCCGCGATGCCCCTGGCTCATCGTGCAGGGCGACGCGGACGAGATCGTAGACCCCAGGAGCGTATTTACGTGGGTAAAGACGCTCGATCCGCAACCCAAGCTCGTGATCGCCCCTGGGGTCGGCCACTTTTTTCACGGGCATCTCAAGGAACTCAAGGATGCGGTGAGCGATGCGCTCCGGAGCGGCTGAGACCTCCCTGTAACCGCCCCGGACGGGGTTCAACACGCCTCGGCTAGTTCACCATTTCCTTCAGCGTCTTGAGCGCGGCGATGCGAACCTTCTTGCTCGCCGGCTTGGCCTTGAAAATCATTTTTTGGCCGTTGAAAGGATTGATTCCCTCACGCGCTTTCGTAGCCGGCTTCTTCACCACCTTCATCTTCAGCAGTCCCGGCATCGTGAACAACCCGTGACTGCGCAGACTCTTCTTGATGCTGCCGGCAAGCGAGTCAAATACGGCTCCGACCTGCTTCTTGGAGAGCTCTGTTTCCTTCGAGATGGTAGCCAGAATTTCAGATTTGGTCGGCGCTGCATTCTTTTTCGCCATATAAAGATCTCCTGCTTAAGTTTGCAAACGGGAGTGATCCCCACACAATTTCAACTCGGCGCCGAAAATAACACAAAAAAAGCCGATGTTTAGCGCAATCTCAAAAAAAAAATTTTCGATGGACGCGTGTGCGAGCCTGGTTTTTCAGGGCCTCGGCACCGATCCGGTCGCGGGGGAGCAACCTCGCGGGCAGATCGTTGGCAGAGATTTCAGGCATGTAGGAATGCATTCAGCGCAGCAGCATCAAGAGCGCGCCGATCGCGATGGAAACCCAGAGGATGGAGAAATCGATTTGCCCGATGGGAGGGATCACGCGGCGCACGCGTCTCAAGACGGGCTCGCAGAGTTGCGCGAGCAAGCGAACGCCCGGCGCATAAGAGCCAGGGGAGAGGAAACTCACCACCCAGTAGAGCAGCAGAGCGAAGAGGTAAATCCGCAGCACCAGACCCGTGAGCTCGACGAGCGTGATGCGTGCGAACAGGAGCGGATCGCTGAAGGGGGCGCCTGCGAATGCCATCATTGCCCCGCTGTGGACGGAGGCGGCGGCAAGCACCGCCACCACGGTCGCCGTGTCGATCTTGCCGATGGGCGGCAGGAGACGCCGCAGCGGCAGGATCAACCAGTTGGTCACCCGCACGATCGCGTCCGCCATGGGGTCGCGGAAATCCGCACGGACCCACTGAAATAGCATGCGCAGCACGAAGGCGAGCATCAGCAGCCAGAGGAGCGTATCGACGATGTATCTGATCGCGTCCAGCCTGCTGTCCCTCCGAGCTTCTCAGGCCCCGCCTCTCACGGCCTTCCGAACTCTGCGGCGAGCTCGGCCGACCGGCGATCCGCCGCCGCCACCGCACGCGCGACGATGCCGTTGAGCCCCGCCGCCTCGAGCACCGCGAGGGCGGCTGCCGTCGTGCCCCCGGCCGAAGTGACCTGGGCGCGCAACACCGCAAGCGACTCGCGCGACTCGCGCGCCATTTGCGCAGCGCCAAACGCCGTTTCCAGCGTGAGCTTGTGCGCGACGTCCGCGGGTAGGCCGCGCTCGTGTGCGGCGGCCTCGAGCGCTTCCATGAACAGGAAGAAGTAGGCAGGGCCTGATCCGGAGAGCGCCGTGACCGTATCCATCTGCGATTCGTGCTCGACCCACACCGTGGCGCTCACCGCTCCCATGATGGACTCCGCCAACGCTCGGTGAGCGGCACCGACGCTCGCAGGCGCGTACAGGCCGGTAGCGCCGAACCCGTTCAGAGCGGGCCGGTTGGGCATCGTGCGCACGACCGGCGTTCGAGCGCCGAACCAGCGGCTCAGCGCGGCGTGCGGGATCCCGGCGGCGACCGA
>DATHCO010000232.1:0-19426 GCA_035319505.1 Steroidobacteraceae bacterium | reverse complement strand
AAATTCGCCGGCATTCGAACGCCGCGGCGCCCCGCCCGCTGCGTTGCTCCTCCCTTGAATACGCTAAAGTATTCGCGGTCGTCGCGCCTTGCGGTCGGGCCGCGGCGGCGCTCTCGGTGCACGGCGAATTTCTGATTCAGGACACTAATCGCCGGCACTAGCCAATCCGGGTCGCCTCGCGTAGACTTCGGCGGCTCTCATCCAGGGGGTGCTTAGCTCAGCTGGTAGAGCATCGCCTTTACACGGCGAGGGTCGGGGGTTCGATCCCCTCAGCACCCACCAGCATGCGGAGTGGTAGTTCAGCTGGTTAGAATACCGGCCTGTCACGCCGGGGGTCGCGGGTTCGAGTCCCGTCCACTCCGCCATTTCCTCAAAAAGGCAGATGCATGCTCCAATCGATTCACGACAAGCTCAAGGGGTGGCTCGCCTACGTGGTGCTCGGAGCCATCGCCCTGGTATTCGTATTCTGGGGCATCAACTGGACGCTGAGCGCCCCTAATTACGCCGCCAAGGTGAACGGCGTGGAGATCTCGAGCAACGAGGTTCGCCAGTCCTACCAACAGCGGCTCGCACAAGTCGAGCGGCAGAGCAACGGACAGCTCGACGATGCGCAGCGCACCGAGATCAAGAAGAGCGTGCTCGATAGTTTCGTGAGCCGCGAGGCCCTGCTCACGCGCGAGGACGCGCTCGGCTATCGGGTGAGCGATCAGGAGCTCTTGCAGGAGATGGCGCGCTATCCGGCGCTGCAGGTGGATGGGAAATTCGACTACCGCCACGCCTTGGCGGTGCTGAAAGCGCAGGGGCGGCCGGTCGGGCAGATCGAGGACATGATTCGGCGCGACGCCGAGCTCGGTCAGCTGGACCGGGCGATCGATTCCTCGAGCTTCGCGACCGCGGCCGAGCTCAAGCGGCTGCGCGAGCTCACGCGCCAGCAGCGCGAGCTCGCCTGGCTCACGCTCTCAGCCGCGAAATACGCCGCTCAGGCGACGCCGACCGACGCAGAGGTGAAAGCCTATTACGAGGCCCACAAGCAGGCGTACATGACTGCCGAGACGGTGAGCCTGCGCTACGTCGAGTTGAGTCTCGCGGACCTCGCCGCCAAAGTGCATGTCGACGATGCGCAGCTCAAGGCCTATTTCGATGAGCAGAAGGCGAAGACGCCGGAACGCTACGTCGAGCCCGAGCAGCGCCAGGTGCGCCACATCTTGTTGCAAGTGGGTGACCCGAAAGAGGATGCCGCCGTCAAGGCCAAGGCGGAAGGCATCTTGAAGCGCGCCGAGGGCGGCGAGGACTTCGCCAAGCTGGCGAGCGAGTTCTCGCAAGATCCGGGCTCGGCCCAGAAGGGCGGCGACCTCGGCTGGGCGGACCGCACGGCCTACGTGGCGCCGTTTGCGGACGCGGCCTTCAGCATGAAGATCGGCGAGCTCCGCGGCCCGGTGAAGACGCAGTTCGGCTATCACATCCTGAAGCTCGAAGGCATCCATCCGGCGACGGAGAAGACGTTCGAGCAGAGCAGAGGCGACATCGAGGCCGAGTATCGCCGCAGCGAGGCCGAGCGAGCATTCAATAACGCGCAAGATCAGCTCGCCGATGCGGCATTGCAAAACGGCTCCGACATCGACCTCGTCGCCAAGAAGGCCGGCCTCGAAGTCCGCGAGATCCAGACTTTCAGCCGCATCGATGGCGGAGGCGATCTCGGCAAGGTGCCCGCCGTGATCGAGGCCGCGTTCAGCCAGGACGTGCTGGATGGGCGCCTGAGCCCGATCGTCGAGATCGAGAAAGGACGGGGCGTGGTGCTGCGCGCCGCCAATCACGTGCTGGCGCGGCAAAAGCCCCTCGATGTCGTGCGCGACCCGGTGGTGGCGGCCTGGAGGAAGGAGCGCGGCACCGAGCTTGCCCAGGAGGCCGCTGCGGCAGCCGTCAAGCGGCTCGACGGGGGCGAGTCGTGGGAGAGCGTCGCGAAGTCGCTCTCAGTCGCGCCCGAGGGGGCGAAGTTCATCGGCCGCACCGACAAGGCCGTGCCGATGGAGATCAGACGGGCCGCCTTCGAGGGAGCGAAGCCGCTCTCGCAGCCGGTGTACTCCGACGTGCCGCTCGGGGATGGCGATGCGGCGGTGCTCAAGGTGAGCGCAGTGCGCGAGGAGCCGAGCGGCGATGCCAAAGCCGAGGAGGCAGAGCTGCGCAATGAGCTCGCCCAGGCGACCGCTTCCGGGGAGGCGCAGAGCTATGCGGCCGCCGCGCGCGCCGATGCCGCCGTTTCGGTCAATCTTCAGGCCCTCGACTGACGGCAGCGCAGCTCCATGCAGGCTCGTTAGACTGGCTCGCTAGACTTGGCATCGCTCCTCAACGCGCTCTCCGCTTGGTATCTGTCTACGCTCTCGCACGGCGGGTACTGGCTCATCGTGGCGCTCATGGCGCTCGAGAGCACCGTGGTGCCGATACCGAGCGAGACCATCATCCCGCCCGCGGCCTATCTCGCCCGCACTCAGGGAGAATTCTCCTTCACCGGCATCGTGCTCGCGGGCGCCGCGGGGTCCTGGATCGGAGCGGCGCTGATGTATTGGGCCGCACGCGGGTTGGGGCGACCCCTCGTTCTCGGCCTCTCGCCGTACGTCGGCTTGCCGGTCTCGAAGATCGAGCTGGCGGAGCGCTGGTCGGCGCACTTCGGATGGGCGGGCGTCTTCTTTTCACGGCTGCTCCCCGTGATTCGTCACCTCATCGGTATCCCCGCCGGCATCCTGCGCTGGAATTTTCGCTGGTACTCCGCGGCGACGCTCGCGGGCTCACTCCTCTGGTGCGCGATGCTCGCGTGGTTCGGACTGACGCTCGGCGATCACCCGGAGCTTCTCAAAGGCTCCGTGCACCGCTTTGCGCTCCTGGTGCTCGGGGTGATCGTGGTGCTGGCGGGCCTTTACTATGCTTTCGTGCTGCGTCCCGCGGCACGGCGGCGCTGACCCGCGGCACGGCGGCGCTGACCCCGCGGCACGGCGGCGCTGACCGGCGGCCGCGCTGATTCGCGGCGCCGCTGACCCGCAGCGCTGCCGCTCGCGGGCGAGCGCCGCGGCCTCCCGCCCGCTGCGGGGCGGCCGCTAGCCCCACCGCGCGCGCCGCCCGTCGCCGGCTAATTCACGCTGTAGCCGCGTCCCGTGACACAGGCGATCATAGCGCGCTGATAATCACCGGGCGCCCCACCGGCGTGCTGCGACGCCCACTGCTCGCATTCACGCCGATCGGTCGCTTGCTGCTGGTCGCTCTGTCCATTCTTGGGGTACATGAAAATGTGAGCCGACTCGCCTGCCGGCGCGGTGTAGGCCGGGGGCGGCGTCGAGACGACCGCGGCCGGCACGGCGACCGGCATCTTGGCGAAGATCGCCGCCGTCGCGGCATTGATCTTAGCCTCGGCATTGGGACCTCTCAGGTCGGAGACGGTCTGGCTCACGGCGCCGTGCCACATCGCCTTGCGCGATTTGGCATCGAACACATCGATCGCAATGCGAGTCTCGTCCTCGACCCAGGGCCCGTCATAACCCCAGTAGCCGCCTCGCCATCCCGGGCCCCAGCCCCATCCCCAGCCCGGGCCCCAGCCGGCGTAGTAGTCGTTGAATACCTGGCGCGATCCCAAGGCATAGCCCACGATGCAGTCCGCGGCTCCCTCGTTCACCTGAGTGATGCCGCGCGCTGCGAAGTTGCCGGCGATCGCGTTGCGCAATCGATCGGCGTTGAGCGGGTTGCCGTAGGCAGCAGGCTGATCGGCATTCGCCACGTGTTCGTGCGCAAAGGCATAGGTTCGGCAGCTCGCGACGGAGTAAGTGGGATTGACGTCCGTGGTGACGTGTAACGTCGTGCAGGCCCCTAGCGCGAGCGAGCCGCTCGCCAGCATGACACTGAGCTTTGCATATCTTGACATAACTTCATCCTCCCGAGACGTGCAGCAACCTGAGCAGTTCGCCCATGATACTTCAACGTCAAAGTGTCGCGGCCGTTGACAGCTAGTACTCGATCGAGCGCCGATGGTTTCATCCACGGCGCGGATTTTTTTTCGAGGAGCGTACCCGTCGAGCGCTACTCCGCGGACTCGCTTGGGAAGCTCATCGCGACGGTATTGAAGCCGCCGTCGACGTAGGTGACCTCGCCCGTGATCCCGGCGGCGAGGTCCGAGCACAGGAAGGCCGCCACATTGCCCACATCCTCGATCGTGATATTGCGCTTGATCGGGGATGCTGCGGCGACGTGCGCCAGCATCTTGCGAAGGCCTGGAATACCGGCGGCCGACAGCGTCTTGATCGGTCCGGCGGAGACGGCATTGACTCGTATCCCGAGCGGGCCCAAGTCCGCGGCGAGGAAGCGCACGTTCGCTTCGAGACTCGCCTTCGCGAGTCCCATGACATTGTATCCCGGAAGCGAGCGCATCGCTCCCAGATAGCTCAACGTGACGATGGCGCCGGCTCGCCCCTGCATGAAGGGGAGCGAGCTTCTCGCGAGCGCCGTCAAGCTGTAGCTCGACACGTCGTGTGCGATGCGAAAGCCTTCCCGCGTGGTTGCGTCGATGAAGGTGCCGGTGAGCGCCTCGCGCGGGGCGAAGGCAACCGCATGCACCAAGATATCGAAGGAATCCCAGCGCGACTTCAGGTGCGAGAACCCCCGCGCGATCTCTTCATCACTCGCGACGTCCATGGTGAAGGTGATGTCGGATCCCAGGCTCTTTGCCAGAGGCACGACGCGGTCGGCCATGCGCTCGATGTGCGAGAACGCAAGCGCCGCCCCCTCCCGATGCATGGCCTGGGCGATCCCCCAGGCGATGGAGCGTTCGGTCGCGAGACCCACGATCAAGGCGCGCTTGCCCTTCAAGAACCCCATGGTTGCCCCCGCTTTTTCCCCGAAAAATTCTCGCGCTCGCCGCTTGGCGCGGCCGCCCGCCGAAGCTCACTGCGGCGGCGGTGCGTGGTGAGCCGGGCTACCCCTGCCGCCCATCGACGTACATCACGAGGCGCTGTCCGGCTCTGATCCGATGGTGCCGATTGAGCCCGTTCCAGTTGTTGAGTTGAGCAATGGACACCTGAAACTGGTGCGAGATGCTGTACACCGTATCGCCCCGGCGCACGGTATACATGACGCGCCGACCGCTCGCCAAGCCCTCGTCCCGGAAGCGCCGTGCGCTCGCCTTGATGATAAGGCGTTGCCCTTTGACCAGGGTGTCACTCAAGGACATGTTGTTGAGGCGCGCGAGCGTCGACACCGGGATCCCGTGGCGGCGCGCGATGCTGTTGAGCGTCTCGCCCGCGCGCACCCGATAGACGATCTGGCGCTGTCGCCGTCCCCCCGTGTCGGTCTGCGGACGGTCGACACGAGCCGCCGCGAGCAGCACCTTCTCCGGCAGCTCTGCGCTGACCGATGGGATCTTGAGGCTCTCCCCGACGGCGACCCGGCCGCCCTTGAGCTCGTTGATCCTCGCGATCACCGCCGGCGAGGTGTCGTAGCGCTTGGCGATGGCCGCGAGCGTCTCGTGGCGCTCGACGGTGTAGGTCTCGTAGCGCATACGATCTTCCGGCGGGAGCGTCTTGAGCGCCGCCTCGAACGCATCGGCGTCGTCGATCGGTACCAGCATCCGATGCGGGCCGTCGGGATCGGTCGCCCAGCGATTGAAGCCCGGATTGAGCGCGACGAGCTCGTCGTAGCTCGTCCCGGCGAGCTGCGCGGCGATGGAGAGCTGCAGCTGCGATTCGGTGTCGATGACCGCAAAGTAGGGCTCGTTCGGGATGGACGCGAAGTCGAATCCGTAGCGCTCGGGCTCGGCCATCAGGCGCTTCAACGCGAGCAGCGTCGGCACGTAGGCGCGTGTCTCGGCGGGTAGACTCAGGTGCCAGAAATCCGTGGGCCTGCCGCGTGCGCGGTTGTAGTCGATCGCACGCTCTACCGACATCTCGCCGACATTGTAAGCGGCGATCGCGAGCAGCCAGTCGCCATCGAACTCATCGTGCAGCGCTTGCAGATAATCGAGTGCGGCGCGCGTCGATTCGATCACGTCGCGCCGCCCGTCGTACCACCAGTCCTGCTTCAGGCCGAAGCGCACTCCCGTGCCGGGAATGAATTGCCACAGTCCGGCGGCGCGGCCGGCCGAATAGGCGAAGGGCTCATAGGCGCTCTCCACCACCGGCAACAGCGCGAATTCAAGCGGCATACCCCGGGCCTCGACCTCGCAGACGACGTGATAGAGGTAGCGCTGGCCCCGCTGAAACACTCGCTCCAGATAGTCCGGATTGCGTTGAAACCAGGCAAGCTGCTGGTCGATGGCCGGCTCTTGCACCTCATCGAACGCGAACCCCGCGCGCATGCGGTCGAACAGGTCATCGTAGTCCTCGCCGTTGTGATGCTGCCATTCGCGGGGCATGACGAGCGAGGGCGTGGCTGCCGCGGCGTTGTCCTCGGCGCTCACCGGGGCGGTTTCGGCGACCGGCGGGGCGGGTGGGGCGACGATGCGCTCGCGCGGCGCCGGCTGGTGTGCACATGCACCGGCGAGAAGTGCCGCGCCCATCATGCCCCAGATTCGCCCCACGGGCTTCCCTCGAGGCGCCGGCATCAGCGGAACTGGTCCTTCCAGGCGCGTAGCGTGCCGAACACCTCCACGGCATCGCCGAGGGTGCGCCCAGCGCGGGCCGTGGCGGCGGCCCGCACGGCGGGTATCTCGCATCGCAGAAACGGGTTCACGCGAATCTCGAGCGCGATGCGGGAGGGGAGCGAGGGCTGGCCGGCGGCGAGAAGCCCGGCGACGCGGTCCTGGTAGCCCCGTGCGTCTTGATTCTCGGGTTCCACCGTCAGGGCGAAACGCAGGTTCGCCTGGGTGTACTCGTGCCCGCAATACACCGAAGTCTCCGGCGGGAGGCTCCGCAGCCGGCTCAACGAGGCATTCATTTGCAAAGGCGTTCCCTCGAACAATCGACCGCAGCCCGCGCTGAACAGCGTGTCTCCGCAAAACAACGCACCGTGCCCCCAAAATGCAATATGGCTTAAGGTATGTCCCGGCACCGCCAAAATATCGAAGCTAAGTCCCAACTCTGGTATCTCGCAGCGATCTGCGTCGCCGAGTGCCTCGAGGCGCACCGGGATCCGCCGGTCCTGCGGCCCGAAAACCGGTACCTCCCCGAGCTCGAGGAGCTCGGCCACCCCGCCGATGTGATCAGGGTGATGGTGGGTGAGTAAAATGGCGGCTAAGCTTGAGCCGCTGCGCGCAAGCTCGGCCTTGACGGGCGCGGCCTCGCCCGGGTCGACGGCCACGACTCGCGAGGATCGGCGCGGAGCCTCGATGAGCCAGATGTAGTTGTCCGCAAAGGCTCGGACCGGCCTGACGCCGAGGGGTAGCGATTCGATTGACATTTTCTGAGGTATTTAACCTGTAAGCTATGAGCATTGCTAGCATTTTTGCAAAGGGCGGGCATTGAAGGGCACGATGGCTCAAGGGGCGGAATGGTTCGAGAGCCCGGTCGGCGGGCGCGTGATGCGCGAGGAAGCAGCGCTCGCGCGGCTCGCCCTCGACGATGTGTTCGGGTTCGAGTTGTTGCAGGTGGGGGTGTGGGGCCCGGCTCGCCATCTCCTCGATGCCGCCCGCACACAGCATACGACGCTGCTTGCGCCCGAGCCCCAGCCGGGAGTCACGCTCTGCGCACCGCTCGCCTCGCTCCCGTTCGCCTCTGATTCGATCGACGCGATCTTGCTGCCGCACACGCTCGAGCTGGTGGAGGATCCTTATGCGGTGCTGCGCGAGGCCGAGCGCGTGCTCTGCGCCGAAGGGTGCCTGCTGATCTGTGGGTTTAACCCCTGGAGCGGCTGGGGGGCGAGGCGCATGTTCGCCCGGGCATTTCGCCGCCCCGCCTTTCCGCCGCACACCAGGCGCCTGCTCGCCGAGCGGCGGCTGCGCGACTGGGTGGCGCTCCTCGACTTCGAGGTGGAGGAGCTGTACGGATACCTGGGCTCCTTGCCGATCTCGGGCCGCCGGCGCCCGCCGACGGAGGGCTTCGGCCACGAAGCGCCCTACCGGCCACGCGCGGCGTTCTCCGCCGGTGCATACCTTCTCAAGGCACGCAAGCGCGTGCAGACGCTGACCTTGGTACGGCCGAAACGCTGGGCTCGCCAGCGCGTGCTCGTGCCGGTCTCGGGACCGACCAGCAAAGTCGGCTCATGACCTCGGTGGAGATTTACACCGATGGTGCGTGCCGCGGCAATCCCGGCCCGGGCGGCTGGGCGGCGCTGCTCATCGCGGGCAAGCAGCGCAAGGAAATCTCGGGCGCGGAGGCGCTCACCACGAACAATCGCATGGAGCTCACGGCGGCGATCGGGGCCTTGAGCGCCTTGAAGCGCCGCTGCGCGGTGCAGCTCTACACCGATTCGAAATACGTGCTGCAGGGCGTTACCGAGTGGCTGCCGCAGTGGAAGGCGCGCGGCTGGCGTACCGCGGCGCGCGAAAAAGTGAAAAATCAGGATTTATGGGAGAGGCTCGATGCCGCCGCAGCGGCGCAAGATATCCAATGGCACTGGGTCAGAGGACATAGCGGGCATGACGAGAACGAGTATGTCGATGCGCTCGCGAACCGAGCGATCGACCGATTGCTCGCCGGGCACTGAGGGCTGATGCGCCAGATAGTTCTCGACACCGAGACCACGGGGCTGGAAGTCGAGCTCGAGCACCGCATCATCGAGATCGGCTGCGTGGAGCTCGTCAACCGGCGCCTCACCGGGCGCACGTTTCATCGCTATGTGAATCCGCAACGCGACATCGACGAGGGCGCCCTCGAGGTGCACGGCGTGACCCGTGAGCAGCTTGCGCAGGAGCCGACGTTCGCGGACGTGCACCACGAGCTCCTCGATTTCGTGCAGGGCGCCGAGCTCGTCATTCACAACGCGCCGTTCGACCTCGCGTTCCTCGAGGCGGAGCTCGCGCGCTCGGGAAGCGAGCGGCGCATCTCGGATCTATGCACGGTGCTCGACTCGCTCGCCCTGGCGCGCCAAATGCATCCCGGGCAGCGCAATAGCCTGGACGCGCTGTGCAAGCGCTACTCGGTCGACAATTCCCGCCGTGATTTCCATGGCGCGCTCCTCGACGCGCGGCTCCTCGCGGAAGTGTATCTGGCCATGACCGGCGGACAGGCGCTGCTCATCCTGAGCGGCGAATCCGACCCGCTGTACGCCCGCCCCCGGTTCGAGGCGCCGAGCGCTTCGCTCGCTGCCGCCCCGATCGTGGTCATCGCTGCGAACGAGGAAGAGATCGCCGCGCACGAGCACGTGCTCGCGCTCCTCGACGCGGCCTCTGCCGGCAAGACCCTCTGGCGGACCTCGTGAGGCTTCTCGTCACCGGGGCCGCCGGCTTCATCGGGTTTCACGCCGCGCGCTCGCTGCTCGAGCGCGGCGAGGAGGTCGTCGGGATCGACAACCTGAACGCCTACTACGATCCCGAGCTCAAAGCCGCAAGACTCGCGATTCTCGAGCGCGAGCAAGGCTTTCGCTTCGTGAAGCTCGACATCACGGATCGCGCCGCGATGGAGGAGCTGTTCGCGCGCGAGCGATTCGAGCGCGTCGTGCACCTGGCCGCGCAGGCCGGCGTGCGATATTCGATCCGCAGTCCTCACATCTACGTGCAGAGCAATATCAGCGGGTTCCTGCATGTGCTCGAAGGCTGCCGGCAACAAGGCGTCGGCCACCTCGTGTATGCGTCCACGAGCTCGGTGTACGGCGCGAACACGCGCATGCCGTTTTCCGAGCAGCAGAATGCCGATCATCCGCTCACCCTGTATGCCGCGACGAAGAAGGCCAATGAGCTCATGGCTCACAGCTACTCCTCGCTCTACGGCCTGCCGACGACGGGACTTCGTTTCTTCACCGTCTACGGTCCCTGGGGCCGCCCCGACATGGCGCTGTTTCTGTTCACCAAGAACATCCTCGAGGGCAAGCCCATCGAGGTGTTCAACGAGGGGTATCATCAACGAGACTTCACCTACATCGATGACATCGTCGCGGGCGTCGTGGCCGCGCTCGGCCGCATCGCCACGCCCGATCCCGACTGGAATTCGGACGCGCCCGATCCGAGCGCGAGCTACGCGCCGTACCGAATCTACAACATCGGCAATCAGCGGCCCGTGAGCCTGTTGAGATACATCGAGGTGCTCGAGCAATGCTTGGGGCGCAAGGCGCAGAAGAATTTCGTTCAGATGCAGCCGGGCGACGTGCGTGACACCTGGGCCGACGTCTCGGCTCTGGCGCGCGATGTGGGGTACCGCCCGAGCACCGCGGTCGAGGAGGGCGTCAAGCGCTTCGTGCGGTGGTATCTCGAGTATTACGGTGCATGAGGCGTCGAGGCCGGAGCGCGGAGGGGCGGGGCGCGTGATGCGCGACGAATTCTTCACCGACCCGCGGCCGGCGTTGCTCTATAATCGCGGCGCTCGAAACCGAGGCTTGGATTTTGTCAAAACAGCGTAAAGGAATCATTCTGGCCGGCGGGGCCGGCACGCGACTTCACCCGGTCACGCTGTCGCTCAGCAAGCAGCTCTTGCCGGTATACGACAAGCCGATGATCTACTACCCGCTCGCGACCTTGATGCTGGCGGGCATCCGCGAGTTCCTCATCATCACCACCCCGCGCGATCAAGCGGCGTTCCGCGATCTGCTGGGCTCGGGCGGTCAGTGGGGAATCTCCTTCGACTATGCGATTCAGGAGGAGCCGAAGGGCATCGCTCAGGCCTTGATCCTCGGCGAGCGATTCGTGGGCGGCGCGCCGTCGGCCCTGATTCTCGGCGATAACATCTTCTACGGCGCAAATCTGCCCGGGCTGTTGCGCGCTGCCTCGCAGCGCACCGAGGGCGCAACCGTATTCGGATACTACGTACAGGATCCCGAGCGATACGGCGTCGTTCAGTACGACAGCCAGGGTCGGGTCACCGATCTCGTGGAGAAGCCCGCGCACCCGCCGTCCAACTACGCGGTGACCGGGATCTATTTCTACGACACTCGCGCCTGCGACTTTGCGAAGTCCCTGCGTCCGTCGGCGCGCGGGGAGCTCGAGATCACGGACCTCAATCGCTGTTACCTCGAGGCGGGAGCGCTGCGCGTGGAGAAGCTGGGCCGGGGTGCGGCCTGGCTCGACACCGGCACGCACGTCTCCTTGCTCGATGCGGGGATATTCGTTCGCATCATCGAGGAGCGGCAGGGTCTCAAGGTCGCCTGCGTCGAGGAGATCGCATGGCGCATGGGCTTCATCGACTCCGAGCAGCTCGGCCGCCTCGCCAAGCCGCTCGAGAAGAGTGGATACGGCAAGTATCTCATGCGCATCGTCCATGAGAGCGCGTGAGGTCAATCGCTCGATGCCGATGGAGAACTAAACACCGTGCGATTTCTCGAAACCCCCATCGCGGGAGCCGTGCTGATCGAGCCCCAGATGTTTGGCGATGCGAGAGGCTTCTTCATGGAAACTTGGCGAGCGGACAAATTCGCTGAGGCCGGGATCAGGGGCGAGTTCGTTCAGGACAACCACAGCCGTTCCACTCAATGGACCTTGCGCGGGCTGCACATGCAGAATCCGCACGCGCAAGGCAAATTGGTTCGCCTGGCGAGCGGCAGCGTTTTCGACGTCGTGGTGGATCTTCGCAAGAGCTCGCCGAGCTACGGCAAGTGGTGGGGCGTCGAGCTCTCTGCCGAGAATCATCGAATGCTGTGGGTCCCCCCCGGCCTGGCGCACGGCATCCTAGTGACGTCGCCGGCGGCCGACTTCCTCTACAAGTGCACGGACTTTTACAGTCCGGCCGATGAGCGCACGCTCGCCTGGAACGACGCGACGCTCGCCATTCGATGGCCCCTTCCTGCCGGTGTAACGCCGACGCTGTCGGCCAAGGATGCGCGGGGCCTGCCCTTCAGCGAAATCGAGAAGTACTCATGAAGGTGCTGGTGCTGGGCGGCGGCGGGCAGGTGGGCCGCGCCGTCGCCAAGGCGGCTCCCGCGCAGCATGAGGTCGTCGTCACCACGCGCGCCGAGGCTGATATTCTAGACGGGCCGGCCATCGCACGTGCCCTCGAGCGGCACCGCGCCGACTGGATCGTGAATGCGGCCGCGTACACCGCCGTGGATCTTGCGGAGGAGGAGCGCGCTCAGGCATTTGCGGTGAACGAGGCGGCGGTCGGCGCGCTCGCGCGGGCGGCCGGCCGAGCGGGTAGCCGTTTGCTGCATCTATCGACCGACTTCGTGTTCGACGGCCGCGCGCACCGCGCCTACCTCCCCACCGACCCGACCAACCCGCTGAGCGCCTACGGGGCGAGCAAGCTCGGCGGGGAGCGTCACGTGCTCGAGGCGCAGGGGAAGGGAATCGTGCTGCGGACCGCGTGGGTCTATGCCGCCCAGGGTCGAAATTTCGTGCTGACCATGTTGCGTCTGATGCGCGAGCGCGCCGAGGTGCGGGTGGTGGATGATCAGATCGGCACGCCCACCTGGGCGCAGAGCCTCGCCGATGCGATCTGGCGATTGATGTGCGCCGCGCCGCCCGCCGGGATCTACCATTTCACCGACGCGGGCGTCGCGAGCTGGTACGACTTTGCGGTGGCGATCCAAGAGGAGGCGCTCGCGCGGGGCCTCCTGGCGCGCTCGGCCGCGGTGGTGCCGATTGCGACCTCGGAGTACCCGACCCGCGCGCTGCGGCCCGCGTTCAGCGTTCTCGACACTCGCTCGACGCGGCGGCTCGGCGAGATTCCCGCGGTCCACTGGCGGCAGAGCCTGCGGATGATGCTCGATGAGCTACGAGCCGCATAATCTTTGCGTGACCGGAGGTGCCGGCTTCATCGGCGCCAACTTCGTGCGCTACTGGCTGGAGCACGCCCGCGAAGGGCGAGTGGTGGTGCTCGATAGCCTGACGTACGCGGGCAACATCGCGAACCTCGATGGCCTCGAGCGCGACCCGCGCTATCGGTTCGTGCGCGGCGACATCTGCGACGAGACCGCGGTGCGGGCCCTCATCGAGGGCCAGCGGATCGACACCATCGTCCACTTTGCAGCCGAATCGCACGTCGACCGCTCGATCCTGGGTCCCGATGAGTTCATTCGCACGAACGTCGTGGGAACTCACACCCTGCTCAAGGCGGCAAAGCAGCTCTGGCTCGATCGGCCGATCGTCCCTGCGCACCGCTTTCACCACATCTCGACCGACGAGGTCTATGGGACCCTGGGTCCCGACGACCCTGCCTTCACCGAGTCCACCCCCTACGCGCCCAACTCGCCGTACTCTGCGAGCAAGGCCGCTTCGGATCATTTGGTACGCGCCTACCACGAGACGTACGGGCTGCAAACGACGGTCACCAATTGCTCCAACAACTACGGTCCGTATCAGTTTCCCGAGAAGCTGATTCCCTTGACGTTCATCAACATTCTGACGGGCAAGCCCTTGCCCGTGTACGGTGACGGGCTGCAGAGTCGCGATTGGTTGCATGTGAGCGACCATTGCAAGGCGGTCGCTCTCGCGCTCACGCGCGGGGTGTCCGGGGAGGTCTACAACGTCGGCGGCGGCAGCGAGAACGTCAACATCAACGTCGTGCGCACGCTGTGCGAGCTCAGCGACGCGCGCTTCGCTTCAGAGCCCGCGCTGCGGGCCGCGTTCCCGGATGCGCCGCCGGCGAAGGGCGCACGGTCGAGCGAGCTCATCACGCACGTGCGCGACCGCCCGGGTCACGACCGGCGCTACGCGATCGACTTCGGCAAAGCTCGCCGGGAGTTGGGCTACACGCCGTCGTGTGGACTTGCGCGGGGATTAGCGTCCACAATTGACTGGTATCTGGCGCACGTCGAGTGGTGGCGGGCTCTCCTCGGGCGCGACTACTCGGCGTGGATGGCCAAGAATTACACGCGCTAGCGCAGTGCGACGAGTAGAACTATGATACCGAGTCCTCTGCCACGCAGAGTGCAACAGTGAGAATCCGGGCACCGGCAGGTATACGACGCCTAATGCGCACAAAGATCTTTTTGACCGCACTGGTCCTGCTGTCGGCGGCACTCACGGCATCGGCGCAGAGCAACACGGATCTGCAAGCCTTGAAGGAGCAGCTCTCTCCGCAAGAGCAGAACTCGCTTCTGCAAGGCGTTCTGGGGCAGCAGGATACCGGCAAAAAGACCGAGAAAAAGCTCGAAACACCGCAGACGGTGATGCCCCCGACGGATCAAAAGGACATCATCGAGAAGGACATCAAAACGCGCGACGGCCGCACGCTGCGGCAGTTCAACGAAGACCCGGAGTTGCGCCCCGACGACCCGGTGATGATCGAGCTGCGATCGGTCGACGATGTCTGTGAGCGTTACAATCTGGGGCCTCAGGCGCTGGAAAACCTGCAAGTCCTGAACAGCGCACCGGGCGCTCCCTCGAGCTCCGGGCAGCTACCTACCTCGACTAATCCGCTGAGCGCGCTCGCGTCCGCTGCGGGCGTAGCCGGCGCGACCGGGACTCCAGCTGCCCCGAATCCGCTGGCCGGCCTGAGCGCTACCACCGGGATCGGCGGCATCACCGGCAATGCCCAGAACGCCCAGAATGCCCAGAACGTGAACGCCAACGCCTGGTTCTTCGACCTCACTCGCTGCCGGTCGCTGACGGATAAGCTCAAGACGGACGAGGAGAAGAAGGACTCGGAGAGTTTCCGGAAAAGAATCCTGGCGGGCAACCCGTATAAGCTGAATCGATTCGGCGTTCTCGAGCTGCCCGGCTTGCTGGCAACGCCGCTTGCCGGCCTGACTGCTGTCGAAGCGACGAGGCGGCTCTCGGGGGACCCGGACCTCAACGATTATTTCGTGAGGCTGACGCTACTGCGGCTCACGGCGCAAGACGAAGAGGCACTCAAGCCGTTCGGCTACGATCTATTCGAGGGCGTGCCGAGCACCTTCGCGCCCGTGTCCGACATCCAAGTTCCGCCCGACTACGTGATGGGCCCGGGGGATACTCTGGTCGTGCAGCTCTACGGCAACGAGCCGCACACGTACGAGTTGACGGTGGGTCGTGACGGGCGCGTCAATTTCCCGAAGTTGGGTCCCATCTCGGTCAGCAATATGACCTTCGACGAGGCTCGCGCGAGGGTCGAGGAGCACGTGTCCCACGAGCTCATCGGCGCCCGGGTGAGCGTGACCATGGGCCAGCTTCGATCCATCCGCGTATTCGTGCTGGGAGAGGCGGAAAAGCCGGGCTCTTACACGGTGAGCGGGTTGTCGACCATAACGAACGCCCTATTTGTCAGTGGCGGAGTGAAGAAGATCGGCTCGCTGCGCAATATTCAGCTCAAGCGCGAAGGGCACCTCGTCTCCACGCTCGATCTATACGACCTGCTGTTGCACGGCGACACGAGCAACGACCGTCATTTGCTGCCCGGCGACGTCATCTTCATTCCTCCCATCGGAGCGACGATCTCGGTGTATGGCGCCGTGCGGCGGCCTGCGATTTACGAGCTGAAGAACGAGAGTACGGCCGCTCAGGCCGTCGAGCTCGCCGGGGGGCTCCAGCCCGATGCCGACGCGAGCCTCGGACAGCTCGACCGAATCCTGCCGTCGCGACAGCACCAGATGCTGAACATCGACCTCACCGCTCCTTCCGGCCGAATGGCGGCGCTCGGCAACGGCGACAAGCTGCGCATCCCTTCGATTCGCCCAACGCTCGAGAACTCCGTGAGGCTGACAGGGTACGTGTTCCGGCCAGGCGCATTTGCATATCAGTCAGGACTGCATCTGACGGACGTGCTGCGCAGTTTCGCGGAGGTGAGGCCCGAGGCGGACTTGCACTACATCCTGATCCACCGCATCGCGCCTCCCGAGCTCAAGACCGAGGTCCTCTCGGCCGACTTGACCCGTGCGCTCGCCGCGCCTCACTCGGCGGCGGACCCGGAGCTGCGACCCCGAGACGAGATCACCGTATTCAACCTCTCTTCCAGCCGTACGCGGATCATCGAGCCGATTTTGCGCGACCTCGAGCTCCAGGCGACGCCGGATAAGCCGGAGCAAATCGTCAACGTCGACGGCAGGGTCAAGGCGCCCGGTAAGTATCCGTTGGAATCCCGGATGCATGTCAGCGACCTGATTCGCGCCGGCGGGAGCTTGGAGGACGCCGCCTACAGCGGGCAGGCCGAGCTCACGCGCTACTCCGTGGTCGGGGGTAACATCCGTAGGACAGAATTGATCACCGTCGACTTGGCGGCCATCCGGCGTGGCGACGCGGCGGCGGATGTGGAGCTGCGGCCTTATGATGCGCTGGTCATCAAGCCCATTCCGATGTGGATGGAGCCCGGCAGCATCGAGCTCGTCGGCGATGTGCGATTCCCCGGGAAGTATCCCATTCACCAGGGAGAGACCCTGCATTCGATTCTGGTACGGGCAGGAGGTTTCGACGACGTTGCCTTCCCGGAAGGCGCGGTGTTCACCCGTGAGGAGCTCAGGCAGCGCGAGAAGGACCAGCTGGATATGCTGGCGACGCGCCTGCAAAACGACTTGGCGGCCTTGTCACTGGAGGTGGTTGCGGCCAGCGCGGCCGTATCGGGCGGCGGCGGCGGCGCTTCCGCCAGCCAGGGACTACTGATCGGCCAGCAGTTGCTTCTGCAGCTGCGCCAGACCAAGCCCGTGGGTCGGCTGGTCATCGACGCCGAGGGCGCCTATGCAGGCCCGCCCGGCGGTCTATACGATGTGGTTCTGAAGGATGGCGACAGGCTGGTCATTCCGAAAAAGACGCAGGACGTGACGATCTTGGGCGAGGTGCAGAGCCCGACGTCTCACGTGTTCGAGCCGGGCCTCACGCGCGACGAGTACATCCAAAAGAGCGGTGGAACCACCCAGCATGCGGATAAAAAACGGATCTACGTGGTCCGTGCCAACGGCGACGTCATTTCCGGCCGCTCCGGCTGGTTCCGGCGATCTCAAAGAACCGAGATCAGGCCCGGCGATACCATCGTCGTGCCGCTCGACACGACCAAGGTGCCGACGCTGCCCTTGGTTCAGGCGATCACCACGATCATTTACAATTTAGCCATCGGCTACATCTTGATTCACGAGTACTTGTGACGGCGCGAATCTTGGGCCTCGGGGGTTACCGCTGAGGTCAGCCGAGGTATATACGATTTACCCCTGGGGTGAGCCGAGGTACATACGATTCGATGAACGATACAGCCACCATCACGCGGCCGGACCCGAAGCTCAAGAGCCTCGCGGAGATTTTGCTGCAGGACCGCAGGCTGATCATCGTCATCACCTGCATTTTCACGCTCGGTTCCGGTGTAGGCGCCTACTTTCAGCAGAAGCAATACAAAGGGTCCGTGCAGGTTTCCGTGGTCACGGACGAGCAGCACGGCGGAGGCGCGCTCATGTCGCAATTCGGCGCTCTGGCCTCGCTCGCCGGGGTGAACGTGGGCGGGCAAAGTCAAAAGTTCGAGGCTCTTGCCCTGCTGCAGTCCAGATTCCTCACCGAGATGTTTATCCAGCAGAATAATCTCCTGCCGGTGCTGTTTCCAAAGCTGTGGGACAAGAAAGCAGGGCGCTGGATCACCAACGATCCGAAACAGATCCCGACACTGTGGAAAGGGGACGCCGCCTTCAAGAAGATTCGCTCGGTCGTTCAGGATCCGAAGACCGAATTGGTGACGGTGAGCATCACGTGGCCCGATCCGGTGATCGCCGCGAACTGGGCGAACGAGCTGGTGGCGCTCACCAACAAGCAATCGCGCGAGAGGGTCCTCGCCGATTCCGACAGGCACATCGAGTATCTGCGTGGCCAAGCGGAAAGAACGCAGCTCGTGCCGGTGCAGGAGGCGCTGAGCAACCTGATGGAGAACGAATACAAGCAAGCGATGCTCGCGGGCGGCAACAGTGAGTATGCGCTGAAGGTCATCGACCCGGCCGTCACCCCCGAATCGCCCTCGTCGCTACGCCGTGGATTCATCGTCCTGGGCGGATTCTTCGGCGGCCTGTTTGTGGCTTGCTTCATGGTGTTCCTGCGCGCCTCTTGGCGCGGCGAGCGCTGAGGCGGCGAGTGTTGCGCAGTTGCGGCTGAACACGCCATGAAAATGGTTCCGAGCCTCACCGATCAGAGAGCCTCATCGCTGTTCGTGATCGCCGGATTGGCCGCGGCGAGCGCGGCATTCTTCTCGCATCCGCTGGCTTTATTGATATTCGCATGCATGGTCCCGGTGATAGCTCCCACGGACGATCTCAAATGGCTGTTCATCGTCTCGAGCTGCGCGCTGTTCCTGACTCTCAATGTGTCGAGGCTGCTCGACGGCGATCTGGTCCTGTACGCGAGGGTCCAGGAATACTTATCGCAGCAGCCACTCGCCGCTTTGCTCGACAAGGAAGCGCTGCAGGAGCTCTCCGGCACGTACCGCGTCACGGAAGCGGGCTTCTACGTGCCGATGTGGCTGATTTCCATCGTGATTCCGGACAGCAAGACCGCCATCTGCGTTGCCGCGACGCTTGGCACCTACGTGCCGACGTTTCTGGGCGTCTTGCTGATAGGCCGGTCCGAGAACTGGAGCAAGGGGGCAATCCTGCTCACCCTGTTCTTCACGTTTTTCGCCGGGATCAACTTCGTGCAGAGCACGCATCTGATCAGACAATATATCTCGACTGCGCTCTTGTTCTATGCGTTTGCACATTTCATTGCGGGGCACAAGCGCTGGGCTGCCGTGATCGCTTTCGCATCGTGCACGGTGCACAACGGCACGGCTCCCCTCCTCGTGATGCTCGCCGGGATCTGCTGGCTGTTCCGCTATCGCGAGGATCGCAAGATCAGAATGGGCGTCATCGGCTTGCTCCTCCGTCTCGTCGGCTCCCTCATGGTGATGTTCACGATGATGGCGATCATTCCGATCGTGCAGGGAGAGTTTTTCAAGGAAAAGGACGTCCCCAACATAAAGTGGTATCACTTTGCGGTCGTCGGAGCCTTACTGCTGATCACTCATCTCGCCATCCGAGCGCAGCGTCTGCACTTGAGCTCGCTTTACTACGCTCGGGTGGCGTCGGTCACGATATTCATTGCGAGCCTGGGATTCTTCTTCGCCGGGCTCCCGCTGTTCGCGCTGCGTTACTTCGCATATCTCGAGTGGCTCTACGGGCTCATGGTCGGCGGTATCCTGTTCTCGCTGTTTCGCAACCGTCCCGAGCTTCGGGTATTCGTCCGCTTCGTCGTGTCCCTTGCGGCGGCGGCCATCTTCGTGGGCAGGGTCGCGGCCTCCGAGTGGACATACGGCCCCGGCAACAATAGCTTGCTCAGCTGGGACTTTTTCGAAGTCGCGCAGCTTGTCTCGCGGTGATTTGATGCTGTCCGGCAAGACCATCCTCGTTACCGGCGGAACGGGCTCCTTCGGAAGCGCGTTCGTTCCGATGACCTTGGCACGATTCAATCCCAAGAAGATCATCGTTTACTCGCGCGACGAGATGAAGCAATGGT
>DATHCO010000231.1:0-6313 GCA_035319505.1 Steroidobacteraceae bacterium | reverse complement strand
CCGAGAAGCGCGAATCCACCGTGCAGACGACGCCGATCAGCCTCACGGCCGTCTCCGGAGCGGACATCGAGGAGCGCGGCCTGACGGACCTGAGCAATCTCGTACTGTCGGTCCCCGGCGTGTCGATGCGCACGAGCGGTCCCGGCATGGGGGAGTTCGAGATGCGCGGGGTCGCCTCGACCGGCGGCAACTCGCCCACGGTCGGTTTTTACTTCGATGACACGCCCCTGACGGCGCCCTCGGCGACCAACGAAGGGAAGATCGTCATCTCGCCGGACCTCTACGATCTCAATCGAGTCGAGGTGCTGCGCGGGCCGCAGGGCACCTTGTACGGCTCGGGCTCCATGGGCGGGACCATCAAGGTCGTGCCGAATGCCCCGAATCCGGACGCCTTCGACGCGTCGACGGAGGCGATTTTCGCCGACACCGACCACGGCGGTTTCGATCACGCCTACAATGCGATGATCAATCTCCCGTTCGGGGGAGGCTTGGCGGCGCTTCGCATCGTCGGCTCCTACTCGGCGGATGCCGGCTGGATCGATCGGATCGTGATCCCCGCATCCGAGTTCCCGCCGTCGACCTCACCGTGCGCGGCCGCGCCGACCTTCACCGGCTGCGTCCGTGGGAACGTCCTCGCCGCCCCCGAGGAGACCCTCTACCACGATGTCAACAGTACCGATCGCGCGACGGTGCGTATCAGCGCCCTGTGGAAGCCCATCGAGGGGCTCTCCATCACGCCGTCTTTCATGTACGAGAAGCTGCGGGCGAGCGGCTTGCCGTACATCGACAGCGTCCCGGGGACCGATGCGCATTACCAACCCTACGACGTTCCGGAGAACTACTACGATGAGTTCAGGCTCTTCGCCTTGAACGCGAAGTACGAGACATCGGTGTTCGAGCTGAGCTCGACCACCTCCTACTGGTCGAGGCACGAGCCCCTGATGCAAGACACCACGGAGTCGTGGGATACGGGTTTCGGCCTGCCGGGATTCGCACCCCCCAAGGGCATCGGAGCCTCGTACGCGCTCGAGTACAACCCCACGAGCCAGACCACGGAGGAGCTGCGCATCTCCTCGGTGGGTGACGCGAATCCCAAATGGCTGGCCGGATATTTCTACAGCGACTTCCACTCGGCGTGGGATATCGTGTTCCCGGCCACGGATGCGGCACCCATCTTGGGCTCGAATGATATCTTTAGCTATTTCAGCCCGATGCCGATCTTCCAGCAATCGGTGTTCGGCGAGGTCACTTACAACATTACCGAGCCCTTCGCGATCACCGCGGGGCTACGCCGCTATCACTACGACGCCCCGGTCACCCTGGATCAGTTTGGTGCACCGCTGGTCACCGCGACCGTCCTGACCTCGACGTCGGAGAAAGACCAGGGCGTCACGCCCAAGGTCAATCTCTCCTACGATATCACCCAGGACTTGATGCTCTATGCGACGGCGGCGAAGGGCTTTCGGCCCGGTGGCGGCACAGGGCCGGTGCCGACCTCTGGGGCCATCTCGTGCGAGGCCCAGCTGATGCAAGAGTACGGCAGCAAGTCCTTCGTGCCGGGCCCGATCTCCTTCAAGTCGGATAGCGTGTGGAGCTACGAGCTCGGCGAGAAGTTCCGCACCGCCGACCGCCGAGTGACCGTGAACGCCTCGGCTTACTTCGAGAGCTGGGTCGGCGTGCAGCAGGTCAACTCTCTCTCGACCTGCGGCTACGTCTACACGGCCAATGCGGGCAATGCGCATGTCCGCGGCGCCGAGCTCGAGATCCAGGCGATCGTCGTCCCCGAGGTTGTGGTCTCGCTCAACGGCTCGTACTCCCACGCGGCCCTCGTGAGCTCGAATCTGATCGACGCGGGCTTCAATCCGGGAACGCCCATCCAGGACGTGCCGCACTGGACCTCGTCCGCCTCGATCGCCTATCGGCACCCCCTCACGGATCAGCTCGCGCTCACGGCGCGCGCCGACAATATCTACGAGGGGAGCCGCACGGACGAGACTTTCTATGTCAATAACCTGCCCTCGTATGACCTCACGAATGTCAGGGCCGGGGTCCAGACCGACCGCTGGTCGGCGGTCGTGTTCGTGAACAACCTCGCGGACAAGCGGGCGCTCCTCAGCAACATCACGCAGGATGCCATCAATCTGCCGACCTACAACCGCGTGGCCGTGAGCCAGCCGCGCACGGCGGGAATCGACTTGAACTATCGATTCGGGCGCTGAGGCGGCGGCGCGCGCGCGCCGTGGCCGCGAGCGGGTTCGATTCGACGAGCGAGTCGACGGCGAGCCCTTGATTGCGCTCGTGATTGCAGGAGACCGAATGCATCTGTCACGCTACGGCATCGCGGTGCTCGTGCTGTTCCTCGCATCGCATGCGATCGCCTCGCCCCGCCCGGTCATCATCGATACCGACCCGGGCACCGACGATTCGATCGCGATTCTCCTCGCGCTGCGCTCGCCGGAGCTGGCGGTCCGTGCGTTGACGGTGGTCCCGGGAAATGTGACCGCCGCCCGAGGCCTCGATAACGCTCGGCGCCTCGTATCGCTGGCGCGGCGCTGCGATGTGCGAGTGGCCGCCGGCGCCACACGACCTCTCGTCGGCACTCTCGTCACGGGCGAGGCCTGGCACGGCAAGAACGGCCTCGGCGATGTCGAGCTGCCCCCTCCGGTTTGCCCCGTGGACAAGGCCTGGGGTCCGGACCTGATCATTGAGGCGGTTCACGCCGCACCGCATGAGATCACGCTGATCACCCTCGGACCTCTCACCAACATCGCGCTCGCGGTCGAGAAGGATCCGACGATCGTGCCGCTGGTCAAGGACATCTTCGTGATGGGAGGATCCCTGTCGGGCGGCAATATCACATCCGCGGCGGAATTCAATATCCACGTCGACCCCGAAGCGGCGCAGATCGTCTTCAACGCGGGCTGGCGGGTCACCATGGTGGGGCTCGACGTCTGCCACAAGACGCTCCTGACGCGTGAGCGCCTTCACTCGCTGGCCGCGGCGCAGGGCGCCGTCGGTCGGTTCGTGTACGCCGTCGGTGAGTTCCTCCTTCACGGCGCCGAGCAGCGCGGCGCCAAGGGCAGCGCGATGTACGATCCACTCACGGTCGGTGTCGCGATCGACCCCACCCTGGTCGAGACGGCCCTGATGCACATCGATGTCGAGACCGCGGGTGAATTCACGCGCGGCGAGACGGTCGCCAATCGACACGGCACGAAGCAGATCCCCGAGATGCTGTCTTCGCCCGACGGCTCGCGCTACGCCTACCTGGGGAAGACCGAGACCGTCGCCCCCAATAGCGCGGTCGCCGTGGAGGTTCACGCCGAGCGCTTTCTCGACCTTCTGCTCGCGAGACTTCGAGACCCATAATTCAAGGGAGGAGTAACGCAGCGGGCGGGGCGCCGCGGCGCTCTCGGTGCACGGCGAATTTCTGATTCAGCACACTAGCGGCTCGCGGTGGGGATCGAACGCACCGGCAGGGGCACGTTGCACAGATCGATGTGCGCGGGGTTGACCTTGAACCACTCCTCGCGCCGGTTGCGGCGTTGGTCGAGTACGCTGCGGAAAGTCGCGCTCTCGGTGCGCAGCACCTCGATCGGCGTGCGCTCGGCCTGCGGCAGGTCGGAGGCGATGCGCATCGCGACGATCGGAACGCTGGGTTCGGGCGGGAGGTAGAATCCCATATCGCCGCTCCCGCGCGGGAGACTCGAGAGTAGCTCCATCCCTTTGAGGACACGCCCGACGAGAGAGACATTGCGGTCGAGCTGCCGCGGCGCATGCCCGATCACCGCATACATCTCGGTGCCATCACTTTCCGCCGGATCGTCTCGCCCGACGCCGACCATGCCGTAGCAATGCGCGAGCCACACGCTGTGCGAGCGTGGATCGCGCGCCGCAGGGAAGCCATCGAGAAATCCAACCTCCGGTGCATAGTCATCGCGATCGGGCAGGGGCTCAAAACGGCGGTAGGCGCCGGGAGCGGCGGTGAACTCCACCACTGCGCCCACACCGGCCGGGACCGGGCGGTGGTGGTCGGGATCGTTCCACTGAACGACGTAGTTGTCCTGCACCCGGACGATTGCCAGGCCGTCGAAATAGTGCGCCCGTGCAAGTGCTTTGATGTTCGCCACATGCCGAGGCGCGACGCGCGAGGCGAGCTCGATGACCACTCGCCCTCGAGCGAGCTCGAGATACAGGATGTCGTTCGGATCGGGCACGCGCCAGTCCTCTGCAGGAGAGCCCGACAAGAGCTCCGCCACGGTCACGGGCTTGGCGGCCGCGCTCCTCGCGGCGCTGAGACTGAGGACCATCGCGAGGGCGCCGGCGGCCGCGGCTCTCATTTCACCCCCGCAGGGAACGAGGCCGCATCGGGCTCGGCCGCCGCTTTCTCGACGCCCTTCAGCATCCGATCGAGCGCGACCCGGTCAAAATAGCGTCCCGCGAGCACCACCGCGCGGATCTTGCGCGTATTGGCGATGTCATCCAGGGGATTGGCGTCGAGCAGCACGAGGTCAGCGAGCTTTCCCGACTCGACCGCTCCCAGCTCGGCCGTGCGACCCATGAATTTGGCGGGATTGAGGGTGGCCGTTTGCAGGGCCTGAAGCGGCGTCAACCCTGCCCGAACGAACAGGCCCAGCTCATCGTGCAGGCTGAAGCCCGGGAAGACATGAACACCGGCCGCCGTATCCGTGCCCGCCATGAACGGCACCCCGGCGCGGAACATGGCGAGTGTCATGTCGAGCTCCATCTGGACGAATTTCTTGCGCACCGGCAAGGGGTCGGTGTCCATATCCTTCAAGATATCGCTCACGAACATGGGCCAGGTGCGATCCTTCCACGCCGCCGGCGCATATTTGATGAGCGGATCGTGGCTCAGGTCGATATCGTCAACGAGCCATTGACCGCGCTCCCAGACGAGCGTGGGCACCTGCCAGGTCTGATTCTTGGCCATGAGCGCGATCAGCGTCTTCGCACGGGCCGGATCATAGGTGCTGACGTTTTGGCCCAGGCTTTTCGGGCCCTTGATGAGCTCATCCTCGATCGTCGAGCAGCCTTCGAAGATGCCGGTGAAATGCTCGATGCTCTTCTGCCCCGCGTTGGAGGCCTCCGAGGCCCGTACCGCATCGGGCACGTGCCCGACGAAGACCATGCGCAATTTCTTCGCCTCGTCCGCCGCCGCGAAGTAGCCGTCGCGCGGAATGAGTGACTGAATCTTGATGAAGTCGACTCCGCGTGCGGTGAGCTCATCGACGACTTTGCGGGCGTCCGCGGCGTTCGCCACGGGCGCGGAGCTCGGAAAGCGCGGGACAGGTCCATCGAGCATGGGACCCGCGATGATCATGCGGGGCCCGAGGAGCCGCCCGGCCGCGATGTTGGCGCGCCAGACCTTGAGCACCTCGAGATCGCCGCCCATGTCGCGCACGCCCGTGATGCCGTTTGCGACGAACAACGGCAGCGTCACCTTCTCGTTCCGTGGCAGCCAATCACCGAAAACGGTGTGAACGTGCATGTCCCAGAGACCGGGAATCAGGTACTTGCCAGGGGCTTCCACGATCTTGGCGTCTGCGGGTAACTGCGCCTCGGCGCTTTTCTTCACGGCGCTGATGCGCTGATCCTTGACGATCACCGTCATGTCGGGCTGGAGCGGCGCTGCTCCCGTCGTATCGATCAGGTTGACGTGGGTGAGCGCCAAGGTGGAGCTCGAGGCACGGTGCGCGGCGGAAGCAGCCTGCGCCGTGGAGGCGCCCTGTGCGGCGCAGGCAGCCATGGCGGCGAATGCCAAACACAGCCCGGTGAATACTCTCATGCGGTGTCCCCCGAATTACATATCGATCTTGACCGGCTTCTTCAACAAAAACGTGAGCACGGCGAAATACACCATTCCTGCCGCGATCCATACGCCGCCCATGATCTTGGCAGCGCTATCCATCTCGTAGAGTACATAAGCGATCACGGTAAATCCGGCGAGCGGCATGCCCAGGTGAGGAATCCAGGCACGGCTCCCTCCACGGATCACGTAATGGTTGATCACCGCCATGTGCAAGAGCAAGAATCCCGTCAGCGCTCCGAAATTGACGATGCGGGTGAGGTCGTCGAGGTGATTGGCGAATAGCAGCCCGACAGCGACGGAGATGCCGGCTACCATGAGCGTGCTCACGTAGGGCGTTCGAAAGCGCGGATGAACCCGAGCGAGCACCGCCGGGAGCTTGCCGTCTCGCGCCATGGCGTAGAGGATCCGCGAGACCGCCGCTTGCGCGGCGAGCGCATTGGCGATGCCCGACGCAAGACTGTTGACACCGATCACCACCGTGCG
>DATHCO010000230.1:0-14530 GCA_035319505.1 Steroidobacteraceae bacterium | reverse complement strand
CCTACGGCCCTCGACCTCGAGCGCATGGCGGGGACTCCTCGCGAACGCCAGGCGCTATTACAGCACTTTTCCGCTCGGGACGCGCGCACTCGCAAATGCCACTGGGGCCACGGCGAGCGCGATCAAGATTCTCGTGCCCTGCTGGGGAGCGGTGTCCACCGAGAGCTCGGCACCGATCAGATCGGCCTGCTCCTTGAGCCCGACGAGACCGTAATGTCCGGGGCGCGCCGCATGCGGATCGAAACCGACGCCGTTGTCCTCGATGCGCAACTCCAGCCGCCCCTCCGTCGTGGTACGCAAACTCACCGTCACGCGCGTCGCCATCGAGTGCCGCTCGACGTTTCGCAAGACCTCCTGGGCAATGCGCAACAGCGTTTCGGCGCGCTCGTCGCCAAAACGCGCCGAATCGGGATCGGCATTGAAGTCGCCCGATAATCCCGTGCGGTCGATGAATCGCTCGAACTCTCGCGCAAGCGCCGGACCTAGGCCGGTCTCGCGCACGGCGTTCACGCGCATCTGGGTGATCGCCGTGCGAGCCTCCTTCAGGCCTTCGTGCGCGACTTCCTCGGCGCGGGCGAGCTCGGCGGGGAGCGCGGCCGGATCGCGGGCGGCAAGTCTGCGCAGGAACCGAATCTCGCTCAAGATGGCCATCATCGAATGCGCGAGCGTATCGTGCAGGTCCCTCGCAATTTTCAAGCGCTCGCGCACGATGGCGGCATAGCGCGACTCCTCCGCGAGTCGCTCGACTTCGCGCGTGCGCACGGCAACCCGTCGCTCGAGCTCGCTGCTCAAGCTTTGCAGCTCGCGCCGCTCCCGGTGAAGATCATCCAGAATCTTCGCGAATGCGCGACCCAACTGCGCGACCTCGTCGACTCCGCGCGGGACGGCGATGTGCTCGGCAGCGCTCTCACCGACCGATGCCACCGACTCCGTGAGCCGTTTCAACCGGCGCGTCAGCTTGCGAGCACCGAACGCACCCAGCAGGCAGGTCGCCGCGCCGAGACACATCGATACCCAAAAGATCTCGAATGCCAAGGCGTCCGCACGCTGGTATACGCGCCCCTCAGGCTCCCATAGCTGGACTTGCCACCCGAACGCGGAGATATCACTGCGCGCGCTCAGCGGCGCGCGTGAGACGAGCACCCGCTCATTGGCCAGGCGCTCGAATTGTGGCTCGCCGGTCGCCTGCGCGCCGCGCTGCGGATCTTGCGGAACTGCGCTCCAGCGCTTGTCGCGCATGGAGTCGGGCCCCACCAGAACCGTACCGTCCCGATCGAGCACGCAAGCCTGCGCGGCGACACGGGGATCAGGCTCGTCGGTCAGGCGCAGGGGATGATGCGGCGCACGGCGCCAGGTCAAGTGGGCAGCGATGACCCCGATGAGGCGTCCCGCGCGATCGTGAACCGGCGCCGCCAAATCACCGAGGCCCGCGCTGCCCGGGCGCCTCGGGCTGCCGGCGATGAGGCCGAGCCAGGGACCGCGGCGCCCGGCGACGAACCAAGTCGCTTGACTGTCATCACTCGCGGGCGCCATTCCCGCGGTCGTGCGTTGTATCCTGCCGTCGGCGTCCGCGGCGGCAATCCAGTCGAGCTCCGGATAGGAGGCGAGCAGCTCGTCGTAGAGATCGGTCAGACGAGGGCGTTGGTCGCTGGCGAGGGTGGCCTCTGAAATACGCGCCGCCGCGTCGATCGCATCGAGGCGCGCAGCGACTGCCTGACCGAGCTCCGAGCCGAGCTGGTCCGTCTCGAGCGAAAGCCGTCGTATGTGCTGCTCGAGTACGTTCCTGCGTGCAATGCTGCCCACCCAAGCTGCGGCCGAGACCGAGAATGTGATGGCAAGACCGATGATGAGCCAGACGGCGCTCGCGCCTAGACTCGAGCGCGGGTCGATGCCGCGGAACGCGGGGCGATGAGCGGTGCTCGGCTCTGTCATGGGGACACGTTAGCAGGTGACGAAAGTCACTTCCAAACGAGCCGCTTTGAGTCGCATCATTCGACGCGCAGGATCACAACGTCGAGGTGCTCATGGTGGGCGTAGCGGCGGTCGCTGGGGAGGAGGCGTGTCGTGGGCACCGATGAGCCTGTGAGCGCCGCACCGATTCGTATCGTGATCGCGGAGGATCAGGATCTGGTGCGCCGGGGCGCCGCCCTAATGCTGTCGATGGAGCCCGACATGGAAGTCGTCGGACAGGCGCGCAACGGCGTCGAGGCCGTCGAGCTCGCGAATTTGCTGCGGCCGGACGTCGTCTTGATGGATCTGCACATGCCTGTCAAGGGAGGCGTGGCGGCCACGCGCGAGATCACTCAGGCTCATCCGGGGACACAAATTCTCGTGTTGACCACACTCGATGACGATGAGACGGTGTTCGAGGCGGTGCGCGCGGGCGCGCACGCCTACCTCTTGAAGGACGCCGCCGAGGACGAATTGCTCGAGACCGTGCGCGCCCTGAAGCGCGGCGAGTCCCGATTGACTCCTCAAATCGCGCGCAAGGTCATGGATCAATTTCGCCGCCTGGAAGCGCCCGCTGCGCGGCCGTCCGTGCAAAGGCCGCTCCCCGGCCGGGCATCCGACAACACACCCGCCGGGAGTGGCACTCCCAAGGCCGATGTGCTCACCGACAAGGAAGAGAAAGTGCTTCAGCATATCTGCGAAGGAATGAGCAATCGGCAGATCGCGAATGTTATGTTTCTCGCCGAAGGCACCGTGAAGAACTATGTGAGCCGGATCATGGAGAAGCTGCACGCCAATACGCGTACCGAGCTCGCCGTCATGTCGAGGAGGCAGCCGTGAGGAAGGTGCCCCCAGGGGGGCGCCGCAAGTCCGCAAGGGCCCCCCAACACGCCTACCCCCAGTTCTACGCCAAGACGGGGCCTTGGCGACTTGCAGATTGTGACTTTAGTCACTACTTAGTCATGACTTTCGGCCGCTGACCTCGAGCGCCGGGCTCCACTACATTCGCTGCGCTTACCTTCGCGGCGTAGGCTGGAAGAGACCCGCATGTCCGTCGTCGAAATTGCGCTAAGGCGGCCGTACACCGTCGCCGCTCTGCTCATCCTGGTCGCGCTCATGGGCATCGGCGCAGCTTTGCGCATGCCGATAGATATTTTCCCGGAGATCGATATTCCGGTCGTTTCGGTCGTGTGGACCTACAACGGCATGAGCGCCGAGGACATGCAAAACCGTATCCTGACGCTGCACGAGCGGCAGCTCGCCTCGCTGGTCGACGACATCGCGCGGATCGAGGCGACGAGCTACCAGGGGGTCGGGGTCGAGAAGGTGTATCTGCACGAGGGCGCGGACGTCACGCGTGCGATCTCGCAGCTCGCGAGCAGCGCGCTGGTGGTGCTCAAGTACATGCCGCCCAACATCACCCCGCCCCTGGTGTTGCGCTACGGTGCCACGGACGTACCGATCATTCAGCTCAGCCTCTCGAGCAAATCCTTGCCCGATACGAAGCTCAACGATCTCGGCCAAAATATCATTCGCCCGGCGCTCGCCGTGGTGCACGGCGCCGAAGTTCCCTATCCCTACGGCGGCAAACCGCGCGTCATCATGGCCGACCTCGATCGTGAGGCCCTGGCGGCGCGCGGCCTGTCGCCGGCCGACGTGAGCGCCGCGCTTCAGCGCCAAAACGTCATTCTGCCTGCGGGCGACGTCAAGATCGGCGACAAGGACTACATGGTCGCGATGAACAACGCGCCGGACCTGATCGAGAGCATGAACGCCTTCCCCATCAAGCAAGTCGGTGATCGCATGGTATTCATGCGCGACGTCGCCCACGTGCACGACGGGTTTCAAGTGCAGACCAACTCGGTTTCGGTGAACGGCACGCCCGGCGCTCTCATGCTGATCCGCAAGACGGGCGGCGTGTCGACGCTCGCGGTGATCGACGGGGTGCGATCGGCGATGAAGGACATCGAGCGCGTATTGCCAAAAGGCGTTGCGATCAAGCCGCTATTCGACCAGTCGGTATTCGTCAAGGCGGCCCTCAACAGCGTGCTGTTGAGCGCCTGCATGGCGGCCGCGCTGACCGCGCTGGTCATCATCCTGTTTCTCGGGAACCTGCGTCTCTCGGTGATCGTGCTCGCAGCCATCCCGCTGTCGATCATCAGCGCGGTGCTGTTCATCGATCTGACCGGCAACACGTTGAACACCATGACTTTGGGCGGCTTCGCCCTGGCTATCGGGATTCTGGTCGACAACGGCACCGTGGTCATCGAGAACATCGAGCGCCACGTCGGGATGAACGAGCCGCTCCATCAATCCATCGTGACGGGCGCCGCCGAGGTGGCCGTGCCCACCTTCCTGTCAACGCTCTGCATCTGCATCGTATTCGTTCCTGTGTTCCTGCTCCAGGGCACGGCGAAGTACCTGTTCTCACCGCTCGCGCTCTCGGTCATCGGAGCGTTGCTGGCGAGCCTTGCGTTGTCCTTCACGATGGTGCCGGTGCTTTTCAACCAGCTGTTGCGCGGGGCAGCTCAGCGCGACGAGGCAGAACCGGGGCAGCGCGCGAACGAGGCGAGCGAGCCGGGCCGCAATCCCTTCGTGCGGATTCAGCGGGCGTTTGCCCAGAGCTTCGAGTCGTTTCGCGAGCGCTACCGCAACACGATATCGTGGACTCTCTCGCAGCCGCTGGCGACCGTGGCGGCGTTCGTCGTGCTGATGGTGCTCTCGATGCTGCTGTTTCCCGAGCTCGGGCGTGACTTCTTTCCTGAAGTAGACGCAGGCCAGATGCGCTTGCACGTGAGGGCCCCGCCGGGAACGAGGATCGAGCGAACTCAGCAGTACTTCGCCGAAGTGGAGGAGCAGATCCGGCGGCTGGTAGGCAACGATCAGATCGACGTCATGCTCGATAACATCGGTCTTCCCTACAGTGGCATCAACATCGCGCTAAGCGATTCGGCCACCGTGGGCCCGATGGACGGCGAGATCCTCATCTCGTTGACCAAGCGGCATGCGCCGACGGCGCGCCTCATCGCGCGGCTGCGCCGAGAGCTTCCCAAGCGCTTCGCCGAGCTCGCATTCTTCTTCCAGCCGGCCGATATCGTCGACCAGGTGTTGAACTTCGGCCAGCCCGCGCCGATCGACGTGCGCGTATCGGGACCCGACCAGAGCGCCGCGTTCGACGTTGCGGCGGAGATCTCGCGCGCCCTTGTGCGCGTGCCCGGCGTGGTCGATTCGCACGTGTTCCAGGTGCCCAATGCACCGGCGCTGACCGTGGACCTGGATCGCTCGCTCGCCACCTTGACGGGAATTTCGCAGCAGGAAGCCGCCGACAGCGTGCTCGTGGCGACCAATTCGAGCGCACAGAGCGCGCCTAACTTTTGGGTCGATCCGCACAACAGCGTGAGCTATCCGCTGGTCGTTCAGTATCCACCGTACCTGTATGGCTCGGCGCAAGATCTCTATGACCTGCCGGTGCACCGAGCCGCCGGAGTCGAGGAGAGCGAGCTGCTCGCCAATCTCGCCAGCTTCGGCCGCGACACCGTCCCGCTCGTGACTTCGCAGCTCAACATACGCCCGGTTTTCGACGTTCAGGCGAGTGTCCAGGGACGCGATCTCTATGCTGCCGCCCGGGACATCGACGAGGTGCTCGCGGCGCATCGGCCGGAAGACTCGAAGGCGATCTCGGTCGAGTTGAGCGGACAAATCGAGACGATGCGCGAGAGCTATACGGGACTTTTTGCCGGGATCGGCCTCGCGATCGTGCTCGTGTACCTGTTTCTCGTGATGAATTTCCAGAGCTGGATGGATCCGCTCATCGTGCTCATGGCCGTTCCCTTCGCCCTCGGTGGTGTACTGTGGATTCTGTTTCTCTCGCACACTCCGATGAGTGTCCCGGCGCTCATGGGAACGCTGATGTGCATCGGTCTGACGACGGCCAACAGCATCTTGGTGGTCACCTTCGCCAATCAGCGCATGGCGGCAGGTGACGACTCATTGACAGCAGCCGCCTCCGCGGGCTACACCCGCCTGCGGCCGGTGCTGATGACCGCGGGCGCGATGATCGTCGGCATGGTGCCGATGGCGTTGGGGATCGGCGAGGGCGGCGAGCAGAACGCTCCGCTCGGTCGCGCGGTCATCGGCGGCCTGCTGTTTGCGACCTTTGCGACACTGATCTTCGTGCCGACGATGTATCGGCTCCTGCGCCGTCGCTCGACGCCCGCCCGGCAACCCCACGCGCTGGAGAGAGCCAATGCAAGACCCGCCTGAGACGCACCCCACGGCGTCGAGCGGCGTCGGGTCCGAACGCGTTCCCGATGACCTATCGAGACAGGAGCCGGGGAGAGTCTCGACCCGTTTCGAACCCGATACCGGACAGCGCCTGAAGAGGGCGGTGATCGTGGTCGGCGCCGTCCTCTTGCTCGGCTTCGTCCTGATGCGCGTCGTGCGCTTTTTCGAGGAGCGCTCCGTGGCAAGGGCCACGGAGAGCGCCTACGCCGCGCCACCGCCCGTCGATGTCGTGGTCGCCCGCGCCGTGAGTTCCGGTCAGGATCTCGTGCTACCGGGTCAAACCGCCGCCTGGTACGAGAGCACGATCTACGCACGGGTGAATGGCTATGTCGCCAAGTGGTTCGTCGACATCGGCGATCACGTCAAGCGGGGGCAGCTGCTCGCGAGCATCGAAACGCCCGAGCTCGATGCTGAGCTCGCCGCCGCGCGTGCGGCCTTGAAGGCCTCGAGGGCGCAAGTAGTCGTGCGCCAGGCGGAGAACGAGTTTGCCAGGACCACGAACGAGCGCTGGCGCGACGCGCCGAAAGGCGTCGTGTCCGAGCAGGAGCGAGAATCGAAGAAAGCGGATTTCAACGCCGCTTCAGCTCGATTGTACGCGGCCCAGGCGCAGGTCGCGCTCGATCAGTCCCGAGTCGACCAAACCAGCGCACTCGCCGAGTTCAAGCAGGTACGGGCGCCGTACGACGGCACCATCACCGAGCGCAAGATCGACGTCGGCAATCTCGTGACTGCGGGCAGCACCTCGAACACGACTCCGCTGTATCGCATGACCCAGAACGACCCCTTGCGGGTGTTCACCGATGTCCCGCAAAGCGCTGCGCAGGAGCTGATGAGGCAGGGCGTTCCGGCGCAGGTGCACGCGTCGGGCTCGGCGAGCGGCATTTTCTCGGGAAAGATCGCCCGTTCGGCGCAAGCGATCAACCCGGAGGCGCGCACCATGCGCGTGGAGGTCGACCTGCCGAACGCGAATGTCGCCCTCGTTCCCGGCATGTACGTCACGGTGTCGTTTCGCCTCGAGCCGAAAGGGACGGTGGAAGTGCCCGCCGCGGCGTTGGTTTTTCGACCCGATGGACCGCATGTGGCGCGAGTGAACTCCGACGGTAAGGTGGAATTCGTGAGCGTCACGATTGCCCGAGATGACGGCAATCTCGTCGAGCTCGGCCCTACGGTTCACGCGGGTGACCGTCTGGTGCTGAACATCAGCAGCCAGATCGCTGCGGGCGAGACGGTCGCCGTGAGCCGCTCGGCCTCGGCAGGCCGGCCGCTGACCAGCAGGCGCTGAAGTCATGGGGTACGCGCGAGGTTTGGGTGTGCTCGGAATGCTGGCGGCTCTCACGGCCTGCGCGGTGGGCCCGAATTATCGGCCTCCGCGGCCCGACGTGCCGGCGCAGTTCGCCGCCGCCGCACAGGCCCCGGCCGGTGAGGCAGCCTCGGTCGATTTGGCGAGCTGGTGGCGCGCGCTCAACGATGCCGAACTCGATTCCCTGGTCGAGCGCGCGATCCACTCGAACCTCGATCTCAAGATCGCGTTGGCCCGGCTCCAGCAAGCCCGAACGTTCGAGGCTGTCGTGGTGGGTCACGCGCTGCCCGAGGTAGATGCGAGCGCCGCTGAGGGTCGCGGCACGGGGTCTGACTTATCGCGTGGTCGGGCGGAGCAGTCGCTGAGATCGGCCGACAATTCGACGGGTCTGCAGCACCTCAATACGGTCGCCGGCTTCGACGCCGTGTGGGAAATCGATGTTTTCGGGAGATACCGGCGGGCGCTGCAGGCGGCGCGCTTCGATGCCGAGGCTGCGGCCGCCGCTCGCTACGACGTGCTCACATCGATCGTGGCCGACGTGGTCCGCGCCTATGTCGATTTGCGCGGGTATCAGGTGCAGCTGGGCGTCCTGCATCGGGCGAGCGAGGTGCTGCGCGAGTCACTGCGTCTCGTGAACATTCGCTATGAGCGCGGCATCACCAACGAGCTGGACGTGGCGCTCGCGACCCGCGAGCTCAACACGCTCGATGCCGAGATTCCCCCCGTGGAAGCGCAGGTGAGCGCCGCAGAATACGCGCTGGCGGTGCTGCTCGGCGAGTACCCGGAGAATATCATCGAGGAGCTGAAAAAACCGGATCTGATCCCCTCGATGCCCGCCCCCGCCGCGCCCGGCTCCCCGATCGATCTATTGAAACGCCGACCCGACATTCGACAAGCCGAGCGCGAGCTCGCGGCCGCCACGGCCCGCATCGGCGTGGCGACCGCGGATCTGTTTCCGCAGATCGCCTTGGTGGGCTCGATCGGGAGCCAGCAGGGCCAGCTCGCCGGATCGAGCCGGGTCGCCGGCAAGCACATCTGGTCGTTCGGTCCGGGCGCACTCTGGCCGTTGCTCGATTTCGGCGCGATCGACGCGCAAGTCGACATCGCGGATCTCGAAGCTCGGGCGAGCCTCGAGAATTATCGCAAGACCATTCTCGCCGCCGTCGAGGAGGTGGACAACGCACTCGACGAGTACTCGGCTCAGCAAGCGCGCCTGCGGGATCTGGGTCTGGCGCTGCTCGCGGGCCAGCGCGCGGTCGAGCTCGCGACCGAGCGCTACAACCGCGGCCTCAGCGACTTTCTCAATGTCGTCGATGCCGAGCGACAGTACTACGATATACAGAGCCAGTATGTGTCGGCCCAAATCGCACAGGGCGAGCAATTCGTGCGGCTCTACAAGAGTCTCGGCGGCGGCTGGCAGAACTATCAGAACGTACCCGGCATTCGCCAACCGCAGCCCGCGATCATCGCCGCATTTCGACGTGCGATCGAGCGCAGCACGCCGTGAGTCGCCCCGTTAGCGCTCTGCGGAGCGCCTGGGTCGGATCGGGCGCGCTCTTGGCCGCTCTCGGCGGCTGCGCGACGTTCGGCCATTGCGGGCTCGCCGGGTGTCCAGAGGATGCACGGATAACGGGCGAGGTCCGCGCACTCTACGACGAGAATCCGGCTCTCGAGGCTCCTAGTTCAATCAGCGTGCAGACGGTCGATGGCGTGGTCTATCTCAAGGGTATCGTGGGAACGCCTTACATGCGCGAGCTGGCAGGGAGCCTCGCACTCGAGGCGAAGGGCGCGACGCGCGTCGCGAATCTCATCGCCGTAGAGAACTCGAAGTAGCTGTCTGCCTCGGATGGACCCGGCCGCCCACGGCTGAGAGGTGCGCTTCGGCTGCTCGTGCGGGCTCTGGAGTGAGCCCGCCCGCGAAAACGATCAGAAGGTGAAACGACCACCGACTGTCGGAGCCGCGTTGCTGTTGTGGTAATAGGGGACACCGGGTTTGTGAGGAATCGCGATGGCCAGACCGCCGCTCACGTCGGAATACGCAATTCCGGCAAAAACGTCGAAGCGCTTGGTGAAGTGATGATCCGCGTAGAGTGACACCTCGTTGAGAGTGCCCGCGCAGGAACTGCGCATATTGCCGGGCACGCAGGTCGGCGGAACACGAAACGTGTTCTGCAGCTGATGATACCAGGCCGCCGTGATGTCGGTCTTGTAGTCGAAAGCGTATTTCACGCCCGTCCACCAGATCTGCACGATCTTGGGAGAATCAAGATTGTTGTCTTCGACGCCGCTCATGATGTAACCGCCCTGGTCCGCGGCGCCCACACCCAACGGATTCGACGGGTTGGTCTGCCGGATGTGCTCGTATCCTGCAAAGAACTTGAACTGCTCCCAGGCATATTTGGCGGCGGCCATGATGGCGCTGTTGTCGGTCACGATGCCATATACTGTGTTGCTCGTTTCGATCAGATTGGCCCCGTTGATGGGGTTTGTGTTGATGCTGTTCGCGGTCGACTGATACGACTGGGTCGGACTCTGAGGCCCGAGCAATGGGTTGAGTACGCTGATCGCCTGGTTGTAATGCTGGTAGACGATGTCGGCGGACAATTTGCCGTAGTCTGCAAAGTCGAAGTCTCCGCCGAGGTCGAGTCCGTAGGCGGTATTGTGCGGCTCTTCCGGCGTACAAGTGGCGGCCGTCCAGGTTGCCGAGGCGGAGTAACAGCCGCCGGAACCGTCGACGAATTTATACATCGCGCCGAAATGGGCGGGACCGTAGGCGAGGCGATATTTGATGGCGTCGTCCCAACGGGTGTCCTCGGTATCGCCGCCGCCGGCCATCGTGCCGTTATACCCGATGTACGAAAAGGCATAGGAGCCGCCCGCCGGATCGTAAGCGAGCATCGCATCGGTACCGAGAGCGCGCTGACGACCGAAACTCAGCGTGCCGAGATACGCCGACGATACACCGCCATAGAACTCGTCATTGAAGGGTTGACCCGCGCGCGCGCCGTCGATGGCTTCCGAATAGGCGCTCCTGGGAAGGCCATTGTTGACGATATCGGTAGCCGATGCGTTGGCGAGCAGGCCGGACTGCGGATTGATGCCAGTCGAGGCGTTGAACACAACGGACCAGCCGTCCAGAAACTCTATCTTGGCCTTGATGCCCAGACCCGTCTGCGAGAGGTTGTTCGGCGCAATGAGCCATTGGGAGTGATTGCCGTTGCGGTTGATCAGCGATTCGCCTTCATAGTTGTAGCCGTTTTCCGGTAAGCCGTGGCTGACCCAACCCACGCCGACATCGTACGTGCCGTAAATGGTGATCCCGTTCCAGGTCAGCGGGCAATCGGTGGCGACGAACTCCTTAAAGCTCGCGCAGGCTGCGGAGGTGGATCGAGCGGCTGGAGCCGGTTCGGCGGTTGCAGGATCGGCAGCCCGCGCCGCACGATTCAAAACGAAAGTTGAAGCAAGCGCCGCAAGGGCGCACCACCAGACAGACCGCATGTTACTTTCCCCTGCAAGAAGCGCTCACGAGAAGCGCCAACGTTCATCGCTCTTGGAAGTCGTTATATCCCACCAGATATAACACGTCCAGAGACCCGTGACGGTCGCCAGCAAGCGGCAGGATCGAGGCGCCATGCGAGTCACCGAGTTTGGCGACGCCTCGATTGAAAGCTAGCGCGGATCGGAACGAGCATTCGCCAAGTTGGCGGCTCGAAGTTTCACGCCGTCATCCCGGCGCTCATCCGGCGTTGCAAGTCTCGAGTTGAGACATCGGTGCGCCGCAGGCTCGAGTAGGCGCCCGCTGATGATGCGCGTGATCGGACCCGGTCAGCGGCGCGATGGCGATGGGTGCTCGAGTATCCGGACACGCATGGAAGTTTTGTAATTGTTGCAATAAGTCAACGTTGCTGACTGCGGTTTGCGAGCTCCCGCAAAGCTCATGTCATCGAAATGTAACATAAGGCTCTGATCATATAGCTGCCTCGCGTTGCCCAGCGATCGCTCCGCGACGCATACGGCTTTTGTATGTTTTTCTTGGCCATTCAAGCCCCGTTGAACCAGGGCAGCTCTGAACAGTCTTAGTGTCCCGTTCGTGGCTGCAAGTATTTTGTTGCATAAATGCAACAATCGAGCCCTGTCGGCTGTCGGCTGTCGGATGGACGGAGCTGCCGGCAAACCTCATGTGGCCATGTCGCAACGAGTCCGAACCAGTATCAAATTGGAGAAAATTTGTGCCTATCTTTACCTCTAGGTCCTCAGCAGCACGTTCCAGGGAGCGCCGCAAGCGCGGCGGCTCGATTCGCAGATCGAGCGCTTGGGCGGGCGCTTTGTTGCTCATGACGAGTGCCGCCTCGCAGGCGCAAACGGCCTCGGGCTCCGCGGCTACCACGGATGAGAGCCTGACCTGGCACGGCATCACCCTGTACGGAATCATCGACGCCGGCATCCAGTACGATACACATGCCGCCCCGATCAACGATTACTTCTTCGGCGGCACCGCGGACCTCGTTCAGAAGAACAGCAACGGCCCGATCTTCGGTGTGACGCCCAACAACCTGAGTCAATCCAGGATCGGGCTGCAGGGCAAGGAGCCGCTCGGGTTCATGGACTGGTCGGGTGTTTTCAAGCTGGAGACCTTCTTCAATCCGCAGTCCGGCCAGATCAGCGACGCGCTGAAATCAGTCACACAGAACAACGGTCGGAGTCTGGCCGACCAGAGTACCAACGTCGATTCGAGCATCGCGGGTCAGGCGTTCGAGCAGGCCTTCGTCGGCTTGAGCTCGCCCACCTGGGGCACGATCACCTTCGGGCGGCAGAACTCGGTGCTCGCCGATGGCGTCGGCAAGTACGACCCGCAAGCCGTGTCGAACGCGTTCTCGGTGATCGGCCTCTCGGGTACCGCCGCGGGCGGCGGCGATACGCAGGATCGCAGGCTCGACAGCTCGATCAAGTACGCCGGTCGGTTCGCCGATCTCGTGCGCGTCGGCTTGCAGTACAAGTTCCAGAACTCGAGCGCGCAGTCCTACGCCACCGCAGGAAGCGGCGAGGCCTTCAGCGCCTACGAGCTGTCGCTGGGTGCCGACTATGCGGGGCTGTCAGTGGACGGCTATTACGCCAAGGTGCGAGATGCAGTGTCGGTGTCGCCGCTCAGCGCGGCTCAAGTAGCGGGGCTAGCGACCGGCTTTTCGCTGGCGAATTCGCTCGCCGGCACGATCTCGGACAATGCCACCTACGGGATCATGGGCCTGTACGCCATCGATCCGAGCGTCGCTCCCGTCACCTTCTCCGGCGGCTATGAGCACATTACCTTCATGAATCCCTCGATCGCCCTCAATCCGGGCTTCGACGATGTCAACGGCTACGTGCTGGCCGTCGTCAACAACACCGCCTACGCCAAGGCGGACAAGATTCTGCAGGTCTACTGGGCGGGCGCGAAGTACGCGGTTAGCGATAACTTCAACGCGATCATCGCCTACTACGGTTACAAGCAGAACGCCTATGCCACCGGCAAGAACCTCGGTTGCTCCGACCTCGCGAGCTCCGCTTGCAGCGGCAATCTGCACGCCGTGTCGATCGCAGCCGACTATCACTTCACGAAGCGCTTCGATGCGTATGCGGGCGCGATGTGGTCGAACGTGTCCCACGGCCTGGCGTTTGGTTACCTCAACACCACGAACGTCAACCCGACGATCGGTGCGAGGTTCTCGTTCTAGCGGATCGACGTTCTAGCGGATCGCGTAGCTCTCATGGCCCGCCGCGCGGGCCATGAGAGCGCTCGCGCGGCGCCGCATGCGCGGCGCGGGCTCGGGAAGAGCGCGCGCTCGCGATATCGGGTTTCCCTGCTACGCCGCCCTGTACTACGATAGGGCTCGGTCCGCGGGCTGGGCGCCGGCGCACAGTCATAAAAAAGACACATATCCGACGAACAATCGAAAGTTCGCTATGCTGGCGAGGCGTTGCCGTGCTCGCCGCCGTTTCATTTCCGGGGTTTAATCGTTACATGAACACCAAATGCCTAGCTCTGGTCGCGTTGGGCACCGCACTCTCTTTCGCCGCCGCCGCGGCCACGGACATCTCGGGCGCAGGCGCCACCTTCCCCTACCCCGTCTATTCGAAGTGGGCGGATGCCTACAAGAAGCTCACCGGCATCGGGCTCAATTACCAGTCGATCGGCTCGGGCGGGGGCATCAAGCAGATCAAGGCGAAGACCGTCACCTTCGGCGCCTCGGATATGCCGTTGAAGCCAGAGGACCTCAAGGCCTCGGGCTTGCTGCAATTCCCCATGATCATCGGAGGCGTCGTGCCGGTGGTCAACGTGAAGGGAGTTGCGCCCGGCCAGTTGCACCTGGACGGTGCCACGATCGCGAGCATCTATCTCGGCGACATCACCCGCTGGGACGATCGAGAGATCAAGCGCTTGAACCCGACACTCGCGCTGCCGGCGACGGCGATCGCGCCCGTCTACCGCTCGGACGGCTCGGGCACCAACTTCCTTTTCTCGGATTACCTGTCGAAGGCGAGCCCCAAATTCGCATCGAACATCGGTGCCAACTCCTCCGTCGAATGGCCGAAAGGCATCGGCGCAAAGGGCAACGAGGGGGTCGCCAACATGACCAATCAGACCGACGGGGCCATCGGCTACGTCGAGTACGCCTACGCCAAGCAAATCAAGATGACCTACACCGTGCTCTCCAACAAGTCGGGTGCGGTGGTCGCGCCGAATGCCGAGTCGTTTCAGGCGGCAGCCGCCAACGCCGATTGGTCCAAGGCGGAGGCGTACTACCTGATTCTGACGGACCAGCCCGGCGCCAAGAGCTGGCCCATCACCGGCGCGAGCTTCATCCTGATGTACAAGCAGCCGGCGGATCCGGCGCCGGTTCAGGAAGCGCTCAAGTTCTTTGCCTGGGCATACCAAGACGGATCGGCCATGGCATCCGAGCTCGACTACGTGCCGTTGCCTGCCTCTCTGACTGCGCAGGTCAAGAAGACTTGGGCCAC
>DATHCO010000229.1:0-30857 GCA_035319505.1 Steroidobacteraceae bacterium | reverse complement strand
CCCGAGCGTCTGTTCGCGCGATTTCACCATCAGGTGCAAGCGACCTACGTCAATCGCTTGCGGGGACCGGCGAAAACGCGACTCACGCTCGCGAACCTGCACCGTGCGCTCGTGCTGGCGGCCAACATCCTGTGGCGCATCGGGATCGTGGCCGACTATCGCCGGGTGTTCTGGCGGGCTGCAAGCCATGCGGTGCGCCATGGCCAAATCGAGGCCATGTTCAGCATCGGGTTCGTCGGCTACCACCTCATCCGCTTCACCCGTGAAGCGTTGCGCGGCGAGCACAATGCCTCGTTTTACGCCGCGAAGATCCGCGAGCTCGGCCCGACGCAGCAGGTGCCGCAACCGTCGGCCTAGTGTCCTGAATCAGAAATTCGCCGTGCACCGAGAGCGCCGCCGCGGCCCGACCGCAAGGCGCGACGACCGCGACTACTTTAGCGTATTCAAGGGAGCAGCAACGCAGCGGGCGGGGCGCCGCGGCGTTCGAATGCCGGCGAATTTCTGATTCAGGACACTAGGAGCCAGCGCTTAAAGTCCGCTGCAGCACGGCCGATAACCGTGAAGGAGAGGCAAGGCCAATGACGAGCAGGCGGCCGATTGAACTCCTCACACGCAACAGCGCTCCGGGCATTGGCGACTCGCGCCCTCCTCGCCGCGGTGCTCTGCGCGACCGTCGAGGGTAGTGCGCGCGCGCTCGACCCGAGCCTGCAGCCGAGCCAGTACGTGCTCGACAACTGGCAGATTCCCGAAGGCTTGCCGCAAAGCTCCGCACAGGCCATTGCGCGCACTCCCGACGGCTACCTCTGGATCGGCACGCAGGAGGGCCTCGCTCGCTTCGACGGGGCCCGATTCACGGTCTTCGACGGCAGCCGCGAACCCGCCATCCCCAACAAGCACATCTCGGTGCTGCACGTCGACCCCACCGGGCGCCTGTGGATCGGCACGCGCTCCGGAATCGCCCTCCTCGACCAGGGGCACTTTCGCCCCGTCTCAGCCCCGGTTTTGAATCAGGCCTACATCCGGGCGGTCGCCGATGGCAAGCGGGGACGGCTCTGGATCGGGACCGAGAACGGCGTGGTCGAGCTTACCGGCGGCGCGGCTCGATCCTTCGGCGCATCGGAGGGGCTCGCCGACGTCCGGATCCGCGCCCTCGCGCAGGACCGGGACGGGGTGTTATGGGTCGGGACGATGGGGGGCCTCGAGCGCTTCGACGGCGAGCGCTTTGAGACGATTGCACTCAAGGCGTCAGGGCCTGCCGAACCGGTCACCGCGCTCCTCGAAGACGCGGATGGAACCCTTTGGGTGGGGAGCGGCATCGGAGCACTGTACCGCCGTCGTGGCAATACGCTCGAGAGGGTCGCCGAGCCCGGGCGCTTCGGCTCGACGATTCGTGCCATCACGCGCGACGAGGATGGAAATCTCTGGATCGGCACTCGCGGCGGAGGGCTCGTGCGCTGGCGTGACGGCGAGGCGAGTTCGCTCGTGAGTGGCCTTTTCGAGAACATCGATGTGCGCGCGCTGCTGGAGGACCCGGAGGGGAGCCTCTGGGTCGGCAGCTACGGCGCCGGGTTGTTGCGACTGCACGACGGGAAGTTCGCGCCCGCTGGAGAGCCCGAGGGATTGTTGGGGGAGCTCACCTGGGTCATCAGCCCCCGCAGGGAGGGCGGCGTATGGGTCGGGTCCGATGGCGGACTCTCGAGCTACGTCGATGGCCGATTTCAGCACATCGATGGGCTGCCGGGGAGCGAGAAAATCCGCGTGCGCTCGATACTCCAGGACCGGCGCGGCGCGCTCTGGGTCGGCACCGAGGGAGCGGGACTCCACCGGCTCGACTCTCGCGGCAGGAGTGTCTACGACCGACGCCACGGCCTTTCGGGCGATTCGGTGACGGCACTACTCGAGGACCGACGAGAGCGCATCTGGGTGGGGACGAACCGAGGTCTCGATGTCATCGACCACGGCCATGTCGCGCCATTCGACTTGGGCTTGCCGCGTGAGGCCGCGGTGCATCTGCTGTATCAGGACCGCCGCGACAATGTGTGGGTGGGCACCGAAACGGAGGGCCTCTTCGTCCTGGGCGCGAGCGGCATGCGCCATTACAGCGTGGCGGAGGGCTTGCCGAGCGATTGGGTCATCTCCATCCACGAAGACGAACGCGGCATCCTCTGGCTCGGCACAACCGACGGCCTCGCGTTGTGGCGCGACGGCAAAGTCGAATCGCTGGCGCGCTTTGCGGGCCCGCTGCACGAATCGATTCTGCAGATACTCGAGGACGATACGCAGCGGCTGTGGATGAGCACGAACAAGGGGCTCGTGTCGGTCCATCGCAACGCCCTAGACGCTCTGGCGGCCGGCGGCGCTACGCAGCCCGAGTACCACGTGTATGGCGTCGCGGATGGATTGCGCACCGCCGAATTCGACGGCGGCAACACCTCCGCCGGTTGCCGTACGCTCGACGGCATCCTGTGGTTTCCGAGCGTGCGGGGCATCGTGCGCGTCGATCCGAGACACATTCGAACCAACACTCTTCCGCCGCCCGTACTGATCGAGCAGGTCGCGGTGGACGGTGTCCCGCTCGCGCTCAGCGGCGCCGCCGAAGTGGCGCCCGGCGCCCAGCAATGGGAGTTTCAGTACACGGGCTTGAGCCTGCTCGTTCCGCGGCGCTCGATGTTTCGTTATCGGCTCGATGGATTCGACCAAAGCTGGGTCGAGGCGGGGAATCGCAGAACGGCCTACTACACTCGGCTCGCGCCCGGTACCTACACCTTCCGCGTGCGCGCGAGCAACAATGACGGGGTTTGGAACGAGGCGGCCACGACCTTCACGCTCCGGCCGCACTTTTACCAGACGTGGTGGTTTGCGCTCCTCTGCGCATTCAGCGTCGTGCTCGCCGCCGCCGTCTTGTATCGCCTGCGGGTGGGGCACCTGCGCCGTCTCGCCGGCGCGCTCGGCGAGCAAGTGACGCGCCGCACCCGCGACCTCGAGCTGGCCAACGCGCAGCTGCGACAGGCGAAGGAGCGAGCCGAGCTTGCGGCGCAGGCAAAATCGCGATTCCTCGCCAACATGAGCCACGAAATCCGCACCCCCATGAACGGGGTCATCGGCATGGCGGAGCTGCTGCTCGAGACCGATCTCGACCGAACACAGCGCGACCGCGCCGAGACGATTCGCGACAGTGCCGCGAGCCTCCTCACGGTGATCAACGACATCCTCGACTTCTCGAAGATCGAGGCCGGCAAGCTCACCATCGAGCGGATCGACCTCGATTTGCGCCGGACCGTGGATGATGTCGCGCATCTGCTCGCGGTCCAAGCACACGCGAAGGGTCTCGAGCTCATCACCAACATCGATCCTGCGATTCCCGACTGGGTCGTCGGGGATCCCGGCCGGCTACGCCAGATCCTGCTGAACCTCGGCAGCAACGCGATCAAATTCACCGATCACGGCGAGGTGTCCATCGACATCAAGCTGCTGGGACTCGATGCCTCGTCGGTGACCATGCGCGGCGAGGTGCGCGATACCGGGATCGGCATTGCGCCCGAGCGCATTGGAACGCTGTTTCAGCCCTTTTCGCAGCTCGATGCATCCACGACGCGATACCACGGCGGCACCGGTCTCGGCCTGTCGATCGTGCGTCATCTGGCGCGATTGATGCACGGGGAATGCGGTGTCGAGAGCCGCGAGGGCGCGGGCTCGGTATTCTGGTTCACCGCACGGTTCGGCATCTCGTCGGTCAAGTCGGCAAGCGGGCAGGTCGATTCGCGGTTGTTCGCCAACCGTCGCGTGCTGATCGTCGATGACAATGCAACCAGCTGCGAGGCGCTCGCTCGAGAGCTTCGCAATCTCGGAATGAGCCCGAGCTGCGCCGGCCACGCGCACGCCGCGCTCGAGCTCCTGGAGACAAGCACCCATGGCGATGCGCCGTTCGATCTCATCGTGCTCGATTACCTGATGCCGGATTGCGACGGATTCGAGCTCGGGCGCCGCATTGCCAGCGACGAGCGGTTCCGCAAGGCACGGCTGGTACTGCTTACTTCCGCTCGCGGAGTGCACAGCATCGAGGATTTCGAAGCGCTGGGCTTTGCGGCCTACCTTCAGAAACCGGTGACTCGCCGGGAGCTGCATGAGTGCCTGGCGCGCGTCATGTCGCTCGACGGCTCGCAGTGGCACGAGCGAACCCAGCCGATCCTGGTCGGCAAGCGCGCCCGCGGCGCTCTCGAGAAGCCCCTCGTCTTGCTCGCCGAGGACAACGTCGTGAACCAGAAAGTGGCGCTCGGAATCTTGGAGAAGATGGGCTACAAAGTCGACGTCGTGAGCAACGGCGCCGATGCGCTGACTGCGTGGCAAAGCGGTCGCTATCACCTAATCCTCATGGATTGCCAGATGCCCGTGATGGACGGCTACGAGGCGGCGCGGCAGATCCGCCTGCGCGAGCGCGGCGCATCGCACATCCCGATCATCGCCTTCACGGCGGACGCGATGAGCGATGCCGCCGAGCGCTGTCTGGAGGCCGGCATGGATGACTACCTCACCAAGCCGCTCGATCGCGAGCGGCTGACCGAGGCGATCGATCGGCAGCTCGCCTCGCAGTGCGGGCCGTGCCGCACCGGCGCCGCTGCGCTCGAGGGCCCGGCGGGCGGCGCTCCGGTGGATTGGGAAGAGCTCGTAGCCTTGAGTGCCGGCGATAGGGAATTTGCGAAACAGCTGGTACAACTGTTCATCGACTCCGGCGATGCGACACTCGCCGAAATCAGAGCTGCGCTTGCTCGCGGCGATCTGCCTGCGGTCGGCCGCGCTGCGCACGCCTTCAAGGGCTCGAGCGCGAACATTCGGGCGCGGTCGGCGAGCGCCGCGGCCGCTCGGCTCGAGGAGGCCGCACGCGCGGGAGCGGTCGACCGAATCGCGCAGCTCGAAGAGGAGCTGCGCGAAGAGGCCGGGCGCGCCACGGCGTACTTGCGCGCGCGTGGCGGGTGAGGCCTCGGCTGCGGGAGCTCCGCTGCCACCCGCTCGCCACGATTGCCCCATGAAATTACCGGGTTTCGCCGCTCAGCCGGCCGTGTTGAACTCCTCGCTGTGCACCGCCGGGAGCGGCGTGCCGCTCGTCGTGGCGTGCGCATGGCTCGCCGAGAGCCGTCTCATGAGCGGAAGCATCGCGACCGCGATCAGCGTGCACGTGATGCCGGCGAAACCGAGCTTGTTGAACAGACTGGTGTAGATCGCGAGCGATTCGAGCGGGTCGTTGAGCCCCGAGGGGATGTGCGCGAGATTCGCGACCACGCTCCCGAGATACTGCGAAATGCCCGTGGCCACGAAGTAGGCTCCCATCATGAAGCCGCCCATGCGCGCGGGCACGTAGCGGGCGATCATCGCAAGCCCGAGGCCGCTCACCAAGAGCTCGCCCAGCGAATAGAGTCCATAGCCCCATATCATGATCCAGGAGGACACCTGTCCGTTGACCGCCCAGCGCGCGCCCACGCCGTAGATGAAAAATCCGACGGCCACGGCAGCGAACCCGTAGGCGAATTTCACCGCAATGGAGGGGTCCCTGCCGATGCGTCCGAGCGAGTTGTAGACGAACACCAGCACCGGGCTCAGCACCACGATCCAGATGGAGTTGAGATTCTGGTACTGCTCGGGGATCCAGGTGAAGAGGTGCCAACCGAAGAGCCGAAAATCGAGGTTCACGTTCTTCTGCGCGAACAAGTTGAGCGATGTGGACATCTGCTGATAAAAGATGAAGAAGAAGACCGCTTGCACGACCAGCAGAAGCGCCGCAATCAGGCCGGCGCGCTCGTCGCGGTGGCTGATGCGAATGAGGTTCGCGAAAATCGCCAAGATGACCGCTCCGGCCGCGTATACGCAAATGCGCGCGACCTCCTCGCTCTGCAGCACCAACACGGAGACGAGCACGGCGCCGGCGGCACCCGCGGCGACTGCGGCGAGACGCCGCGGCGCTGCGGGCGCGGCGTCGGCCGGCGAGCCGATATGAGCCAGCGCGCGCCTCATGAGCAGGTAGTTCAGCATGCCGAGCACGAGTCCGATCGAGCACACGCCGAAGGCGGTGTGCCAGCCGGCCGAATTGCCGTAGCGTGCACCGACGTAGTCGCGGATCCACGGCGTCAAGGTCATCGAGATCATCGAGCCGATGTTCACGGCCATGTAGTACATGGTGAACGCGCTGTCGATCTTGGTATCGTCGCCCTCGTAGATCTTGCGCACCAGGTTGCCGGCGTTCGGCTTGAAGAAGCCGTTGCCGACGATGATCACGCCGAGCGCAAAATACAAAAAGAACTCGTTGTTCGAGGGCATCCAAAGGAGCGCGTAGCCGAGCGCGAGCACGACGGCGCCGATGCTCATCGTACGCCGAGTGCCGATCAGCTTGTCGCCGATCCAACCTCCGATCGCGGGTGTCGCGTAGATCAATGCCGCGGCCGCCCCCCAGACGAGATTCGCCCGGGTGTCGACGAAGCCGAGCTTTTTCATCATGTAGGTCACCATCAGCACCTGCATGCCGTAGAAGCCGAAGCGTTCCCACATCTCGATCAGAAAGACCGTGCTGAAGGAGCGAGTCTGAGAGATCGGTGGATTCGTGCTTGCCATCTTCTTTCTCCCCCTGACGAGATCAATACGCGATCGCGATTCCGTCGGCGCGCAACTCGCTCGCCGCGGCATAGATTCGCCCTGCAACCCTGCGTGCGCTGCTCGATGCCATGATAGCGCCCGAAGCTGCCGTCGGAGGCTCCGACCGGCCAGCCGATTCGCCTGAGCGCCCGCCGCGTCTCTTCCGGCACGCCGCTCTCCAGATGCAGCACTTCCTGAAACATGAATCCGAGCCGTGAGACATGGGGACATTATGTCATCACTCGATCGGACATCGATTAGACAATGCGTGAGCGATTGTGCGGCTACAACCGCATAAGCGGATGCGTCGCGTGAGCCACCTCACACCTCGGGCGAGATAGTGTGACGCAGTTAACTCCGTACCGGCTGGCCGCGGCATAAGTTGAGATCCCGCTCACACTCACTGAGGCGGAAAAGACATGCAACTCGGCCATCGTTCTTTGCTCCTCAGCATCCTTGGACTCTTCATCCTGTCGGGGTGCGATCTCAGCTCGCCATGGGGCAGCAGCAGTAGCGGCTCAGAGTACGGTGCCGCCTCGGTCATCGGCAACAGCGGCGACGGGGGCACCGGCACCGGAACCACAGGGGGTGGGGGCTCCGGCAAGACCGGGGGGATCGGCGGTGAAAGCGGCACGAATGGGTCCGACGATACGGCGGTGGCGACCCCGTCCTCGAGCAGCCTGATGGTCGCCATCGGTGCCACACAGACCCTGAGCATCACATTCACCTCGAGCGACGGGCTCGCCATCACCGGCTTCGGCGTTTACGGGAGTCTCGGAACCCTTCCTGTCGGCTGGAGCGGTCCGAGCACGTTCAGCTGTGCATTGGTGGCGACCGGCAGCGGCTGTGTGCTCAATCTCACCTACGCGCCGACCGCAGCCGACAGCGGCACGCTCGTCATCGATTACCTCTACGTCGACAACGCGGGTCTGTCGAAGGCGCCGGGCGGCTCACTCAGCATTCCGTACCAGGCGATCGCCGCCAACAATGTGGTCGCCTCGGTAGCGCCGAGCGGGCAGATCAATGCCTCAGTCGGCGGCGGCAGCCAGTCGGTCGGCATCACGTTCACGACCGACGACGGCGATGCCGCGACCGGCCTCAGCATCGCGAGCCTGGGGGCGCTGCCGGCGGGCTGGAGCAGCGCCTCGCCGAGCTTCTCATGTGCGATCGTGAGCTCGGGCAGCGGGTGTCAGCTCATGCTCACCTACGCGCCGACGGCCGCTGCGAGGGGCACGCTCGCCTTGAGCTACAGCTACACGGATGACAGCGGCGCAGCGCGAACAGGAACGGTCAATATTCCCTACTCCACCACGTTCGCGAACAACGTCGTTGCAACCGCCGCGCCGACGGGGCAGATCACGGCCATCGAGAAGGGCGCCGGTCGGGCGGTGGCGATCACCTTCACGACCGACGATGGCGCTTCCGCGACCAACTTCATGATCACATCCGATTTGACGGCCCTGCCCGCGGGCTGGCGCAGCAGCTCGAGCGCTCTGGAATGCGCCAACGTGAGCACGGGCAACGGCTGCGCTCTCCATCTCACGTATGCGCCGACGGCGCTCGCGAGCGGCACGCTCACGCTGACTTATGCCTATACGGACAACGTCGGCACCGCCCAGACGGGGACGCTGAACCTTGCCTATACGGCCACCACCAACGACGACGTGGTCGGAACCGCCTCACCGTCGGGGCAGATCAATGCGGTCGTGGGCGCGGGCAGCCAGCCGGTTTCCGTCACCTTCACGACCAACGATGCTCGCCCGGCAACCGCCTTGGTGCTGACGACGAGCCTCGCAACGCTGCCTTCAGGCTGGAGCAGCACCGATAGCTCGTTCGCATGCAGCGGGGTGGCCGGCGGCAACGCCTGCCAGCTGCCGCTCACCTATACACCGAGCGCCGCAGGCTCAGGGACGCTCAGCCTGAATTACACATACATGAACGACGCCGGAGAGGCCAAGACGGGCACCGTCAACATTCCCTACCGCGCCACCACGAACGACACGGTCGTCGGAACGCCGAGCCAAAACCCACTGGCCGTCCTCGTCGGCAGCAACACTGCGGTCACCGTGACCTTCGCGACGGATGACGGCAATCCCGCGAGCGGACTATCCGTGACCTCCGGCCTGACATCGCTCCCTGCCGGCTGGAGCAGCGGCTCGAGCACCTTCAGCTGCGCGACCGTGAGCGCCGGCACGATCTGCCAGCTCTCGCTCGCGTACGCGCCGACCACCGCCGGGAACGGGAATCTGATCCTCATGTTCAGCTACACGAACAATGCAGGAATCGCCAAGACAGCAAGCGTCACGATCGCGTATAGCGCGACCTGAATGCGTCACTCGGCTATTGCGCCCGCGCCGCCGTGCGCGCCGGGATCTCGATGTAGCTGTCGTTGTACCAGCGGACCTTGAGAGGAGTCTTGCCGTCGGCGACGGATTCCGCGCTCACATCGCCCCCGGTGCCGTAGTTGATCTCGCGATCCGGGCGCTTGCGGATACGCAGCACGACGACCAGCCGGCTTCCCTGTGCGAGCTGCCGGCTGGTGATCCGCTCGGTCCGGAAGGCGAGTTGCTGGCGCTCGCCCGCCTTGAGCAGGTGGCGATGGGAGTGGTCCGCAACGTAGCTTAAGCGCAGCTCGTCGGATGGATTGAAGAGCCGAACGTAGTCCCCGCTCGCGAGCAGCTCGTAGAACACGAGATTCAAGTCCATGTCCTGCTTGTTCACCGCGAAATCGAGCCGGCCCTTGAACAGACCGCTGACCCTCGTCGCCTTGCTCAGGGGCTCGCTCACGAACGTCAGCGCATCGTGGGTCACGAGGCTGCGGCTGATGAGATCCGCCGGCGGCAACCAGCCCGCGTCATCGCGGTCCGTGAAGCTCACGGTCTGACGGATCACGGCACTCTTCGGGCTCTTGCGGCGCGCCAGCCGGCGCCCCTCCCCGGAAGGGCTCGCATCGAGATAAAACTTGAGGGAGCCTCCCGACATGGCGTCGAGCGAGGGCGCGTGCTGCCATTCGTTGGCTCCCATGATCTCGTAGTTGATTCGATCGCTCAACAGCGGCGGCGGCGCCGCTCCCTTGAATACGTGGTCCAACCACTGATAGCGCAGCTCGCGCAAGTCGATGAGGGCCGCGGGGTCGACCTCCAACCCGCGCAGCGTGGCCGAAGGTCCGTGCTGCATCACACTCTCATCGTACGGACCGATCAGCAGCGTATGGTCGGCGTGGGGATCATACCGATGGTGCTCGGAGAAATAGTAGAGCGCCGCCGGCTCGCTCTCGGCGAAATAGCCCGACATCGTGAGCACCGGGATGTCGATGTGCGCGAACTCCTCGCGGTAGGGAATCATCGTCTGCCAGAATCGGTCGTAGCTCGGATGATTCAGCCAGCGGATGAATATCGGATTGGGGCGTCCGAAGAGTCGACCGAGGTCCCGGTAGGGCCGGCCGCTGCGATACCACTTTTCATTGAGAGCACGCCACACGGCATCGTCATCGAACACCGAATCGGGCACCGTCTTGGTGGTGGTCACCTTGAGCGACCAGCGGTATGCGGAATTTTTGAAGATGTTGCCCGACATCGGAACGTCGATCCCGGGCGCCGTGGGAGCGTAGGTCGCGATCGCCTTCAGCTCGGGCGGCGGCCGTTTGGCGGCGGCCCAGGCGGTGAACCCGCTGTAGCCTTCCCCATACATGCCGACTCGGCCGTCGCTCCAAGGCTGCTTCGCGACCCAGCCGATCAGCGCACGCGCGTCCTCCTCGTCGTGTTGATACGGAACCGGCGGGTGGTTCGCGTCACTCGAGTCGACGTGCGCCGCAATTCCCGCGTATCCATGGGCCGCACATTCTCTGGCCGAATTCACCAAGGGCTCGATCGTGAGCTCGAGCAGCGCGGGAAGCGGCGCCGAGGCGCCCTTCGGCCGAACCACCGTGACCAACAGCTTCGCGCGGCCCGGCACCGGGACGGCGACCTCGGTGTCGGTGACATAGCGCCGAGCGTCCTCTGCCGCGTCGAGCGAGCGCACCAAGGGGGAGAAAGCACGATAGGCATCGAACGCCAGGAAGGCCCAGATCAGCTTCACCGCTTCGTCCTGACTAATGATGTCCTTGGATCGTTGCTCATCGAGAAGCGCTTGCAGCTTCTCCTCGAATCCTTGAGGCGGCAGCTCGAGCCAGCTCGACACCGCGTACGCCTCATGGTCGCTCAAGTGCGAGACGGACTCCTCGAAGGCGCTTGCGAAGGCGTCGGCGAACGAAACCTGCTTGTCCGCTTCGCGCGCGCGCGCGCGGGCGTAAAGATCGTAGATGGCGCCTCGCCCCACCGGGCGGCCGGAATCGGCACGTCGCCGCCGATCGCGCAGCGATTGCCGCGACTCGTCGGCGGCCGCATAGTTCCCGGCAACCATCTGCAGCGCCGATAGATTCACCAAGTAGCGATCGGGGTCGGAATCCTCGTAGACGGGCAGCAGCCGCTCGGCGAGATCGCGCATCACTGCGGCCGTGGATGCCTCGGTCGCCGAAGCGGGCGCGTGAAACTCGAGGTCCGCGGCACCTACCGCGCCGGCAGCGCAGAGAGCCGCGATCAGGCAGGCTGAGCGCCAAATGGCTCGCGCCGCGCGCCGGATTGCGCCCGCTTCCTTGAGCGGGCTCATGAGCCCATTCCGGGCACTTTCGAGCCGGCCTCCGCCCTTCGAGGGAGTGGAGCCTTTACCAGATGCAGGACGGTGGAAAACAAGGGGTGTGCCTCACCCGGCGTCCCGATGTGAATGATGGCGGTGTGCTTCAGCTCGTTGCTGAAGACGTCCATCACCACCTCGACCACGTCTTCCTCGAGCGAGCCGAAGGTGCCGTCGACGAGCAGCCACGGGGGGTTTTGCATCAGCACGCGCGCAAATACGACGCACAGCTGCTCGTCTTGACTCAGCTCTCGGTCCCACCGATGCGTCTCATCGAGCAAGCGGGCGAGCCGCTCGACACCCAGCCGAAAGAGCGCGCGCGTGTAAGCATCCGTCCCATAACTCTCCGGTTTCAGGGGGTAGGCGAGCACCTCGCGCAGCGTCCCGCGGGGCAGGTAGGGTGTGCCCCGCGGTAGGAAGAAGATCTGCTCGCCGCGCGGACGAACGATCCGTCCGGTACCCCAGGGCCACAGCCCAGCCAATGCGCGAAACAGCTGGGTCTTACCCGTTCCCGGCGCGCCGAGGACGAGAACGCGTTCCCCCGCTCTCACGACCACGCTCGTCTCCTTGAGCCTATCGACGGTCGTCGAGGAAACGATCTCGAGCTGCTCGATCAAGATCGCTCCGGGATCGCCTTCCGCATGCGTGATGCGGCTCTCGAAGCCGCGCGGCTCATCGATGGTAATCAGCGCGTGTCGGAAGCTCGCGATGCGCAACAGGATCGCGCGCCAATCGGCAATGGCGCTGAAATTGTCGATGAACCAGCGCAGAGAGGACTGCGCCTGGGTGAAAGCGCCGGCCGCCATCATGAGACCACCGAAGGAGATCTTCCCGGTGAAATATAAGGGAACGGCGACTAGGATCGGAGCGACGATCGTCACCCAGCCGAAACCTGCGGTCACCCAGGTGAGATGGGTGTGGCCCCACACGATGCGGTAGGTTGCGGATAGAACCCGGCGCAAATTGAATTCGATGCGGCGCCTCTCGTGCGCCTCGCCTTGCGCCAACGAGATGGCGTCCACGTGCTCATTGGCCCGCACCAGCGCGAAGCGCAGGTCCGCCTCGCGCGCGTAGCGCTCGGCGTTGCGGTCGACGAGGCCTCGCCCGACCCAGTAACTCAGCAGCGATCCGCCGAGCGCATACAGAATCGCCGCCCACAGCATGAATCCTGGGATCGCGTAGTCGCGATCGCCGATGCGAAAGCTGAACTCGCTCGACAGGCCCCACAGTACGCCCGCGAAGGTTGCGAACAGGATAGAGGCCTGGAGCAACCCGATGCCGAGATCGGCGGAGAGCTCGGCGAGCCGGCGCGCATCCTCGTGCAAGCGCTGATCGGGATTGACGCCGATCGGTCCCCCGTTGGCGAGCCAGAAGGCACGACGCGGCCGCATCCAATCCTTGACGAGGCTGCGGACCAGGCCCTCGCGAAGCTTCAGCTGCAGCGCCTCGTTGAGCCACCTCTGAATCACGTTGAGCACGAGCAAGAACCCTGCGATCAGGAAGAAGACGCCGAGCTGAAATAGAAAGTCCCGCAGGTCGCGGCGCGACAGGGCGTCGAAGAAGGGCTTGTTCCATCTGTTCAGTCGAATTTGGCCATAGGCGGTCGCAGCGACGACGAGCACGACGGAGACGACCAAGATCACCAGGCTCTTGCCCGCGGGGGAGCTGAAGATCGCACGGGTGAGCGTTACAAGCTGGTGCACGAGCCCCGAATGAGCGCCGTCGGATTCAGATCCGGAGCCGGAGGTTTTCTGATCTGTCACCCTGATAGCCCGTGTGAGAAGCCGCGCAACCTGCCTTATGCCACGTTTCCGCGGGTGAGGGTATCAGCGAAGTCTCCTCCGCCCCCGTGCAGAGGTCGCACGATTTCAACCCGCGATGCAGGTGACTTGCGCCGGCGTGTGCTCGACGGCAATCGATCCCCCCTCGATACTCGTGCAGGGGTTGCCGTTCACGATCGCGCTCCGGAGTGTGCCCCTGAGCGGCGGCTGAAGCACGATCCTCGCATCGATCCCGCCTCCCACCTCGAATCGCACCGTGCGCTCATCGACCTGCCGTAGCGTATAGCTCAAGCGCCCGTACGGCGTCGGCATCGCGTTCACCCGCACCCCCTCGCCCTCGATCCACTCGGGTGCGAGGCCCGCGGCGAGGATCAGGGTCCGCTCGGCCTCGCGCTCGTAGGCAAACAAGCTGCGCAACGCAAGCACGTATTCCGCACCGATCCAGGTATGGGGAAGATCGCCGAGATGAGCCGGCGCTCGACGGTCTCGCCAGGCGATCTCGGGCCACTGGTTCCAGGGCGGTGGACGGCGGTCCGACAGGAAAAACTCGAGCAGCTCGAGGGCCGCCTCGCGTCTCCCGAGGCGCACCAAGGCGCCGATGATGCGGATCTCATAGGGGGTGTAGCTCGGCGAGGCCACCGTGCCTCGCCGCTTGGCACGCCAATCGGCGAGATACAGGTCAAAGGTTCGCTCGAGGGCTGCACGGTCGAGCCCGTCCGGAACATCGAGAAGGTAAATGGCGTTCGCGGTCGCCGTGGGATCGAAGTCCGCCCACTCGACGCTCCCTGGAATGAACTCGAGCTTGCGCGCGGCGCGCGTGGCCTCAATCGAGACGAACAGCGAGTCGGCGAGGCGCTTTGCGAGCTCGTCCCAGCGCTCCGCCGAGGCCTCCTTGCCGAGGGCGCGCGCGAGCTCCACCGCATCGCGCACGCCGCGCAGCGCCCAGAAGTCATCCCAGTACGCGTGCACGGGTTGCGCGAGATAGCCCTCATGACTCACCGATACCGGTAGGAGCCCGTCCTCCCCGAGCTGGCGCTCGATGTATCGAACAGCCCTTTCGACGAAGATCCACGAGTCCGTGAGGAGCGATCGATCGCGGGTGAATCGAAAGTGATCGGCGATGAGGGCGAGCAGCTCTCCGTGACTATCGTGCTCGATCAGCCAATCGATGCCATCCTGGTCGACGCAGCAGGGAACGAACCCGTCCGCGCGCTGGTGCGGTGCATACCAGCGGATGAAGTCGCGCACCTCGTCCGCACATCCCATGCGCAGGAGCGCTGCGCTCATCATCGCTCCGTCGCGAATCCACGAGCGAGTGTAGCGTCGCGGCCCGGGCTGCAGAGCCGGACCCGCACGGGTGACCAGGATGTGCGCGGTTGCCGTGAGGGCCGCGCGGATCGCCTCGGTGATCCAGCCGTTGCCTGCCCATTGCGCAAGCGCAAGCCGGCCTCCCCAGTCGAATCGGGCGGCCTGCGGCACCCCCATCAGGGGGCTCGAGGTAAGGGTGCGCTCAGAGCGCTCGTGCGGATCCAGCGTGAGCTCGAACGCGAGCACGCCCGTCGCGAAGCCGAAGTCATCGTGCACTCGGCTGCTCGTGGGAAGGGTACCGGAGGCGAGGGCCGCCGGCATGAATCCCTCGTCGAAGCCGAGCGCACCGAATCGGGCGGGCTCGATCGAGGCGATTCGCGTCGTGCCGTTGACGGCGAGCACGCCCTCCTCCCAAACGAAGTCGCGAATCTTGCTGACGCCGCCGAGATTGCGAAAGCTCTGCCAAGGCGGCGTGACTTGAAACGGACGCACGAGCACCAGCAGGCGCACCGTGAGCCCTTCGGCGGTGAGATTCTCGACGGCGTACCGCATGCGCAGCTCACCGTCCGCCCGCGCTTCGGCCTCGATCGCGAGCCGCCACTCTCGCGTTTGCCAAATCACCGACGGTACCGGCATCCACTCCTGTGCGAGCGTTTGACGCGCGGTCACATCCGCCCACGTGACGAGCCGCCCACCGATCGACAGCATCGGCTCGAGCGAGAACGATCCCTGGTCCACCTCGACCATGCCGTCGCCGTTCATGAGGGCGCAGCGCGTGCCGTTCGAGATGCCGACGGGAGTCCACTCACTCTGCTCGCGATGCAGCCAGCGCGGGTGCCAGGCGCGCTCCTCAGCCGCCGCGACGGCGTGCCAAAAGGCGTGAACCGAGCGCGAGAACTCGAACGATTGCAGATGCAGGATGGCGCCCGCCGATGGCTCGCCGATCTCCAAACGAAGGTAGCGCGTCTTGAGATCGGGCAGGTAGACGTAGCTGCGCTTACCCCCCGCTCGCGGCGCGCCGTGCACGCTCTTCCAGCGCCGGCCTCTCATCGAGGCGAGAACGCGAAATCCGCGCGCCGGCGCCGACTCGAGCCAATCGATGATGAGACCTCCGATCCATCGAGGCTGCGTCGAATCGATGGCGATCCACGGCCGCGCATCGTCGGGTCGCGGTTTCCACCCCGCTCCGTTCAATGCGGCGCCCGCCTCGAAGCCTTCCATCGCGCTCGATGCGGCGGCTCGCGGCGTCTCGGCGGGCGTCGAATCCACGATCTCCAACTCGGCGATCCACAGCGTTCCCTGTCCGCCTTCGCCGGCGACGATCGCGAATTCGATCGCGCCGAGCTCGGTGATTCGCGCCCCGCTCGAGGGGCCCCAGGCGAATTCGATGTCTCGGCTCTCGACCTCGACGCGCCGCCAGCGGATCGGTGGCTTGAGATCCTTCTCGACGTGACGCCACACGTTCAGTCCGCTGCCATCGACGAGCTTGAGCTCCAGGTTGTTGACGGCGCCCCGGCCGCGAAGCCGAAAACGGACCGCGTACTCGCGCGGCATCGCGCGTTTGCGCACTTGCCGGGCGACGACGAACCCCTTGCCTCCCTTGAAGTCGAAATCCATCCGCAGCGCCGATACACGCCCGGCCGACACGGTCGTCAGCTTGAGCTCGGCAGCGCCGGCAACCGTGGCCTGCCATTCGGAGGGAGAGGCGGCGGGAGCATCGCTTGGCGGAGTCATCGGCCGAGTGTGCGTGATCCCGGGCGGGGTGCACAACTCGGGACGGCAGCACTCACCATTTCAGGCGGCAGCACCCATATCGATCAGGTGGACTCGGTGATCGGCCGCCGCGGATTCGAATTCCTCGCAGATGACGCTGAGCTCGCGCTTGTCCTGCGCGCTCACGGCGCTGATCAGACACGCCCGGTTGCGTCCGCGGCGCTTGGCTTCATAGAGCGCCTTGTCGATGAGGCCGATGGCGCTTTCCAGCGAAATCTCCGCATCCGCCCCGGGCATCGGAAAGCACGCATAGCCGATCGAGATGCTGCATTGGAGATCCTGTCCGTTCCAGTGCACCGGGTCGCGGCGCACGGCGTGCAGCAGCCGCTCCACCGTCCGGTCGGCTTGTTCGGGCGTGATCGGATCGAGAATCGCCAGGAATTCCTCTCCGCCCCAGCGCACCAGCTTGTCGCTCTCGCGCAGCGCCGCCGAGAGGCGGTGACTCACCGTCGCGAGCACTGCGTCGCCGGCCAGATGCCCGAGCGTGTCGTTGATGTCCTTGAAGTGATCGAGATCGGCCAACAGCGCGCAGCCGCTGACCGGCCGCGCGCCGTCGATGCTCAGGACGTGCTCGTTGAAATAGCGCCGGTTACGCAGTCCCGTCAACACATCGCGCTCGCTATTGAAGCGCAGCCGATCGTTTGCGCGCCTGACCCGGGCAAACGCCCAGAGCAGCGCCGCGCAGATACAGGTCACGAAGAGTGCCGCCGCCGCGATGAGCTGCTGGCGCAAGCGCTGGCCATGCATCTCGGAGGCCTTGAGCGCGTTGTCGCGCCGCAGGAGCTCGAGCTCGCGGGCCTTGCGCTCGTCGTCGAACTTGGCCGATAGCTCGAGAAAGGCGCGCTGGCGCGTGCTCGTCATGATTTTCTCGCCGACCCCATCGTAGCGGTGATAGGCCTGGATGGCCATCATGAGGTACCCGGCGTGCTCGAGGGCGTCGGCGTATTCCCCTAAGAGCTCGCGCGCATCGAGCAGATTGTCTCCCGCCATGGCGGCGGCGATCGCCCCTTGGGCGAGCTTCTCACCGGGTTTGATGTTGCCGAGGCCGATGTAGGCAAGCCCTTCGTTGAAGAGCACGATGTTGTCATCGCCGCTCCCCCTCACTCGGGCAATCAGCGGCAGCGTCTGCTTGGAGTATTTCAGCGACTCGTTGAAATCGTGCGTCTTCAAGTACGAGTAGCCGAGATTTGCGAGTGCGCGCGCGAGCCACTTGTCGCTTGCCGCATGCTTTGCGTGCTCGAGCGCCGAGAGGCTCGCGGCACGCTCCGCCGCATGCTGACCCTTGCGGTCTTCGACGGCCGCAACGCAAATCTCGACCTCGGTCATCGCCGCCTCGTCGCCGAGCATCATCGCCAGGCGCCGGGCCTCGCTCAACTGCGCCGAGGCGCGATCGTAGTTGCCGGTGTTGATGTAGATGTGGGCGAGCCACAGCTGTGCATGCAAGCCGCGTTGATCGTCGTGCATGTCGTGCGCGAGATCCAAGGCGGCTTCGAGAAAGGGCAGCGCGGCCTCCGCCTGACCCAGCATCCGCAGCGTGTTGCCGCGCAGAATGGATACACGATAGCGCTCTCGCTCCGAGGTGATCGACTGCATGTCGATGCGGCCGAGCTCGGCGCCGGCTTCGGCGTATTGACCGCGCTCGTAGAGCGAATACGCGCGCACGTAATGCTCGGCCGCGACCGCGGAGGGATTGCCGTGGTCGGCAATTTCCTCCAGATTCGCGACCGTGGCGTCGACGTCGGCGTCGCGGCGCACGTCCGCATACACCATGGCGCGCACCTCGAGGAACTCGATCTCGGCCGCGCGCCCCTTGGCGAGCGTCGGTGCATCGATCACCTGCGCGGCGCGCTCGGGGTCGACCCAGTCGAGCATCTCGATGCGCTCGCCGAAGCCCTGCTCAGCCGCCAGGCCGGCGCTCGCCGCCGTCCAGCTCAAGACCCAAGCGACTAACCTCACTTGCCGCCGCATACCCGGCACATACCCCCACTGCACTGCAGCACTAGAATGTACCATTGTGGCCAAGCGTGGGCGCAGCCTGGCGTGATGGAGATCATTTGCGCGAGGTTTGGCCGGACTTTTCGGCCGTTATTGCGCCAGGATGTGATTCGAGTCCCCGTTGGGGGCAGCTTCAGCAAGGGTTCGAGTGAGGCGCTCGCGCACGGCCCGCGTATGGATGGGGAGCACGATCACGTCACCCGGGCGGGCGCTATCGAGGAGAATCCGCGCCGCCCTCTCCTCGTCGGGCTCCGAGGTGATTCGATCCGCCTCGATCCCCGCCTCGCGCAGGACACGCTCGATGAGCGCCGGCACCTCCCCCGCCGCCCGTCCCCGAAGCATGAGGGAGAGCTCCTTGATCACCACTCGATCCGGCGTGAACCGCGCGGCCGTGCGCGCGAGCTCGGCGATGGCCTCATCGTCACGATTTCCGGCTTGGCCCAGCAACAGTGTCAGCCGTAGCGGGCACTGCGCCCTCGCGACGCTGAGCAGTTGGCCGAGGCCGTCCGGGTTGTGTGCATAGTCCACGATTACCAGTGCACCGCGATACCGCCAGCGCTCGAGACGGCCGGGATTGTCCGTGGGCAAGGCGCCGAAGCGCTGCACGGTGGCCGCAACGACCCCCGGCGCGACCCCCAGCAAGGTCGCGACCAGCGCAGCAGCTGCCAAATTTGCGACGTTATAGCGAGCCGCCCCTTGCATGGTGAGCGGCAGGCTCGCGATTTCGCCGAGCGAATACTCTTCGCCGCCGTGATGTACGACCAGCGTTGTGCCATGCCGCACCGCACAGGTGCTGCCGCCTCGAGCTCGCAAGGCGGCGAGGCTCGGGTGAGCGTGGTCGAGTGCAAAGAGCGCCTGATGCGCCGCGGCGGCGTGCGGCAGCCGCACTGCAGCGGCCATGAGCGTGGAATCGTCGGCATTGAGCACGAGCGTGCCGCTACGGCAGACGGCGCGCGCCACCACGAGCTTGGTCTCGGCGAGATCTTCGGCGCTCTCGACGCCGTATTCACCCAAGTGATCGGCCTGGATATTCGTCACCACCGCCACATCGGCGCGCTCGACGGCCAGACCGCGGCGCAAGATCCCCCCGCGCGCCGTCTCGAGTACCGCGACGCGCACCTCGGGATGCCGCAGCACGGCTCGGGCGCCGGCGGGCCCTGAATAATCCCCGAGGGCGGTCGCGCGGCCGCCGACAAAGACCCCTTCGGTTGAGCACAGGCCAGGCACGAGCTCGCTCGCAGCGGCCATCGCTGCAATCAACCGGACCGTCGTGGTCTTGCCGTTGCTGCCCGCAACGAGCGCCGTGGGTACGTCATTGAGCGCGCCCCACGGAACCTCCTCGACCGACGGCAGTGAGCCACGCGGCCAACTGCGGCTGCCCGATCCCGCACCGATGGAGATTTCCTCATCGTCCTCGAAGATCGGCAAGGCGCGTGCGGCGGCGGCCGCTCGCAGCGCTGCGAGCCCCTCGAGACGCTCGGCTCGAGCTCGCTCGGCGAGCACTGCGATGAAGTCCGCACCCACCCCATGAGCGCGATCGAACGGGTAGTCGCCCTCCTCGGTGGCCGCTTGCTCCCAGGCCCATTCGCAAAGCTCCGTCGCGGTGAGCAGCGCGTCGCGGGGTGCGCGAAACGCGAGGCGTGAGCCGCTCGCGCTCGCCTCGATGATGGGTGCGGCATCCGGCCATCCGAGGGCTGCGGCCGCGCTGCCCACCCGTGCAGCCCACGCATCCTGTGCCTTGCGATCGCAGGCCGCGGCACCGAGCGGCATGAGGGTCACCGCGGGTTCCGCGAAGTAGCGATTGGGCCCCATCAACCGGCGCGAGTCGATGAATCCCAACCGCGGCTCGGGCGCACCGTGAACCGCCACCTCCTCGCCGTCCGCCATGGCTCAATCAGCCGCTTCACCGACGAAGCGCAGGCCGCGCTCCTCACGCACAAAGCCCTGCGCCTCGAGCGTCGCGCCGTCGGCGCCGATCGCGATGGAATCCTCCTCCACGGGGGTCGGATTCGGCCGCCGGGCGGGGCGCAGCGGCGCCGCCACCGGCGGTCGCACCACCGGCGACTCGCCGCTCGCCGCCGCCTTGAATTTGATGATCTGCTTCCAAGAGCGAGTGAGCGCATCGGCAAATACCAGCACGAGATCGCCCGGCCGACCCATCTTCAGCGCCGCGTCGATCGCTGCCTGCTCATCGGGGATGACCTCGATCGCATGCTCATCGACTCCATGCGCGCGCAGCGTCTGCGCGATCATCCTCGGCACCTCATCGTCCGCGCGTCCCCGCAAGCTGTCGTCGCGGCGGCAGATGTAGTGATCGAAGCGCCCCGCAACCTTCGCGCCGATCGCGCGAATGTCCTCGTCGCGTCGATCACCCGGCCCTGCTACCACGACGATCCGCCGTCCGCGCACATCGAGCCGTGCGGCGAGGTCCGTCATCGTGCCCACCGCATGGGCGTTGTGCGCGTAGTCGAATATCACCTTGAAGGGGTGCTCGTCGTAGACATTCATGCGCCCCGGGGCCTGGAAGAACGTGCTGTCGAAGGTGCGCAACCCCTGGCGAATGGCATCGAGCTTGATATCGAGAGAGAACGCAAGCGCGGCCGCGAACATCGCGTTCTGCACATTGTGCATCGCGCGGCCTTCCAGGGTCGCCGGAATCAGGTGCGTCCACATCAGCGGGATGTGCCGGCCCTTGTCGTACAGGGTGATCATCTGCCCGTTGACGCCGGCCTCGAGACCGCAGGCGCGGCCGCCGGCTCGGATATGCTCACGCACGACCACATGCTGCGGGTTCAAGGTCACGTAGCACAGGTGCTTGGCTTCGGTGTGAGCCGACATGCGAATCGCGTGCTCGTCATCGGCGTTGAGTACGGCGCAATCGCGCGCCACCTCGACGACGATGCGTTTGACCTCGGCGAGCTGCTCGAGCGTGTCCACCCCCTTGAGACCCAAGTGGTCGGCTTGCACGTTGAGCACCGCCGAGACGTCGGCAAAGGGCACACCCATTCCGGCGCGCAGCAGGCCCCCGCGGGCAATCTCGAGCACCGCGATGTCGATGCTCGGGTCGGCGAGCACCATGCGCGTGGCCACGGGACCGGTCATGTCGCCTTCCACGGTTCGCTGGCCGTCGATGTATACGCCATCCGTCGTGGTCAAGCCCGGGGTGAAACCCGCCATCTTCGCGATGTGCGCCAGCATGCGCGCGGTGGTGGTCTTGCCGTTGGTGCCGGTGATGCAAGCGATGGGCACGCGTGAGGGGGCGCCCGGAGGAAACAGCATGTCGATCACCGGACCGGCGGCATCGCGTGCCGTGCCCTCGCTCGGCGCCACGTGCATGCGAAAACCGGGGGCCGCGTTGATCTCGCAGATACCCCCACCGACGGTCTTGTAGCTCTCGGAGATATCCGGGCACAGGAAGTCGACGCCACCCACATCCAGCCCGATTGCCGTGACGGCGCGCACCGCCATGTCGCGGTTGTCCGGATGGATGATGTCGGTCACATCGGTCGCCGTGCCGCCGGTCGAGAGATTCGCGGTGCTGCGAAGCGGGACCACTTGACCCGCGGGAACTGTCGAATCGACGCTGATGCCCTGGCGGGCGAGCATCATGTCGGCCTGTGCGTCGAGCTCCAAGCGCGTCATCACCTTCTCGTGACCGACACCGCGCCGTGGATCCTGGTTGACCATGTCCACGAGCTCGCGGATGGTGTGAACCCCGTTCCCGACGACCCGGCCCGGCGTGCGCCGCGTGGCGGCGATCAGTTCGCCGTTGACGACGAGCAAGCGATGATCATCGCCCTTCAAGTAGGTCTCGACGATCACCGAGCTCGAGTGCTGGGCTGCCACGGCGAAGCCGGCGCGCACCTCCTCCGGGTGGGTGAGCCCGATCGAGATGCCGCGGCCATGATTTCCATCGTAGGGCTTGGTGACGACCGGATAGCCGAGCCGCTCGGCAGCACGCACGGCTCGATCGGCCGAGCGCACGAGCTCCTGCCGGGGAACCGGCAGACCGCAGTTGGCGAGTATCTTGTTGGTCTCTTCCTTGTCCTGCGCGAGCTCGACGGCGATATGACTGGTACGGCTCGTGACCGTGGCCTGAATCCGTTGCTGGTACTTGCCGTGCCCGAGCTGGATCAGACTTTGCTCGTTCAGTCGCAGCCAAGGGATGTTGCGCTCTTCCGCCGCCTTGACGAGCGAGGCGGTCGAGGGGCCGAGCGCACGCCGCTGGGCGTAGCGGATGTACTCGTCGCGTCTCTCCGCCCAGCTCCAATCGGCGGGCACGATCCCGGAGGGCTTGAGCTCCTCGGGCAGCAGCGCGCACAGCAACTGGATCCCGAGCTCGCCTGCGGCGATGCCCTCGTCGCGTTGCGCATACTCGTACACGACCGCGTATACCCCGGCAACGTCCGTGCTGCGGGTCTTGCCGAAGGACACGTCCTCACCCGCGACGTTCTGCAGCTCGATCGCGACGTGCTCGAGCACGTGACCGAGCCAGGTTCCCTCCTCTTCGCGCATCCGTCGTATCAGACCACCGGGTTCGCGATACGAGCAGCCGTGCTCCTTCAGCGTCGGCACTGCGTCCACGAGCGCATCGACGTACGCGGGGCCGAGCCTTCCGCTCGGCCAGGCCTCGAGGGGCCCCAGGTCGAGGAGCATCTTGATGACCGGAAAATGCGCGTACATCGATGGACCCACGTAGACGTTGCGTTCGAGGATGCGCATGCCGTGGCCCCCCCAGTTATCGTTTCGACTGCACCAGTGTACCCGCGTCCGCACGCCGCGAATGCAAGTTGAAGGTCGCGCCCTTCGTGAGGATATGGAGTTTCACACCGAGCAGACACACCGGAGTGCCCTCGACGATGTGATCCATCGACGAGAACTGCACCTCCGAGGCGTCCACGACGGTGATGGCGCCCGAGCCTTCGACGTCCACCGTGTTGTCGGGCGCGATGAATGCCGCCGTGTCCTCGTCGAGACCGACCCCGACCGCGAAGGGGTTATAGGCGAGCGCCGTGAGGAGACGCCCGAGCCTATCGCGCTCTCGGAAGTGCTGATCGATGATGAAGCGATTCGTGAGACCCAAGCCGGGCGCCAACCGTACGGAGCCCGCTATGGGGGTGCTGCCCTCGTCGCCGAACGCGATCATGTGCTCGCAAATGAATGCGGCGCCCGCGCTCGTGCCCGCGACCGCTATCCCCGCAGCGTTCATTTGACGTACCGCCTTGGCAACCGGGGTACCTCCGAGCAGGGTCGACAGCCGCAATTGATTGCCTCCGGTGAAGAACACACCGCTCGCCCGCTTCAGCCGCTCGAGCCGTCCCGGCTCCTCGGCGTCACGCCGCGTGTCAAAATCGAGCGTGACCACGCGCTGCGCGCCCACGTCGCCGAAAATCCGCTCGTAACGAGGTCCGGTGCTGCGAGACAGGCTCGCCGTGGGAATGATGGCGATGTCCGCCGATTCCCCACCCGCCAAGCGCACGAAGCGGCGCAAGATCTCCGGCGAATTGTCCTTCTCCTCAGCACCCCCGATCGGAACGATCCACCCGCGCTCGCCGCCCTCGGCCACCTTGCTAGCACACATTTCCTACCATACCCACACATTCCCTCCTGCGCACCGCACGTTATCATATGGGCCATTGGGGTCGCTGGAGGCCTACGATGAAACTCTTACCGCTCGCCTCTCTCCTCGCGCTCGCTGCGCTCTTCGCCCCAGGCACGGTCTCGGTCTGCCGCGCAGACGAGCCCATCGGCTTCGAGCAGGGCGAGAGCCTCATGGCCAAATACCGGTGCCAGCCCTGCCATGCCGTGGACCAAACGAGCTCTGCGGGACCCTCGCTCCGCGATATCGCCAAGCGCCATGCTGCGGATCCCCATGCGCAGAGTGAGCTCGAGCAACGCATCGTGAACGGCAGTCTCGGCGCGTGGGGACCCACGCCGATGGCCCCGGTCCAGGTGCCTCACGCGGACTTACGAAAGCTGGTGCGCTGGATCCTCTCGCTCAAGCAGACCTGAGTCGCGATTGCGTCGCTCCTCGGCTCGGTCCTCGCGCGTACAGCGGCTCATTACGCACGGGCAAAATAAATATCAATTACATTAATAATCATAATTAATCTATTGAAATATAACAATTAATCAAGTGGCCAAGGGACGGCCTTCGGCATGGTGGTCGCCACGGCCGCCTCGCTAAGCGGAGGCGCAATCACATCCACCGTTCGCCACCACGCCTCCACCCGCTCGATGTGCGCGGGCTCGAGCGGCTCGCCGAGGCGCGGCATCATGAGTCGTGCGCCTATTTTCGGGCCGGTCTCGAGCAAGACTTCCGCGGGCTGATCCCACGCGTGCATCGCCAAGTTGAACGTTCCCCAGTGCACGGGCAAGAAAACTCCGCTCCCGAGGAGTGAAAATGCCTCGAGCGCATTCTCCGGACCCAAGTGGATATCCCCCCATCCGGGGTTGAAAGCACCCACTTCCAACATCACCAAGTCGAAGGGCCCGAGCCGCTCGCCGATCGTCCGATACTCCGTGGTAAGCCCGGTATCGCCACTGAAGAACACGGCGTGCCGCGCCGATCGAATCACCATCGAGGACCAGAGCGTCGCGTTGCGGTCCCTCAACCCGCGCCCGGAGAAGTGCTGCGACGGCGCGGCGGTCACGCTGAGATCACATCCATCCGGCGTGTGCGATTCCCACCAGTCGAGCTCGACAATGCGCTCAGCGCGCACGCCCCACTCCTCGAGATGCGATCCGACTCCGAGCGATGTCACGAACGGCGCATCGCGTTTGGCCAGCTCGCGGATCGTCGGGTAGTCGAGGTGATCGTAGTGATCGTGCGATACGATCACGAGGTCGACCGGAGGGAGCGAGCGTAACGGCACGGGCACGGGCTGGAAGCGCTTCGGACCCGCGATGCTCGATGGGGAGGCGCGCGCTCCCCACACGGGATCCGTGAGCACCCGGTAGCCATCGATCTCGATCAGGACCGTGGAATGACCGAGCCACGTCGCGCGCAAGCCGCTCGTGGGGGGCCTCGCCCAGCCGATCAGGGGATTGACGGAGGGAAGAGGCGCTCGCGGTACGCGACGCTCGCCTCCGCGGAGAAATTCCCGCAGGGTCGGCATCGGAGCGTTCGGGTCCTTCAGACCGGGGATGACGGGGTGAATATTGCGAAAGCCATCGCCGACCCACCGCGGCGATGCCTGGATGCGCTCGAGCCGCGCACCGTACGGTTTCTTGCCGAATGATTTCATCTGCTGCGCTTGCGGGCCGTCAATCGAGGCACTCGGCCCATCTCAAGCCGGCCTCTCTGCATAGGCGGCATCGAACAGAGCCTCGAGCGACGGGTTCACCCCGTTGCGTAGACCGTCGACGACTTGCTTCGCCCAATCGAAGTACTCGCGGCGGCGCTCGGGCGACCAACCCGCCGGCGGCGATGAGCGCATGTCGCGCAGATTGCAGATCTTGTCGGCCAGTTTGACGAGTTTCGCGCGATCGCTGATGTGTGCGGCGCGCTCGATCTGCTGCTGCTTGCGCTCCGCCCTGGAGCGCGCCTTGTCATCCGTGACCTCCACCACGATATGGGCAATGTCCTCGCCGAATTGCTTCGCGAGCTCTGCGGCGCTCGTATCCGTGTCCTCGATCGTGTCGTGGAGCAGCGCGGCGGCGAGAACCGCCCCATCGCCGATGCCCCCTTCGTTTGCCAGCAGCCGCGCAACTGCAATGGGATGATTGATGTAAGGCGACGCCTCGGCGCCTTTGCGGCGCTGATCGCGGTGCTTCTCCGCAGCGAATGCGGCGGCTCGCAGAATAAGAGCTGCACTGCTATCCACGCATGGCTCCAGGTGATTCAAACAGTAATGTCCGGGTTTTTGAGCGCAGTTGCAAGAAAAGCGCAAATTTGTCCTGATCGCACGTCATTCGATGGCGCGAAAGCCGCGATCTCGATCATCGAACGCTATTACCCGCTCGATCGGTTTCCGCAGAAAACCCTGTAGGCGCTCGCAGAGCTATTGCCGGCGTGACCAGACGTCTCGGGACCGCCTGTTACGAGTAATCCGCATGGGCCGCTCACCCGGCCAGCTCTGTGGGACCGGGCGGAGCTGCGCCCGTGTCCTTGAGGACGCGCAGCGCATTCGCCGGCAGATAGGCCTGCACCGGCGTGCCCTGCACAAAGGGGATCGTCTCTCCGCTGTTGGGGAGCTGCGCCTGAATCAGCTCGCCCGTGGCGAGACGCACGACCAATTGGACCGCATTGCCGAGATATACCCAGCGCTCGATCATGCCTGGAATGCGGTTCTCGCCACTGCAATCGTGCCGCTCGAGACGGACTCGCTCGGGGCGAATCGTGATCCTGGTTGGGCCCTGGATGTGGCAATCGCCGCGTCCCGCGCTCAAATGGAAGCTCCCGAGTCGTACGCGGCAGCGCCCCGTTCCATCGTCTCCGAGGGCCGTCGCCGCCATCAAATTGGACACACCCAGGAAATCCGCCACGAATAGCGTCGAGGGCTCCTCGTAGACCTGCTCGGGAGGCGCCACCTGCTCCACCCGTCCGCCGGACATGACGGCAATTCGGTCGCTCATGGTGAGCGCCTCTTCCTGGTCGTGAGTGACATAGATGAACGTGATACGGACTTGCCGTTGCAGCGTCTTGAGCTCGACCTGCAACTGCTTGCGCAACCTCGCGTCGAGCGCGCCGAGCGGCTCATCGAGCAGTAGCACCGCGGGCTTGAGCACGAGGCTGCGCGCGAGCGCCACGCGTTGCTGCTCCCCGCCCGACAATTGCGCCGGCCTGCGCTTCTCGAAGCCGCTGAGCTGCACGAGCCCGAGGGCCTCGCCCACCCGCCGCTTGAGATCGATGCCCTCGACGCGCGCGCGGCGTAGGCCGAAGGCCACATTCTCGAAGACGTTGAGGTGCGGAAACAGCGCGTAGTTCTGGAATACCGTGTTGACTGGCCGCCGGTTCGGCGGCGTGCCGGTCATGTCGGCACCATCCAACAGCACTCGCCCGGATGTGGGTCGCTCGAAGCCGGCGATCAGGCGCAGCGTCGTGGTCTTGCCGCAGCCCGATGATCCGAGCAACGAGAAGAACTCCCCGCCCTCGACGCTGAGATTGATACGATCGACCGCCCGTACTCTGCCGTAGTCCTTCACCAGATCGACGAGCTGGACCTCGCCTCCACTCATGCGTACGATCCCTCTCGCGCCGCCTCGAGCGCCCGCCTCGAACACCTCGATAGGTCAGCCATCTACATCTCTAAGGCCGCCATGTCGCCGACCAGCAATCGAGTCGAGCGATCGGCGCGCTCGCCGCGAGTGAGAAATCGGAACAGCAGGTACGCGATTCCCAGCGCGATCACCGTGAAATACACCATGAGCGCTGCCAACGCATTGACCGCAGGCAACGGCCCTGCGCGGGCCGAACCGTAGATGCGGATGGGGATCGTGTCGCAGCCCGCTCCGCACGAGAGCCACTGACTGATCACGAAATCGTCGATGGAGATGGCGAACACGATCATCAGGCTCGACAGAATGGCCGGCAGCAGCAGCGGTAGCAGCACGTATCGCATGCTCTCCCAGGGTGTCGCGCCGAGATCCGCCGCTGCCTCCTCGTATTGGCGGCCGATCGACACCAGTCGCCCGCGGACGATAACGACGACATAGGAGAGCGAGAAGGTGACATGGCCGAGAGCTTGGGCGAATGTACCGGGATGGATGAACGTGTAGAGGTGCAGGATCACCAGATAGAAGGCAACGCCCATCACGATCTCCGGCGTCACCATGGGCAGTAGCATCAGGAAGTTCGACATACTGGCGGCGACGCTGCGCCAGCGGGACAATCCGATCGCCAACATCACCCCGAGCGGCGTCGCAATCACCATGTCAAAGCCCGCGAGCTTCAGGCTCTGTATCAGTGCGTGTCGCAAGCTCGGATCGTGCCATACGGAATAAACGGGGTCCCCGAAGTACCATCGAGTCAGCGAGAAGCCCTGCCATGCGGTCATCGATCGGCCCGCATTGAATGAAAACTGGATCGCCACGAGCACCGGCAAGATCGATACGCCCACATATGCCCAGGTGACGAGAAGCAGAAATCGCGGCTTGCCCCAAGGATTGGCGATCCAGTCAAGAGCGCGCCGCGCGAGAGAGCGCGCACGCGGGCTCGAAGCGGCGCCTGCGCTCATCTCTCGCCCTCCCGATGGGCCCTCGCCACCGCGACCATGTAATACGCCGTCAACCCGGCGAGGAAGAGCGTGAGGATCAGGGTCAGGGATGCACCGACGGAGGGCTGCGGGCCACCATGGAAAAAGATGTCGATCTGATTGCCGAGCATGCTCGTGAGTGGCGAGCCGGAGACGACGTTCGGCGTGTAATAATCGCCGAACATCGGCAGGGCGATGATCACGCTCGCACCCAAGATCCCTGTCTTCGAGAGCGGTAGCGTCACGTGCACGAAGGCCTGCCAGGGACTTGCGCCGAGGTCGCGCGCCGCCTCCAGGAGGCTCTGGTCGATCCGGTCCAGCGCCGCCAGCAACGGAACGATCAGGTACGGTACGTACCCGTAGACCAGTGCCAAGATGACCGATACCGGGTTGCCGTTGAGCCAATCCGGCGGCTGCGTGGTGAGGCGCGTCACTGCCAACACCTCGTTCACCAAACCGGAGGGTGCGAACAGGTTGACCCACGCCAGCATGCGCATGAGATAACTGACCCAGAACGGAAGCACCAACAGCGCAACGAGGAGAGCCTTGGTTCGGCGGGCATGACGCGATACGTAGTAGGCGACCGGATAACCGATGAGCAAGCTCGCCGTGAGCGCAGCCGCCACGTATTCGGCCGTTCGCAGGAAGACCCGCCAGTACTCGTGCTGCGGCAGAAACCCCTTGAGCGTGTCGATCGCCGAGGCAAAATCCCAGTGCCAGGGACTCCACGCGGGCACGGGGTTTTGAAAGATGGGATCGACTCCGCCGAATGCCACGCCGATGATGGCGTAGAAGGGCACGAGGAACAGCAGCACCAACCAGAGGATGCCCGCCGCGGCGAGCGCGGGCCATAGCCATTTCGGATACATGCCGCTCGCTCCTCGAGCCTCAGGTCCCGGCAAGGAAGCGCGCATAGGCCTTCTGCCACATCGCGTTTCCCTTCGCGGTCAGCGTCGCATAATGCTGCGATCCGGGACCGAACGCATCGCTGGTAAAGATCGTGGTCTGTAGATTCCTCGGAATGATTCGTCTCTCGATGAGCGATTCCGCGCTCAACGAGACCTGCGGTGGTTGGTATCCGGTGTAGAGGAAATTATTGAAGGCGACGCTCGGGTCGAGCAAGTAATTGAGCCAGAGGTGCGCGAGAACCGGCTTCTTGGCCGCGGAGAGTATCGCCCAGCAATCGTTATTGACCGGGCCCCTCCCTTTCGGCGCCGACCAGAAACGCAGGGTCGAGCCATCATAGCCCTCCGGGCGATCGGACAAGTAGGCCCCCAGAAGGTCGCCCGAGTCGGCCTCGTGCAGCCAGCTCTCACCCGTCGGCAAGGTATGGGCTTGCGACTCGTTGATCTTGGGATTGCAAATCAGCAGCAAGTCCCTGAGGTCCGCGAGCGCTCGCTCGATGACCACGGGATCCTCGGTGTTGATGTCGTAGAAGCCTCGGTAGAGCATCGCCAGGCTCAACGCCTGCCGATCATCATCGAGGATACCGACGTAACCCTTGTATTTACCGGAGCGCCAGAAGATCGACCAGGGGTTGTCCATGGCGGCGATGTTCTCGGAGATCCTGTCCGAGCGCCACCCGATGCCCGTCGCGTATACCACATAGGGCACGGTGTAGCGCGACCCGACGTCATAGAACGGACTCTGCAGGGAGGGCCAGACGCAGGTGCCCAGATTGGGGACGTAGTCGAGATTGATCGGCTGCAGGAGCTTCCCGACGACCGCTTGGACTAGCCGTTCATGCGAGATGTTCGTCACGTCCGGCAGGATCATACTGCTCGCCATTCGCGTGATGGCCTCGTCCATGTTCTCGAACGTCGATAGCTCCGTGACCACGCCGTAACGCTCGCCAAACTCCTCGACCACCTTCTTGTCGATGTAGTCTGCATAGTTGTAGAGCCTGAAGGTTCCACCCGTTTCCGGCGCGAGGCCGCTGCGAATCGGCGCCGCATTGAGGGGCAGCGCGACGGGTCTTTCCGGCCGCGCCAAGGGGATGTTGCCGGGACCGAGCGCCTCGCTACGGGCGCTCGTGAGGATCCGGGGCAGGGCGGCGGTGATTCCGGCGCTGCCGAGAGAGGCGAGCGCCTGGCGGCGCGACAGACCGATTGAGCCGCTTCTCGGCGCGCCCAAGCCGCGGGCGCTCAATCGAGCCACCCGCGCTCCCCATGACAGTCGTTCAATGTTCGCACCCCGGAATCTAGCGTCGTCGAGCGACTGCATGACCCATTCGTCTCGCCACCGTGCTTATAGGAGATTAGAGTGACCCATTGCAAACCCGCAAGCATTGAGCTTGGCCAGGAGCTTGACGGTCATCATCCATGAGGAATATCGAGCATGCTAGCCACCCCTCTGCCCTTTCCAAAGGCGCTCCCCCCGACCTACGAGACCATTGCCGATGAGCCGACCTTCGATCCGGACCGCCATTTGGCGCTCGAGCCGCCTCGGCAGATCTGGCGGCTGTGGGAGCTTGGCTATTCGGCCGCGCAGATTCACGACTGCGCCAGCGACG
>DATHCO010000228.1:0-10490 GCA_035319505.1 Steroidobacteraceae bacterium | reverse complement strand
GGAGTCGGCTTTGGAAGGGAATTTTCCGGGGCGTGAAACACACGGGCGCGACGCATGCGTCGCGCGGGTGGCCATGGATGGCCACCCAGGGCTTGCGCGCAGCAGGGACTGCGCAGCGCAATGTTTTTCCCGCAGCCTCCATCGAGGGGGGTGGGTCCATACCATTAGGGAGGGATGGACGGCGGCCCGGAAAATTCCCTTCCAAAGCCGGCGCCGTCGGATAAAGCAGCTGCCCTTCATGAATAAGCCGGGCAAGGGCATCGGCGAATGACCACGAGAAAGAGCAGTCTCATCATCATCAGCGCGGGCCGCTTCGCACGCGAAGTGTTCACCTGGGCAGAGCAGGCGATGCGCGCAGGAGCGCCGTGGAAAATGAAGGGCTTCCTCGACAATCGTCCCCGGATGCTCGAGCACTTCTCCTACGATGCGCCCATTCTCGCCAGCCCCGAGTCCTACGAGCCGACTCCGGACGAGGAATTTCTCTGCGCCATCGGCACGCCGAAGGACAAGGAGCACTACTGCTCGCTATTCGGCCGAAAAGGCGCCCGCTTCGCCACCTTGATCCATCCGACCGCCTTGATCGGGCATGACGTGCGGATCGGCGAGGGCTCGATCGTCGGACCCTTCACACAACTGTCCTGCGATATCCGCCTCGGCCGGCACGTGAGTTTCGGCACGCACAGCAACACCGCGCATGACACGAGGATCGGCGACTACTCGCAGGTGTGCGGCTCCTGCGAGATCAACGGCTGCGCGGTACTCGACGAGGGAGTGTTCCTCGGCAGCCACGCGACGATACTGCCCCATGCACGGGTCGGCGCTTGGGGCTACGTCGGCGCGGGCAGCGTCGTGCTGCGGCGGGTGGCGCCGGGCGCCAAGGTGTTCGGCAATCCGGCCACCGCCATCGACTAGAGGGGACCCATGTTCGTCGAACTGCCCGACTCTTCTGCATCCTTCTACAACTCGATTCTCATCCATTCGATCGCGGCGCTCAAATTGAACACCTTCCTCGATAATTTCGACGCTGCGAGGTTCAACATCGACGGCGTCGATCACTCCAAGGAGTTCAACGCAGCCGAGCGCGCCTATTATTTCGACTGGTTCCTGAAGAATCATGCGAGCCTCCATGCCGCGTACTCGCTCCTCGGGAACGAGGCGTCGAGGAGACTGTATCTGTACCTGATAGCCTTCAGGCTCGCCGGTCATTTCAGCGTGAGACTCCCGGTGGACTTCGCGGGCAAGCACAGGGAATTCGACGAGTACAAGGCGCTGGAGAAGTCGACGCCGAGTCCTCTGCCCGCGGGCGGATTGTTCGGAAAGCTGAAGCACTTCGATTTCGAGTTCGGCGGCAACCGCTATCTCGTCGATTGCCTGGGCCTGGACTACTACCTGTTTCGAGGACAGTATTTCTATCGCAAGGACGGCGTCGAGATCGCGCCCGCGGCCGGCGATACGGTGCTCGACGGCGGCGCCTGCACGGGGGACACCGCGGCGGTATTCTCCAACGCGGTCGGGGCGCGGGGCAGCGTTTTTTGCTTCGACCCGGTAGCCGATCACCTGTCGATACTGGAGCACAACGCCAGGCAGTTCGCCCACCGCAACGTGAGCGTGATGCCGTTCGGGCTGTCCGACAAGAACATCTTTGCCAAGCCGATCGTGCTGAATCAATATGCGCCGGGGTTCAGCGCCGGCGGCAGCCAGGTTCCCTTGAGATCAGTCGATTTCCTGGTGAAGTCCCAGAGCATTCCCAAGATCGATTTCATCAAGCTCGACGTGGAAGGCGCCGAGCTCGACTGCATTCGCGGCGCGCGGCAGAGCATTCAGAGATTCAAGCCGAAACTGGCGATCTCGCTCTATCACAAGCCCAATGACCTCTTCGAGATCATCGCGCACGTCAAGCACGAGTTTCCCTTTTATTCCTGCTACATCGATCACTACACGATCCACGGGGAGGAGACCGTGCTTTACTGCCGGGCGTTGGAGTAAACTGCGCGCCGCGTCTCCCGCCGAGCCGAAGGTAGAACGATCATTGAGCGCCGCGAAAGCCAAGGCCCCGAAGGTGGGCTTCGTCAGCCTGGGGTGCCCCAAGGCGCTGGTCGACTCCGAGCGCATCCTCACCCGGCTGCGCGCGGAGGGCTACGAAGTCGCCGCGAATTACGGCGCGGCGGACCTCGTGATCGTGAACACCTGCGGCTTCATCGATGCGGCGGTGGACGAATCTCTCGAGGCGATCGGCGAGGCGCTGGCGGAGAACGGCAAGGTGATCGTGACGGGCTGCCTGGGTGCGCAGCCTCGGAAGATTCTCGACCGGCACCCTCAGGTGCTCAAGGTGACGGGGCCGCAGCGCTACGAGGAAGTGGTGGCATCCGTGCACGAATACCTGCCGCCGAGACACGAGCCCTTCCTCGACCTGATCCCCGCCCAAGGCGTGAAACTGACGCCCCGCCACTATGCCTACCTCAAGGTTTCGGAGGGCTGCAATCACCACTGCAGCTTCTGCATCATCCCCTCGATGCGAGGACGCCTGGTGAGCCGGCCCGTGGGCGAAGTGCTGCGCGAGGCCGAGCGGCTGGTACGCGCCGGGGTGAAAGAGATCCTGGTCATCTCTCAGGACACGAGCGCGTACGGCGCGGACCTCAAGTTTGCCGCCGAGACCTGGCGCGGCGCCGAGCGTCGTGCCCGCTTCTACGATCTCGCCGAGTCGCTGGGCGAGCTCGGTGCATGGATTCGATTGCACTATGTCTACCCCTATCCGCACGTCGATGAAGTCATCGGGCTCATGGCCGGCGGGAGCGTCCTCCCCTACCTCGACATTCCGTTTCAGCATGCGAGCGCGCGAATCTTGAAGCTCATGAAGCGTCCGGCCGCCGCCGAGAATACCTTGCAACGCATCGCGGCCTGGCGAAGCGCCGTGCCGGACATCACGATTCGCAGCACCTTCATCGTCGGCTTTCCCGGCGAGACGGAAGAGGACTTCAGCGAGCTTCTCGCCTGGCTCGAGGAGGCGCAGCTCGATCGGGTCGGCTGTTTCGAATACTCGCCGGTCGAAGGCGCCGCAGCGAATTCGCTCCCCTGCCCGCCGGTGCCGCCTGAGGTCAGGCAGGAGCGGCGGGCGCGATTCATGGAGCTTGCCGCCGAAATCAGCGCGAGGCGGCTCGCCGCGAAAGTGGGCCGCACACTGCAGGTACTCATCGATCGAGTCGACGGCGACGTCGCCGAGGCGCGCACGCGCGGCGACGCGCCGGAGATCGACGGCGTCGTGCGCATCCGCGGCGCCGCCACGGTGGCGGTCGGAGACTGGGCCGAAGCGCACATCACCGGGGCGGGCGCTTACGATCTGGAGGGCAAGCTTGCGGCCTAGCGTCCTGAATCAGAAAACCGCCGCTTACCACGATGCGCTCCAATTGTGTAAGCTTGCTGCAGATCCTCGACGAGAAGCGGCGGAGTGACCTGAACGTGGAAATCAGCGCAGACCGGGTGGTGACCATCCATTACACGCTCAAGGACGACGGTGGCGTTGTGCTGGATAGCTCCGTGGGGGGCGAGCCGCTCGCCTACATCCAGGGTCACGGGAATCTCGTGGCCGGTCTAGAGAGGGCGCTCGAGGGCAAGCAAGAGGGCAATTCGCTAGCCGTCGTGGTATCTCCCGCCGATGGGTACGGCACACGCGATGAGTCGCTGATTCGGCGTGTCCCGAAGCGCTCCTTGCAGGGCGCCGGGGCTCTGAAGAAAGGCATGCAGTTTCAGGCGCGCACCGATGACGGCGTGCGCGTGTTCACCGTGACCGCCGTGGTCGGGGACATGGTGACTCTCGACGGCAATCATCCGCTGGCCGACCGCACCTTGCACTTCGAGGTACAGGTGGTCGGCGTGCGCGAAGCGACGGCCGAGGAGCTCGAGCACGGCCACGTGCACGGTGCCGGCGGCCACCACCACTAGAGCCTCAAGGGCGCAATGTCCTTCGGCCGGCGCAGCGAGGCGGCTCACGCCGCCGACATCACGCGTCGCGCTTAAAGGTACTTGAACAGCGACAGGCCCTGCGTTTGCGTATAGGCCTGGAGCGCCGCCTGGAGCGTGGTGTTCTGCGAATCGAGCGATGAGATCGCGCTCGCGTAGTTGAGGCCCTGCAGGTTGGAGATCGACTGCTGGAGCTGCGTCTGCTGGGCGGTTGCGACCGACTGCTGGGTCGTGACGGCGTTGAGCCGCCCACCCACGCTCGCTTGCACGCCCTGCACGTGGGAGAGCGCCTGGTCGATGTTGTTGACGGTCTGCGCGATCGCGTTGCTGAGCTGCGCTTCGCTCACCGGTGTCGAGGCGCCCTGCGTGAGCGCCGTCGCCAGATTTTGCACGCTGGTGAAGAGGCTCTGATCGGCGCTCGGGGTCACATCGAACGAGTCGCCCGCCGCAGGCTGACCCGACAGGGTGACCTGGACGCCGGCGAAGGAGATCGCTTGCCCGCTCGTATAGTTGCCGGAAGCGACGACGACGTTGCTCGAATTGACGACCTGGTAGGTCTGGGCCGTGGGGAAGCTGATCGTGTAGGCGCCGCCCGAGTAAGCGGTCGGATTCGTCACCGTCGTCGCCCCGACGACACCCGTCCCCGTATTGCCGGCGGCCGGCGTCACGTCGAACGTGCCGTTGCCCGTCTTGATCTGATTGAAGACGAGATCGCCGTTGTCGCCGACGGTGACCGTTTGCCCTGCGCCGATCTCGACCTGCCGCTGGCCCTGATCGCCGCTGTAGGTCGCGCCGGTCGCGCTCTGCGCAAAGGGCTCGGTCTGCGTCGAGTAGCCCGCGAAGATGTAACTGCCGCTTCCGTCCTGCGTGTTGGCGAGCGAGATGAGCGTCTGCTGTATTTGCTGGACCTGAGTGGCGATCGCGCTCAAGTTTTGAGCCGACTCGGTGCCGTTGTTGGCTTCGAGCGCGAGGTCGCGCAAGCTCTGCAGGGTGTCTTGCACCTGCGTCAGGGCATTGTCCTCCACGTTGAGGCTCGTCTGGGCCGCGCCCGCGTTGGAGGTGTATTGCTGGCTCTGGGAGAGCACCTGGTTGTAGCCGGCCACCAGACCCGCGGCGATCGGATCTTCCGATGCCGTGGTGAAGGACAGACCGCTGGAGATCTGGCTCTGCGTCTGCGAGATGCTCGACTCGAGCTGGTTGATGGCGGCCAGGAACTGCGCCTGATCCATGCCTTCGGTGATACGCATGCCGATTGTCCTTCCGAGCCTTTACGAGTAAGTGCCGTTGATCGAGTCCAAGAAGTCGGTGAACAACCCGTTTGCGACCGAGAGCGCCTGCGCGGAGGCCTGATAGGCCTGCTGCCACTGCAGGAGGTTCGCCGCCTCCTGGTCGAGATTGACGCCGCTGACCGACTGCACATTGGTCTGCGCCTGCGTGTTGACGGCCGCCTGCGCGGTCTGCGCCGTAGTCACCTGCTGCGCCTGGGCTCCGACGTTGGTGATCATCGAGCTCACGGCGCCGGACACGCTCGTGGTTCCGTTGGATAGAACGCCCTCGGATTGCTGATTCACGTTCGCGAGCGCGTTGGTATTGTCTCCGGTGGCGCCCGCGTTGCTCTGGACGGTGAACACATCGCCCGTCGCCGGCGTGCCGCTGATCTGCACCTGCCAGCCGTTCAAGTCGATGTTGCCGCCGGAGGTGTAGGCGAAGCTGCCGGCGCCGTTCACCGAATAGGTGGTCGGACTCAGGAACTCGATGGTCGTCGTCGCGAGCAGGTTCGGGTTCGTCGGATCGAGCACGGTGCCTGCGTCGATCGTCGCCGTGCCCGCGTTCGTGTCGGCGGCCGACGTCTGTATCGCTCCCGCAGCGGCGAGCGCCGACGGATCCGAGAGCGCGACCTTGATCGAGCCGGCGGCTTGTGCGGTGGGCTGAATGAGGAACTCATCGCCCGAGGCGGGGGTTTGCGACAAAACGATCGACAATCCGGCCGCTTGCAGCGGATTCGCCGCGGTTCCCGCGCCCGTGAGCGCGACGCTGGCTCCGGTCGTCGTATCGGTGAGCGTGTAGGTGCCCCCGGTGTAGGACAGCAGATAGTTGTCCGCGGTCAACTCGCCGAGGTTCGAGATGCTGACGCTCGCCTGGGTATTGTCGGTATTCGCGGTCGAGGCCGTCGCGAGCGGCGCGCCCAGGGAAAACAGGTTCGCACCGAGCTCACCGTTCAGATCGAGGCCCGAGTTCTGCTGCAGATTGGCGCTCTGCGCGACGGCCGTTGCGATTTGACCGAGCTGGTTGAGCGCCGGCTCGATCGCCTGAGTGCGTGCGGCGAGGAGTCCTCCGAGATTGCCCGAGGTGATCGAGCTCGAGATCGAGCTGCCGTCGGAGTCCGACGAGGAGATCTCGAGCTGCGAGGGGTTGAACCGGTCGGGAATCGTGGTGAGCGTGTTGCTCGTGCTGCCGATCACCAAGGGCACTCCCTGTCCGGTGAACACATTCAGGGCGCCGTTGGAATCGGTCGTGGTGGTCACCCCGACCAGCTGGGAGAGATTCGAGAGCAGTTGATCGCGTTGGTCGAGCAGCGAATTGGGGCTCGCTCCGTTGCCTTCGACGCCCACGATTTGCTGGTTCAGGCTCGCGATCGACGAGCTGATCGAGTTGATCTGCTGCACGTCGGCGGTGATGCTCGCGTTGATGTCGGAATTCAAGCCCTGAAGTTGGCCGCTCGTCGTGCTGAGGTTGTCGGCGAGCGCGTTCGCGTCGCCGAGCAAGGACTCACGCGCGCCGGCAGAGGTCGGGTCGTCGGCGACCGCCGACCATCCGTTGTAGTAGTTCTGCAACGCCGTGGTCAGCCCCGAGGCCGTGTCACCGAACAAGTTGTCGATCTGGCTCGTATAGTTCTGCAGCACATTGAGCTGCCCGAGGCTGCTCTGGGAGCTATTGAGCTGATTGGCCGCCGACTGACTGAAGGCGCGGGACACGCCGAGAACATCGACTCCGCTGCCGAGCTCAAAGCCGAGGCTCGACTGGGGCGGGGCCTCGCCGAGCTCGATCGATTCCTCGTCGTAGCCCGGCGTCGAGGCGTTGGCCACGTTGTTGCTCGTGACCTCGATCGCCTGCTGAAACGCCTGCAGCGCAGACACATCGATCCCAAAGACATTTGCCACGCTAGTCTCTCCGCGGTGCCGATCGCAGCTCTCGCCTCAAATCTTGTCGGCATACCCCGCCGTTTCTATAGCTTCGCGACGCGCGCATCGAGCGCCGAGCGCAGCGGGCCGCTCGCCAGCACTCCACTTAACTTATCGCCGTACTTCGGGTCAGTTGCATAGCCCGACTCCCCGATGCGCCGGACGTAGGCCTCGGCGTCATCACCCGCCGCGAGCGCCTGCTGATACCGCGGTGAGCTCGCGAGGAGCCGCGTGAAGTCCTCGACGCTCTCCTCGATCGACGAGTAGGCCCGAAATGTCGTGCGGCGCTGCGTCGCGACGCCACCGTCGACTTCCACGCTCTCGGCGACCGCTCGTGGACCCGCCCAGTCTTCACCGGCTTTGACGCCGAACAGATTGAGGCTCGAGCTGCCGTCGGCCTTGCGCGGCATGCGCTGCCCCCAGCTGGTCTCCAGGGCCGCCTGCGCCAGGAGCCCGGCCGGATTGATGCCGAGCGAGCGGGCGGCGCGCCGGATCGGGGGCAGCACCCGCTCGACGAACTCGTCTGCAGCGCCGCCGGTAGGCGCCGCCGTCGAGGCCGCCGGCGGATAGGTGAGCTGCGCCGGGGCAGATGCGGGCACGCTCGAGGAGGACGATTGCTCCGATGACTGCTCGCCGAGCCGGCCCTCGAGGAAGCGCGCGATGCCGAGATCCTGCCGTTTGCTCAGGGTGAGCGCCACTTGCTTGTCGAACATGTCCTGGTACATGTCGGTCTCGTTGTTATCGGTGACACCGTCGCCGGTGCCCGCATCGCGCATGCTCTTCAGCATCATCTGCAGGAACAGCGCCTCGACCTGCTCGGCCACCGCACGGATCGATGCCGGGGAGTTCGGCGCGCTCTTGAGCGCCGCGAGACCGTTGAGATCGGTATAGGTGTCCGCAGCCGTCGCGGCGGTGCCGGAAGCGGGCGGTAGAGATGAGGGTGTGAGCAGGGCCGTCATATCAGATCACGATGAGCTCGGCTTGCAGCGCGCCGGCCTCCCTCAAAGCCTCCAGGATGGCCACGAGGTCGCCCGGCGCGGCGCCGACCTCGTTCACCGCATGCACGATCTGCTCGAGCTCCACGCCCGGCTGGAACAAGAACATGCGGCTCGATCCCTGATCGACCTTGATGGTCGAATTGTTGACCACCGTCGTGGTGCCGTTCGACAAGGGGCCGGGCTGGCTCACGGTCTTTTCTTCCTTGATGCTCACCGAGAGCGATCCGTGCGAGACGGCCGCGGGGCTCACCCGCACGTTGCTCGAGATCACCACGGTGCCGGTGCGCGAATTGATGATCACCCGAGCGGCCGCGCTTGCGGGCTCGATCTCGAGGTTCTCCACCTTCGATAAAAAGGCGACGCGCTCGGTGAGATCGATCGGCGCCTTCACACGCACCGAGCCGCCGTCGACGATGCTCGCGATTCCCTCGCCCATACCCGAGTTGACGCTCGCCACGAGCCGTGTGGCGGTGGTGAAATCCGGATCGTTCAAGTTCAGGATGATGGCATCGCCCTGGGCGAGCTGCGTCTGGACCGCGCGCTCGATCGTGGCGCCGTTCGGGATCCGCCCGGAGCTCGGTACGTTGACCGTGAGCTTCGAGCCGTCATTCCCCTCGACGCCGAAGCCGCTCACCACCAGATTTCCCTGCGCGATCGCATAGATCTGGCCGTCGAGACCGTGCAATGGCGTGACGAGGAGCGATCCGCCGCGCAGACTCTTCGCGTTGGCAATCGAGTTGACGGTGATGTCGATCGTCTGCCCCGGTTTCACGAAGGCCGGCATCACCGCATGCACCGACACCGCGGCCACGTTCTTGAGCTGCGGAGTCACGTTCGACGGAACCACCACACCGAGCTGGGCGAGCATGTTGGTGAGCGACTGGATCGTGAAAGGCGCCTGGCTGGTCTGATCACCGGTGCCGTCGAGACCCACGACCAGGCCGTAGCCGACCAGCTGGTTGGTGCGCACGCCCTGCACCTGCGCCATGTCCTTGATGCGCTCGGCACGCGCGAGGTGTGCCGGCGCGAGAGCCCCGGCGGCCGCGCCGGCGGCCGCGAGAAGTGCGAGCGCCGCACGCCTGCGCCATCGTGTGATGCTCGAGCTCATCAGAGCGGGGAGAACACGGAGTTGAAGAAACGCATGAGCCAACCCATGCGGTTGGAGTTGTCGATGACGCCCTTGCCCGAATAGCTGATGTGAGCGTCCGCTAATTTGTCCGAGGTCACGGAATTGTTGGTCGCCACGTCCGCCGGCCGCACCACGCCCGAGATGTGGATGAATTCGTCTCCCTGATTGAGCTTCAGGGTCTTGTCGCCTTGCACGACGAGATTTCCGTTGCTTTGCACTTCGACGACGGTCACCGTCAGGCTTCCGACCAGGCTGTTGCCCTGGGTGATTGCGCCCTCGCCGTCGAAGCTGTGCGCGCCGGAGAGCGTCGTATCGAGAATCGGCACCCCCTTGGTGGTGATGGATTTGCCGAACACGCTGGGACCCGTATCCGTCACCGAGGAATTCTTCGTGGTCTTCGTTGTCGCGCTCTTGCTCGCGTTGGTCGACTCGTTCAAGACGATGGTGAGCACATCGCCCACGCGCCGCGCCTTGAGATCCGCGAACAGCACCATCTCCTGTCCCGCCTGATAGATGGCGCCGTCGGTGCGCGGCGCGGGCGGCGGCAACGTGCGCGGCACGACCGTATCCGCCTTGTGATCCTTGGCGGACATCGTGGAGCATGCCGCGAGCGTCGCCGCGAGCGCGAGTACCGGCAACATGCAGCCGATCGGGGCGTATTCAGCTCTCATGACAGATTGGTCGTGAGATATTCGAGCATCTGATCAGTGGTGGAGATCGCCTTGGAGTTCATCTCGTAGGCGCGCTGGCACTCGATCATGTTGACGAGCTCGGTGACGGTGTTGACGTTGGAAGTCTCCAAGGTGCCCTGCTGCACGGTCCCGAGGCCATTGAGTCCCGGCGTACCGGTCTGCGGCGCGCCGCTCGCGGCCGACTCGATCAAGAGGTTGTTGCCGAGCGGCTGGAGTCCCTCCTCGTTGACGAAATCGGCCAATTGAATCTGGCCGATCTGGGTGGTCTTGTTGGCGGCGGACAGGGCCGTCACCACCCCGTCGGTGCCGATCGTGACCGACTGCGTGCCGGCGGGAACCGTGACCGCGGGCGACAGCGGGTAGCCGGACGCAGTGACCACGTTCCCCTGGTTGTCCAGCGTGAACGAGCCGTCGCGCGTGTACGCCAGGGTCCCGTCCGGCAGCGTGATCTGGAAAAAGCCGTGGCCGGAGATGGACATGTCCAGCTGCCCCGTCGTCTGCGTCACCGAGCCCTGGGCGTAGTTCTTCTCGG
>DATHCO010000227.1:0-26675 GCA_035319505.1 Steroidobacteraceae bacterium | reverse complement strand
GTGATCTCGCTCTACAACGCCCTGACCGGCCTGGCGGTCGGTTTGGAGGGCTTCGTGCTCAACAACGCGGCGATGATCATCGCCGGCACGGTGGTGGGCTCGGCGGGCACGCTGCTCACGCAGCTGATGGCCAAGGCCATGAACCGCTCGCTCGCCAACGTGCTGTTCTCCGGTTTCGGCGACACCGGCGCCGCGGCGAGCGGCGCGGTGAGCGGGGCTCTCAAGCCCATCGAGGCCGCCGACGTCGGCGTGATGATGGCCTTTGCCAGCAAGGTGATCGTGGTCCCGGGCTACGGCATGGCGGTTGCCCAGGCGCAGCACAAGATCTGGGAGCTGTGCCAGCTGCTCATCGATCGCGGCGTGAACCTGCGCTTCGCCATCCACCCGGTGGCGGGGCGCATGCCCGGACACATGAACGTGCTCCTGGCCGAGGCCGGCGTGCCCTACGATCTCATCTCGGATCTCGACGAGATCAATGCCGAGTTCGAGACGGCCGATGTGGCATTGATCATCGGCGCCAACGATGTGGTGAATCCCGACGCGCGCACGAACAAGGCGAGCCCGATCTACGGCATGCCGATCCTCAATGCGGACAAGGCCCGAAATGTGATCGTCATCAAGCGCGGGCAGGGACAGGGATTTTCGGGGATCGATAATGCCTTGTTCGTGCTCGATCAGACCCGCATGCTCTACGGCGACGCGCAGGCCGCGGTGAGCCAGTTGATCCAGGCGGTCAAGGCCGCCGGCTAGGGCAGGGGTCAGGGCCTCTCGCGCTACAGGCCGACCGCCACCGTGCAGGGGTCGTCGTCCGCGCCATCCGTGAGCGGCACTTCGGCCAGGCGAATCAATTGCCCGCCCGATTCGATTCGGGCGGCCATCCAGGCGGTGAATTCCGCGGCGGGCAAGGGCTTCGACACGAAGTAGCCCTGGATCATGTCGCATCCCAGACGCCCGAGCAGAGCCCAGCTCGAGGCCTGCTCGACGCCCTCCGCCACGACCTTGAGATTCATGGCATGACCCAGGTTGATGGTCGAGCGCACGATCACATCGTCGTCGCGCTGCGTCTCGAGCTCCTTGATGAACGAGCGGTCGATCTTGACCTCGTCCACCGGCAGCCTCTTCAGGTGCGCGAGCGAGGAGTGCCCCGTGCCGAAATCGTCGATCGAGAAGCGCACGCCGAGAACGCGCAGCTGCTCCATCATGCGCAGAGTCACCGCCAGGTCCTTCATGGCGCCGCTCTCGGTGACTTCCAGCACCACCCGGCTCGCATTCGCGCGCGTGCTCTCGAGCAAGGTCGCGATGTGGTCGGCGAAACCGGAATCTGCGAAATCCACCGGCGAGACATTGATCGACACATCGATCGCGAATCCCGCCTCCTGCCAGCGGGTGAGGTCCTTGAGCGCCCTTCCCACCACCCACGCGGTGAGCGACCGAATGGCCCCCGTCCGCTCGGCATGCGGAACGAACTCGCCGGGTGGGATGAACCCTTGCTGCGGATGCCGCCACCGCACCAGTGCCTCGCAGCCGACCACATGGCCCGTGGCGGCGCTCACCTTGGGTTGATAGTGGAGCTCGAGCTCATTCGAGGCGATCGCGCGGCTGAGCTCGCCCAGGATCGACAGGCGATGGCGGTGGCTGCTGTCATCGCCCGTCACGTAGATGCCGACCGCGGAACCGGTCTCCTTGGCGCGAAACAGCGCGAGGTCGGCGCGCCGCAGAAGTTCCGCCGCGCACCCTCCGTCGGCCGGGAAAACCGCGGCACCGAGGCGCATATCGAGCTGAAACGACACGCCGGCGTAGTCGAACGTGCCTCGCAGCCGCTCGAGGATGAGCGCGGCCCGATGGGGCAGCTCCGCACGGTCGACGGATTCCAAGATCACCAGAAATCGATCGGTGCCGATGTGACCGACACGCTCACGATCGGTTTCGTGCGCGGCGAGTCGGCGCGCAACCTCGCACAGCACCTCATCGCCCGCCGCGTGCCCGAAGGAGCCGACGATCGTCTGGAATTGGTGACACTCGACCACGCACACCGTCACGACCTGACCCTGGTGTCGAGCCCGATCCAGGATCTCATCGAGAATGTCGCAGCAGCGGGCGCGGGTCGGAAGCTGCGTCAAGGGATTGTGGTTGGCCTGATGCCGGATCGTCGCCTCGCGATCGGCGACGGCGGTGCGCATCGCGTTGAAGGCGCCGGCGAGGCGCTTGAGCTCGGTCGTGGTCGCCGTCGGCACCGTGATGCCGTAGTCGCCCGCCTCGAGCCGCTCCGCCGCCCGGGTCAGATCCTCCACGGGGCGGATCGCGCTGCGCGCGAGGAGCACCGCGAGAATCGAGGCGACCGTCAGCATCAGCGCGCCGATCGCAAATATGGAATTCCTCACGTCGTTGTACGGGCGCAGCGCCGCGGAGAGCGAGCGCTGCAGCACCAGCGTCAACGGCCCATCCGCGGGGATCGGATTGCTCCAGGTCAGGAATTTCTCGCCGCCCGCCGTCACCACGAAGGGCGCCTTGCCCCCGGCCCCGGTGAGCGGGCGCTGCTCGGCGCGAGTGAACGAAGTGGCGACGTACTCGTCCGCCCCGCCCGCCACGAAGGAGACGTCGACCCCGAGGAGGCGCGCGAGATCGGCCGCGACCCGGTCATCGAGCGCGAAGCCCATCGCGGCCCAGCCGATCGGATCCGGAGCCATCACGGGTGCCAGCACCAGCTGGTAGGGGCGGCCGTCGATGAGCCGGTAGAGCTGGAGAATTTCCCCGTCCGCATCGCTCGCTACGAGCTGCTTCAAGTCGCGCTCGGTCTGCTCCGAGAGCCTCCCCAGAGTACTCGCGACGGGACCTCCGTCCGGCGCGAGGACGATGACGAGATTGGCGTCGATTCGCAGCCGCTGATTCTCGACCGCAGACAATAAAGTCGCTGCATCCGCCGAGGCGACGGCCTCCTTGAAGCCGAAATCCGCCGTCAGCACCTCGACGGCCGTGGCGAGTTGGGAACCGCGGAAACGCAGCACCTCGCGAGCGGTGTCCGCGGCCATGCGCAACTCGACACCCACCTGGTGCTCAACTTCCGCGCGTGCTTTGACTGCAATTGCGACGATTGCTGCCGATAACACCAAAGTGACCAGTCCGAGCACTAATGCCAGGATGCGGCTGCGGAAGCTGTGAAGCATGTTCAGGGGCATACCCAAAGCCGATGTTAAGTCCAGACCCGGTAGGAATTCGGCCGGGCGGCATCGATTTGGAATCGATTTCGCGCTGTCGCGGCGCGCCATTGCCACCTGCGTCACGTTTGCATGCGTTGGGGTGTGGATGTCCTCTGCCGCGGCCGACCTCTCGGTAATGGTGCTCGATCGGGATGGGAAAGGCGTCCGCGAGGCCGTCGTGACGCTGGTGCCGGCCGTGCCGGTGGCCGCCCCGAGCCCGAAAGCGGCCGTCATGGACCAGCGTCACAAGGCCTTCGTGCCCGGCGTGCTGGCGATCGCGGTCGGTGACAGTGTGGAATTTCCGAACAACGATTCGGTGAGCCACCAGGTGTATTCGTTTTCACCGGCCAAGCGCTTCAAGCTGCCGCTGTACAAGGGCGAGGCTCATCCGCCGGTGACTTTCGACAAGCCGGGACTTGTGGTTCTCGGCTGCAACATTCACGACGCGATGGTGGGCTACATCTACGTGACGCCCGCTCCCTATTTCGGCACGACCGATGCCGCAGGCGGATTCGCGGTCAAGGATTTGCCGAAGGGTGACTATCAGCTGGCCGTGTGGAGCCCCTACATCGCGGACGCGCCACCCTCGCTCACCCGAGCGGTCCACGTCGAGGCGAACGAATCGGCGTCGGTCCGCATGCAATTGAGCTTGCCGCTGCGCGCTCGGCCCGAGCCGCGGCCACGACGCCGCATCTGGGACTACTGATGCGCCTCTCCATCGCCCCGCTACTGCTCTGCGCGCTCGCTGGGGGCGCATCTGCCCAGGATCGCTTGAGCGTGGACGGTGACCTCGATGTTCGCTGGGTCCATGCGAGCGGCGAGCCGTCCTTCATGAACGGCGGTCTCGGGCTCACCCGCTGGGACCCGGAGCACGAGGGCATCGAAGTGGGACGCGCGTTCCTTGCCCCAAACTGGCGCGTGACCGACATCGTATCCGCCCACGCGGTCATCGACGCCTACGGCGATCACGATCGAAATCCCGTCGACTTGAGCGAGCTCTACGTCGACATCCGTCCGTTCCCGACGAACTCGATTCGCTGGCGAGCCCGTATCGGCGCGTTCTACATGCCGGTCTCGCTGGAGAATCGCGCCGTCGGATGGACGGACGTGTATTCGATCACGCCGTCCGCCATCAACACGTGGATCGGCGAGGAGTTCCGCACCATCGGCACGGAGCTTGAAGCGCGCTGGCTGGGTGCACCGAGCGGCTACCTCGGTGATTTCGCGCTCGTCGGCGCCGCCTACGGATGGAACGAGCCGGCCGGGCAACTCATCGCCGAACGCGGGTTTGCCCTGACCGACCGCCCATCGACCCTGTTCGGCGATCTCGGATCTCCACCCATGGATTTCTATCACCAGATCGACCACAACCCCGGGTACTACGGAGGCTTCTCCTGGAGGCACCACGATCGGCTGGAGGTTCGCGCGCTGCGCTACGACAACCGCGCCGATCCGGCAGCCTCGACCCAGTCGGGCTTCTATGCCTGGAGAACACGCTTCTCGAGCGCCGGCGCTCGATTCGAGCCGGGTGAGCACTGGACCTTCATCGCGCAATACCTCGACGGCGATACGGCGATCGGCGCGGCATCGGACAGCATGAATCCGTTCGAGCAGCAGTTCTATCTCACGTTTCACGCCGCTTTTGCGCTCCTCTCCTTCGAGTGGGCGCAAGATCGGCTCACGGCTCGCTACGACGATTTCCACACTCATCAGCTGAGCGGCCCGTTCGGGCCTCGAGACCAGGACGGTCACGCCTTCACGCTCGATTGGACACGCGAGCTTGGGGCTCACTGGGAGTTCGCGACCGAGTGGCTGCGCGTGCGGAGCCGCTTCCCGCCGCGTGCCCTGCTCGGCGACCCCATCCTCGACACCGATTCGCAGGTCCAGCTCGCGCTGCGCTATCGGTTCACGCTCGCCTGGTGATCGCAAGCGCCTAGCGCTCGAGCCGGAGCGATCGAGCGCGTATCCGCTCCTCGTTGAGGCGCATCGGCTGTGTCAAGAGGCCGATGACGGGCCGTAACGGATATGACATGCGCGTGCGATGGCACGCGCCCCCTTCCGCGAGCGCGCTTGCGCACGGGGAAAGGGTTGGCACGGCAGCGCTTCCTGATCCGCTCCGACCTGTGCTCGCGCTAGTGATAGCGCGGAAAGCGGGGCGGCGGCCGCTGCAGCACGCGGCGGCGCTGCTCCGGGCTCATCTGATGCCACTGGCGGCGCAGCTCCTGGCGCTGCTCCGGGGGCATCTGCCGAAAGCGGCGGAACTGCTCGCGCACCCGCTGTTGCTGCTCGGGCGGCAAGGCCTTGAACTGGCGCCAGCGCTGGCGCAGGAGCTGGCGCTGCTCGGGCGGCAGCGCGCGCCACTGCTTGAAGCGCTCCTCCGCGCCCGCGCGCTGTTCGGGAGTCATCGAGATCCAGCGCTCGCTGCCGCGAGCGAGCGCCTGCTGCTTCTCGGGTGGCAGACTGTCCCACTTGCCCTGAAAGTTCTGCAGTAACTGCTGCTGCTGTGGCGAGAGCGATTGCCATGAGCGCGGAGCCGCGGGCGGGCTGGCCGGTGCCTCCACCGGTGGGGGGGCCTGCGCACAGCCGAGGTCGGCGAGCCCGAGAAGGGCGATCGAGGCGGCGATCGAAGCGAGGATCTTCACCATTGCTTGGGTCCTTGCGGCGCCGGCGGCGCGGGATTTTGCGTCCCGGGCTGCGAGGGGCTCGCCGAGGCTTTTTTTAGGAACTCCCACCAAGCAGCATCTCCATGATCATCTTCGCCCAAATACTCGATGAATTCCTCATCGGGCACATCGGCCGGCGGCGGTTGCGGAGCCGACGCCGGCGGCCGCCCCGGCGCTGATGCGGCCGGGGGCTGCGCTAGGAGCGGCCCAGAAGCGGCGGCTCCCCATAGGGCTGCTCCGAGGACCAGCCAGTACCTTGGCACACTCAATGGCCATTCACCGTGAGGCTCTGGAGCTTACGCGGCCGGTTCCGGGTTCGCGGCTTTGTCCGCCCAGGCGTAGAAGTCGAGATCGTCCTGCAGCATCTCCATGGCATCGCCCGAGCCCTCGTCGCTCGAGGCGACGAGATCGAGATCCTCGAAGGTCGATTGATTGTCCGCGGGCATCGAGCCGTGCGAGCCCGGCGGGCCGCCGAACCAAAGCGTCACACCGAGCACCGCAGCAGCGCTCATGCCGAGCGCGGAGGTGAGCACCGGCGTGCGCAAGATCCAGGGTCGGCGCGCGGCGTGTGCGGCGAGCGCGGCATGCCGTGCCTGCGTGAGCCGCGAGCGCGTGGCCATGTCGAGGCCATCGACGCTCTCCAGGAACAATGCCCTGCTGCGCTCTTCCAGTCGGGAAGGTGCCAAACTCTCCTCGCTCATCACCAAACCTCACCCAGTTGCTCGCGCAGCGTGTGAACCGCCCGCGAATAATGTGTCTTGACGCTGCCCTCGGAGCAGCCCATGGCTGTCGCCGTCTCGGCGACGTCCAGCCCTTCGAAATTTCGCAGCATGAACGCCTCGCGCTGACGGGCGGGAAGCTCGCGCAAGGACGATTCGAGCTTGGCGAGAGCCTGCTCCTGCATCAACTGCTCCGGCGCCGCCGGTGCGCTGTCGGCCACACTCTCGACAAGATCCTGTGTCTCGGCATCCGGGTCCTCCTTGGGTCCGGGCAACCATGCCATGAAGCGCTTGCGCACGCTCCGACGGCGCTGTAGATCCCGGATCCCATTCTCGAGGATCCGATAAAACAACGGCCGCCACTCCGCGCTCGGCCGCTTGCCATAATTGCGCGCCAGCTTCAGCATCGCGTCTTGCACCACATCCAGCGCATCGTCGGGGTCGCGCAGTGCGACTTGCGCCATGCGAAAAGCCCGCCGCTCGATCTCGGCCAGGAATTTGTCAAGCTGGCGCGTCTGCTCCAGAACCGCTCCCTTGGGTGCTGGCGCGGGACCATCCCATACCATCCAAGCTGCAGGGAGCGTATCAAAGCCCGGCATGCCTCGTCCTCTCACGTCGAACGGCGTGCGTCCATGTGAATAGAACGCCCAGCGTGCCACGGCGTTGACCAGAGGATGCGCAAGATCAGCGACTTACGCACATACTGCGTGACAGGCCTTGCAATAGTTGCAAACACGCTTGGCGGGAGATTTAGAGGATAATCTAAGTAATTGATTTCACTGAATTCATTTCGGTTTCGGTGAGATTTTCGCCAATTCGAATATGTCTCGAAACAGAACGGGCACTTAAGCTTGATGATCCCGGCTTTTCAACAGACTTATCCACAGTATTTGTGGACAAGGATAGCAGCGTGATTCTCAAGATCGCGCTGGACGCGCCGCTTCGTCGAGTCTTCGATTATTTGCCTCCACGAGCTTCCTCAGCCGGCGAGCTCCTGCCGGGCGTGCGCGTGCGGGTTCCCTTCGGGCGGCGGCGGGCGATCGGGGTGCTGATCGAGGTTGCGGCCGATTCGCAGGTCGCCTCCTCCAAGCTCAAGTGCGCGGTGGAAATCGTGGACCGCGAGCCGGTGTTCGACCCCGCTACCTTCGAGGTGCTGCGCTGGGCCGCCGATTACTATCATCACCCGATCGGCGAAGTGCTGGCCGCGGCGCTGCCCCCGGCGCTGCGGACCGGCGCGCCGGCCGAGCTCCTCAAGATCTCCTGGCTCCTCACCCCGGCCGGCCGAGCGGTGCTCTGCGAGAGCGCCGGGGGGCGTGCTCCGCGGCGGCGCGCGCTGCTCGCGCGCCTCGACCAGCGAGGTGCGGACACTGCGCGGGGGGAGGCGGCCGGCGGCGCAGCGGCACAATCGAAGATCCGCCGGGCGGAGCTTCGTGCACTCGAGGAGCGCGGTCTGATCTGCGCCTCGAGGGAACCCGCTCATCCCATCCCCCTGAGCGTGTCGGCGAGCGAGATTACCCCCACCGACGCGCAGCGCGAGGTCATCGCGGGGCTGGCGGCATCGCTCGGGCGTTTCGGCGCCCATCTCCTCTACGGTGTGACCGGAAGCGGCAAGACCGAGGTGTACCTGCAAGTCATCTCCGCCGCGCTCGCCGACGGGGGCCAGGTGCTGGTGCTGGTCCCGGAGATCGCACTCACGCCGCAGCTCGTCGAGCGCTTCGAGCAGCGGTTCAGCGCCGGCATCGTCGTCTTGCATTCGGCGCTCTCCGCGGCGCAGCGGCGCGATGCCTGGCGCGCCGCCCACAGCGGTGAGGCGCGCATCATCATCGGCACGCGCTCGGCGGTGTTCACCTCGCTCAAGGCATTGAGGCTCATCGTCGTGGACGAAGAGCATGACGGCTCGTACAAGCAGCAGGAGGGATTTCGCTACTCCGCGCGCGATCTCGCTGTCCGGCGCGCCCAGCGCGCCCACGTGCCCGTCATCTTGGGCTCCGCCACCCCCTCGCTCGAGACGCTCGACAACGTCGCGCGCGGGCGTTATTCGCGACACACGCTCCCGCAACGGCCCGGGTCCGCGCAACCCCCGCGCATGATGCTCATCGATCTGCGCGCTCATCCGAGCGACCACGGGCTCTCCTTGCCGGCAATCCAAGCCATCGCACGGCATCTCGAGGCCGGCGGACAGATCATCGCGTTTCTGAACCGGCGCGGCTACGCTCCGGCCCTGTTCTGCGATGCCTGCGGTTGGATCGCGCCCTGCGCGCACTGCGATGCGCGCATGACGCTGCACCGGCGCGCGGGCCAGTTGCGGTGCCATCATTGCGGTGCGCAGACGCCCGTACCGACCCGTTGTGGCCAGTGCCACGCGCCCTTGAGCCCGGTCGGTCAGGGCACCGAGCGCATCGAGGAGACCCTCGCGCGCCTGTTCCCGGATGCACCGCTCGCGCGGCTCGATCGCGACACCGTCGGCGCTCGCGGGGCCATGCAATCCGTGCTCAACCGGGTGCAGAGCGGCGATGCACGTATCCTGATCGGCACTCAGATGCTCACCAAGGGCCATCATTTTCCGGACGTGAGCCTGGTGGTGATCCTGGATGCGGATCAGGGGCTGTTTGCGAGCGATTTTCGTGCGACCGAGCGCCTCGCGCAGACGATTCTGCAGGTCGCGGGCCGCGCCGGGCGCGCCGCCCGAGCGGGCGAGGTCATCGTGCAAACATCCTTCCCCGAGCACCCCTTGCTCACCCGACTGATCAGCGAGGGCTACGAGGCATTCGCCGGCGTGGCGCTGGAGGAGCGCCGCGCCGCGCGCTGGCCGCCCTATTCGCGCCTCGCGCTGCTTCGCGCCCAAGCGCGCGACCCGGCAGTGCTCGGCGAGTTCCTGACGGCGGCGGCCGAGCAAGGTCGTGCCCTGGCGAACGGCACGGTCGCTGTGAGGGGCCCTGCCACGGCCTTGATGGCCCGGCGCGCCGATCAGCACCGAGCCCACCTCCTGATCGAGAGCGACTCGCGAGCGCCCTTGCAGCGCTTTCTGCGCGGGTGGATCCCCAGGGTCGAGTCGCTGGCCGGATCCAAGCGCCTGCGCTGGTCGATCGACGTCGACCCGCTCGAAGTCGACTGATCACGGCGCGGCTCACGCGGATTACTCAGACGGGCGCCTCAGGTACACTGCCCACCTTTTGCCCCGGGAATCGCGGTGAAGACCCTGATCGAGACATGGTTGCGCCAGGCCCTCGAGGCGCTCCCCGACTCGCTGGTGCCCGCCGCCGCGCGCTCCGTGCGCATCGAGGTGGAGCGCAGCAAGGATGCCGCGCACGGCGATTTTGCGAGCAACCTCGCGCTGCAGCTCGCCAAAGCGGCGCGGCAGAACCCGCGCAAGCTGGCCGAGGCGCTCAAGTCCGCGCTTCCTGCGAGCCCCTCGCTCGAGCGCGTCGAGATCGCGGGCGCGGGATTCATCAATTTTTTCCTGAGCGAGAGTTCCTATCACGCCGAGCTCGGCCGAGTGCACGCCGAGGGGGCGGCATACGGCCAATCGAACGCGGGCCGAGGCCGCTTCGTGCTGGTGGAGTTCGTGTCTGCGAATCCCACCGGACCTTTACACGTCGGCCACGGGCGGCACGCCGCCTTCGGCGCGAGCCTCGCGAACCTTCTCGAGGCCGCGGGCTTCAAGGTCGCGCGCGAGTACTACGTGAACGATGCCGGCCGCCAGATGGAGATATTGGCCGCGAGCACCTGGCTCAGGTATCTCGAGCGCTGCGGCGAGCGCTTCGCGTTTCCCGCTAACGGCTATCGAGGCGAGTACCTTCTCGCCATCGCGCAGGAGCTCGAGGCGCGTGAGGGTCGCGCGCTCGTGCACGGCGCGGCGACGCTCCTCAAGGACTTGCCCCCCGATGAGCCGCAGGGCGGGGACAAGGATCTCTATATCGATGCGCTGATCGCTCGGGCGAAGGCGCTCTTGGGGACGGAGGCGTTTCGCCGCGTGCAGGACCTGGCGCTCGGTGCGATCTTGAGCGACATCCGCCAAGACCTCGAGGAGTTCGGCGTGACCTTCGATTCCTGGTTCTCGGAGCGCTCGCTCATCGATTCGGGCGCGATTGATCGCGCAATCGGCGTCCTCGAGAGCGCGGGTCACGCCTATGTGAAGGACGGCGCGCTGTGGTTCCGTAGTACCGCATACGGTGATGAGAAGGATCGCGTGATGGTGCGCGAGAACGGCATCAAGACCTATTTTGCATCCGACATCGCCTTCGTCTTCAACAAGCGCGAGCGCGGCTTCGAGCACTTGCTGTACGTGTGGGGCGCGGACCACCACGGCTACATTGCGCGCCTGCGCGCCGGGCTGATCGCGCTCGGCGGGCCGCCGGAGTGCTTCGAGGTGCGCCTGGTGCAGTTCGTCACCTTATTCCGCGGCGGCCAGAAGGTGCAGATGTCCACGCGCTCGGGGGAGTTCGTGACGCTGCGTGCGCTGCGCGCGGAGGTGGGGAACGACGCCGCGCGCTTCTTTTACGTCATGCGCAGTAACGATCAGCACCTCGACTTCGACTTAGATCTCGCCAAGGCGCGCTCGAATGACAACCCGGTGTACTACATTCAGTATGCGCATGCGCGTGTTGCGAGCGTGAGGCGGCAGATCGCGGAGCGTGGGCTCGTGCATGATGCGGCACGCGGCGCGGCGGCGCTCGCGCTTCTCAAGGAGCCCCAGGAAATCAAGCTGATGAAACGCTTGAGCGGCTTTCCCGAGATCGTCGAGCAGGGCGCGCTGCAACGTGCGCCGCACCTCCTGGTGCACTATCTGCGCGACCTCGCGAACGACTTTCACACCTACTACAGCGCCGTCCAGTTCCTCGTCGAGGATGCGCGCTTGCGCGATGCGCGCTTAAGCCTTGCCTTCGCCACGCAGACCGTCGTTCGTAACGGACTCGCCCTGGTCGGCGTCTCCGCGCCCGACACGATGTAGGCGGCCAGGATCGGATCCTCGATGGCGCGCGACTACAAGCCCAAGCGCAGGCCGGCCCGCGGGTTTTCGGGATGGACGGGCCTCACCGTTGGGTTGGCGCTCGGTCTCGCGGTCGCTGCTTTCGTCTACATCAAGGACCATCGGCCGGGCACCCTCCCGGCGCACGCCGCCAAGGCCGACAAGAAACGCCCGCGCGTGAGCGAGCCGCCTGAGGCCGATGGCGCGGATGCGGGACCGGCGGAAGAGGCCCCGCGCGACTATCATTTCTACGAGGGGCTTCCGAAGTTCGAGGTCGTCGTCCCGGAAAAAGAGAAAGATGTGCGACCGGACCTTCGCGCCGTGCCCGAGACGCGCCGCGGCACGTATGTGCTGCAGGCCGGCTCCTACAGGAATTTTGCGGATGCCGACCGGGTGCGCGCGCAGCTCGCCTTGCAGGGCATCGAGTCGAAGGTACAGAAGGTCTCGGTCGACAACGATACCTGGCACCGCATCCGGATCGGCCCGATCTCGAACTTGGACGAGCTCAATCGCCTGCGCACCGTGCTGCGCAAGGCCGACGTGGATGTGCTCGTGATCCGGGTCGGAGACTGAAGTCTCGGTAAGGCACTGGATCGCGCTCAGTCCTCGCCTAATTGGCGAAAATCGACACCCAATGCCCGCAACTTACGGTAAAGATGCGTGCGCTCCATGCCCACCCGCTTGGCGAGCTGCCCGACCTTGCCGTTGCAGAGCAGAAGCTGCTGCTGCAAGTAGGCGCGCTCGAACTGCTCACGCGCTTCGCGCAAGGGCAGCGCGAGCAAGTCCTGCTTCACGAGCGGCTCGTCGTGGGCGAGCTTTGCCGCCAGCTCGCGCTCGATCTCCTCCAGGCGAATCTCCTCCCCCGCTCCGAGCACGAGCACCCGCTGCACCAGACTCTTGAGCTCGCCCAGATTGCCGGGCCAGGGGTAGTTGCGCAGGCGGTTCTGAGCGGCAACGCTGAAGCGGCGCAGCGGCAAGTGCTGATCGTCGACCAGGCGATCGACGTAGTAGCGCAACAGGTCCGGCACGTCCTCCGCGTAATCGCGCAGCGGCGCAACGCGCAAGGTGATCACGTTGAGATGGGCGATGAGATCGCGGCGGAAGGGCTCGGGGTTCGCACGCGACTCGAATCCTTCTTGGGCCGAACTGATCCAGCGCACGTTGAGGGGCAGCCGCTCGCGGCCGCCGACCCGCGTATAGCCGTTTTGCTCGATCGCACCGACGAGCGCGCGCTGCGCCTCGCTCGACAGATCCTCGAGCCCGTTCAAGTACAGCGAGCCGCCCGCCGCCTGGTCGAACGCCCCCTGCACCACCTTGCCGTCGCGCTCGGTACCGAACAGCGCCGCGGCCGGCTCCGATCCCAAGCTGGCCGCCACCACCATGACAAAGGGCTTGGCGGATCGCGGCGAGAGCGAGTGCAGATGCCGCGCATAGGCCTCTCGCCCGGACCCAAGCTCGCCGATGAACAGCACCGGCGAGGAGCTCGTCGCGGCCTGTTGCACCTGCTCGCGCAGCGCCACCGTGAGCTTGCTCTTGCCGATGGGCACCGCGAGACTCGATCCTTGCGCGCGCTCGGAGAGGCGCTTGCGGCGGCCCGCATCGAGCGCGCGCTCGACGGTCCGCAGAAGCTTGGTGAGCGAGAGCGGCTTTTCGATGAAGTCGAAAGCGCCGAGCCGCGTCGCCTCGACCGCCGTCTCGACGGTTCCGTGCCCGGACATCATCACCACGGGACAGTCATAGCCTTCGGTCACCGACCACTCGCGCAAGAGCGTGATGCCGTCGGTGTCGGGCATCCAGATATCGAGCAGCACGAGGTCGGGAGCGTGCGTCGCTCGCGAGGCACGGGCCTGGACGGCGTCGGCCGCGACTTCCACCTCATAGCCTTCCTCGGTGAGGATCTCCTTGAGGAGCCCGCGGATATCCGCCTCGTCGTCCACCACCAAGATCCTCGAAGCGGTCATACCCGTTCTCTCCTCTGTTCGCCTTTTCGCGGCTCTCGCCCGCTCAGCGCTGCGCGCAGCCCCTCGCCCAGGGGAAGCAGCACTCGCACGCGCGCACCGCCGGTGCGTAGATTATCCGCCTCGATCCGCCCGCCGTGCTCTTCCACGATCTTCTTCACAATCGCGAGCCCTAAACCGGTCCCTTTGGGCTTGCTGGTGACATAAGGGTCGAAGACCGTGCCGATCAGATCGCGCTGGAAGCCCGGGCCGTTGTCGGAAACCACGATGGCCGCCATAGGCTTCGGACCATCGTCTGCGATGTGAGTTTCGATTTCGATCAAGGGCTGGGCGCGCCCCTCGAGGGCCTCCAGGGAGTTGGTGACCAGATTGTTCAGAATCTGCTGGATCCTCACCCGGTCGGCGGTAATCGGGGGCAGATTCGGGCTCAATCCGAGCTTGAGCTCCGGGGCGCTCTCCTGGGCGCGGTACAGATCCACGACCTCGGTGATCAGTTGATTCAAGTCGAAACGGGAGACATGCATGTCCGGCGCGCGCGCGTATTCGCTGAAAGCGTTCACCATCTGCTTCATGGCTTCCACCTGTGCCACGATCGTGTGAGTGGCCCGCTCGAGCACCTGCGCATCCTCCGCGCTCATATTGCCAAGGAACCTGCGCCGCATGCGCTCGGCCGCCAGCTGGATCGGCGTGAGGGGGTTCTTGATCTCGTGTGCGAGGCGGCGCGCGACCTCGCCCCAGGCCGCATCGCGCTGCGCCTGCAGCAGCGTCGTGATGTCGTCGAACACCAGCACCACGCCAGATGCCCCACCGACGTCGTTCGGCAACCCCGTACACGCGCACATGAGCACGCGTCTGCCCGATTCGGAGTGGAGCTCGATTTGCTCGCGCCAATCGAGCTCCTCCGCGCCGAGGCGCGCCTTGACGGCCGCGAGGAACTGCGAAAATAGTGCGCTCGCCGAGATCGACTCGTCAAAGCGCGTACCGACGGCGCCCTCCAGATCGACGCCCAGAATCGCGCTGGCCGCTTGATTCGCGGTACGCACCGTGAGATCCGGCGCGAGCGACACGACGCCCGTCGACAGCCGCGCGAGAATCACCGCGAGGCCTGCTCGCTCGGCCTCCACCGCCTGCTGGCTGCGCCGGGTTTCCTCGCGCGCCCGGGCCAGCCGCTTGGTCATGTCGTTGAACGAGGTCACGAGAAAGCCGAGCTCATCGCGCGAGGGGAGAGGCAGCCGGGTGTCATAGTTGCCCTTGGCGACGGCGCGCGTGCCGGCGATCAGGTCCTGCACCGGCTGCACCAGGCGCTGTGCCGCGAAGAAGGCACCGTTGACGGCTGCGATCAGCGACATGAGCACGACGAAGCTCAAAATCAGCACGAAGGTCGATTTGAGGGGTCGGCGCAGCTGCACCAGATTCGCGTACTGGGCGTAGGAGCGCTGCACGGTGTCGGCGAGCTGGCTGAGCTGCGGCGGCACGGGGTAGAGCGCGATCAGCACGCGCGAAGGGGCGTTGGCGTCGAGCGGCGCAGCCGCGCGAATGAGGTAACCGCCGACCGAATCGGTGTCCATGCTGACGTAAGAGCGGCCACGCCGGACCTGCAGCATCATCTCATCGGTCGCCGGGACCGGCAGCGTGTCCATGGGCCGATCGGAGCTCGTCGCGATGATCTGACTCTGGGCACCGACCACGGTGAGCTCGAGCGCGTTGCTTTCGCGACGCTCACGGTCGAGCGTGCCGATCAAGTCGAAATCCGGCAAGCCCGACAGCTCGTGCGAGGTTTGCTCGGTACGCTGCAGAAATTCGCGCTCCCGCACCTCGAGCGCCGAGCTCGACAGCTCGCGCGTGTCCTTGAGACCCTGACTGACTTCGAGCTCGAACCAGGTGTCGATGCCGCGACTCAAGAACTGGAGCGCGAAGTAGTACACCACGAGGATCGGGGCGACCGTGAGCGCGCTGAAGATCGCGACCGTGCGCCCCTTCAGGCGCGAGCCCGGCACGTGCCGGCGAAAGTCGTGTACCAGGCGCCACAGCCTCGAGACGAGCAGCACCACGAGCACGAGGAGGCCGGAGATATTGATGAGCAGAATCCACGGCAGCCAGAGGTCGAATTTGGCCGAGTTCTGCGCGGTGGACAGCAGGTACACCGCCGCCAGCCAGAGCGCCACGCCCAGGCTCCCGAGCACGGTCGCGCCGTGCTTGCGCACTAGGGCTGCAGCGTCCATGTGTACCAATCGCTCTCTCGATGCCATTCGCTGACCCAAAACATCAACAAACGCAAGCTGAAGGGCACCTTGCCGTAATCGACCTTGGCGCGCACGCTCGCCTCGTAGCGCCGATCGGGGGACAACAGCGACTTGTCGAGCGCGGGCAGGCTATGCACCTCGGACAAGAGCGAGAGCGCCGCATCGACCGTGCCCAACGACTGTTGCTGGCCGCTATTCAAGTTGCGCAGGATGTAGCGCGCGCTCACGGGGTTGTAGTGCAGATCGTAGCGCTGCATGAGCTCGGCCACGCGCGCGTTCGGCAAAAGCTGGCGCACCCGCTCGACGTCCAGATCCACCTCGAGCGTGAGCGGAACGCCTTCCGCCAGGCCGTGGCGCACGGCCTCGCCCACGGGCAAGTCCATGCGGGCGTTCAAGTGATAGACGCCGTCCTGGAGCTCCAAGTCGGCCGAACGGACCTCGAAGCGCCCCTCGAGCCCGTCGGCGCGGCAAGGCGCCGCCGCCGCTCCCACCACTGCGGTCGCCACCAGGAGCTGGGTCAATGTCGGCAGGAATCTCATTGTTTCGTCAATGCAGCATAATAGAAGCCGTCGGCACCCGCCTCACCGAGCAGGATTTGACGTCCGAACGCGTCGCCCTCGCCCAAGCCCGGCCATCCGTGCCATTCGTCGACGGATACCAGCTGCGCATCCTTCGCCCGCTCGAGAAAGGCGCCGATCACGCCGCCGTTCTCGCGCCGCGTGAGGGTGCAGGTGGCGTACACCAGCCGTCCGCCGCGGGCGAGCAAGCCCCACAGGCTCGCGAGCAAGCGGCTCTGAATCGCGCTCAGGTGCTCGATGTCCTCGGGGGATCGGCGCAGGCGGATGTCCGGGTGGCGCCGGATCACGCCGAGAGCCGAGCAGGGTGCATCGAGCAGGATGCGATCGAAGGGCCTGCCGTCCCACCAGCCCTCGGGCGCAGCCGCATCAGCGGCCACGAGCTCGGCCCGCAAATGCCCGCGGTCGAGATTTTCGCGCACGCGCTCGAGCCGCTCGCGGTCGATATCGACGGCCACGAGCCCCCCGAGCTCGGGCGCGCGCTCGGCGATGAGCGATGTCTTGCCGCCCGGCGCCGCGCATGCATCGAGCACCCGCTGGCCTGCCGCCAGGGCGAGCGGAAACGCAACGCACTGCGCGCCGAGATCCTGCACCGAAACCCGACCTTCGGCGAATCCCGGCAGCTCCCCCACCTCGCGCGGGGCCTGGAGCACGACCGCCTGAGGCACGCGCGGCTCCGCGCGTGCCTCGATGCCGGCCGCGCGCAGCGTCGCCACGTAGGCATCCGCCGTTGCATGACGGCTATCGACGCGCAGCCACATCGGAGCCTGCCGGTCGCCGGCCGCCAGCAAGTCGATCCAGCGAGAGGGCCAATCTTGCTTGAGGCGCTGCGCGAGCCAGGCGGGCGCTGCGTAGCGCGCCGCGGGGCTCGCCGCGATCTCGGCATCGAGCGCCTGGCGCTCGCGCAGGTAGCGGCGTAGCACCGCATTGACGAGCGGGCCGGCGCGGCTCACGCGCTTCGCAAGGCTCACCGCAGCGTGCACCACGGCGTACTCGGGGCTCAAGCCGTCCTCGAGCTCGAACAGCGCGATCGACAGCAGGGCTCGCACCCGAGCATCGAGCGATGCGACCGGCTGCGAGAGCAGGCGCTCGAGCAGGGCTTCGTGTCGATAGTAGCCGCGCACCGCGCCGTACGAGAGTGAGCGCACGGCCGGCCCAAGGGCCGCCGGCCCGGCGCGCGCGGCGCAAGCCGCCTCCAGGGTCACTCGGTCGCGCAGGACTCGGGCCACCACCTCGGCAGCCGCGCTACGCGCGTCTGCGGCCGCAACGCTCATACGCTCGCGAAGCGTGCACCGGCGAGCGGCTGCGCGTGGAGAAACTCCGCCGCCGTCAAGGGCTTGCGGCCGGCGAGCTGCAATCGAGTGACCCGCACCACCCCCTCGCCGCACGCCACGTCGATTCCCCCCGGCGATGTGGCCAGCACGCTCCCCGGGGGCGGAGCGCCCGCCGTGGCCAGCGCGGAACTCCCCGCGGCCAGCGCGGAACTCCCCGCGGCCAGCGCGGAGCTCCCTGCGGGCGCCGGCGCAGCGTGCGACGCACATACCCGCTCGGCCTCCCAGATCCGCACCTGCGCTCCACCGAGGCGCGTTTCAGCGACCGGGAAGGGGTTGAAGGCGCGGATCCGGCGCAGCACCGCGACGGCGCTCTCGCGCCAATCGATCAGCGCTTCGTCCTTCGAGATCTTCGCGGCGTAGGTCACCCCGGCCGTGGGCTGCGGTCTCTCGACGGCGCGGCCGGCCGCGAGCGCATCGAGCACGTGGCAGATGAGCTCGGCACCCAAGGCGGCGAGGCGCTCCTGCAGGGTCCCCGCCGTGTCGTGCGCTCCGATGTCGATGGCGCGCACCTCGAGAACCGGGCCGGCGTCGAGCATCTCCTGCATGCGCATGATGGTGATACCGGTGACGGGATCCCCGGCCAAGAGCGCACGCTGGATGGGAGCAGCGCCCCGCCAGCGCGGCAGGAGCGAGGCATGAATGTTGAAGCAGCCGAGACGGGGAACGCCGAGTACGGCCGGAGGCAGAATCAGACCATAGGCCACGACGACGAGCGCATCGAGCTCGAAGGCTCTGAGCGCCTCCGCGGCCTCGGGCGGCTTGAGGCTCGTAGGCTCGAGAACGGGAAGACCGAGGCTGAGCGCGCGGTGCTTGACCGGGCTCATCTGCAGGCGCCTGCCCCGCCCTGCGGGCCGGTCCGGCTTCGTCATGACCACTTCAATGCGGTGGGCGGAGCGTGCCAGCGCATCGAGCGCGGGAACCGCAAATTGCGGAGTACCTGCAAAGCCCAGCCGGAGCGAGCCTGGCGTCAGTGCGGACCTCCCCTAAAGAGCGGGCACGGAAGCGCGAATCTCGCTTCCCGCCGAGCGCTGCTTGCGCTCCTTTTGCAGGCGCCGGCGGATCAGCTGGCGCTTGAGCTCCGAGAGGTAGTCGACGAAGAGCTTCCCTTCGAGGTGATCCATCTCATGCTGAATGCAGACCGCCAGCATGCCCTCCGCATCCATCTCGAAGCGCTGCCCGTTTCTGTCGAGCGCGGCCACCTTGATGCGGGCCGCTCGCTCGAGCTTGTCGTAGATACCCGGTACCGAGAGACATCCCTCCTCACCGGCCGCGCGGCCCTCGGCCGCCAGAATCTCGGGATTGATGAGCACCAGCGGACGATCGCGCGTCTCGCTCACGTCGAGCACGATGAGGCGTTTGTGCACATCGACTTGACTCGCCGCCAGGCCCACACCCTTGGCCGCATACATGGTCTCGAGCATGTCGTCGGCTAGGCGGCGCACCGCATCATCCACCACCGAGACGGGTTCGGCCTTGTTCCGCAGGCGAGGGTCGGGGTACTCCAAAATAACCAGCTTCGTCATGGGAGTTATGCGATGGATATCGTGTTTTTGGCCCGAGAATGTTGCTAAAGTTCCGGCGCTGCTTAACTTAATGCCGTTGCGGCGGTGCGCACGTCGGCCGTGCGAGCGCCAAAAACGGGCAGTACGTTCCAGTCCTTGGTCGCAGGCGGGCAGTATACCAGCCGCCCCGGCACCATAAGACGGGTTGGACTCTTGAGGGAGCTCAGACGAATGCAACGCCACACACTTGCCCTGCTCGTCATCACCCTGGCCGGCTGCCAGACGAAGCCCCCGCCGGCGCCGCCTGCAACCGCGGCCACGGGCGAGACCTCCATCCAGGGCACGGTCGTGGGTGATGATCGCACCGCGATGGAAGCGGCCACCGATTCGGGCTCGGGGGCTTCCACCACCCCGCTGCCGCCTGCCGACACGGGCGGCGTGCCGCTCGCGCCCAACGCGCCGGACAGCTACACCGTCAAGAGGGGCGACACCCTCTGGGGCATCGCCAAGGTGTTCCTGCGCGACCCCTGGTACTGGCCCGAGATCTGGCAAGTCAATCCGCAGGTGCAGAATCCGCACCTGATCTACCCCGGCGACACCTTGCATCTGGTGTATGTCAACGGCCGTCCGAGACTGCTGCTGCAGCCGGGGATGCAGCGCGGAAACGGCGCGCGGGTCGAGCCGCGGGTGCGCAGTGAGCCGATCGAGGGCGCGATCACGACGATTCCCTACGAGACCGTCGCCGCCTTCATGGGAAAGCCGGCAGTCCTCGAGAAGGAGCAGATCCGGACCGCACCGCACGTGCTCGCCACGCGTGATTCTCACGTCATCATGTCCGAGGGCAACACGGTCTACGCGACCGGCTTCAGCCCCCCGCTCGAGGTCGGTGCGACTTACAACGTCATGCGGGTCGGAGACGCGCTGCGCGATCCGGATGACAATCGCATCCTGGGATACAGCGGAATCTACACCGGCTCCGGCCGCGTGACCCGCCTCGGGGACCCGACGACCCTCATCATGACCGAGTCGGCCCGCGAGACCTATCCCGGGGACAAGCTGTTCGCGGGCGATGTGGTGGTGCCGCTCGATTTCATCCCCAGTCCTCCAAAGGCCGCGGTCCATGGACGTATCATGGCCGTGTACGACGGCGTCACCGTGATCGGCCAGTATGAAGTGGTGATCATCAACCGTGGCTCGCGGGCCGGACTCGCGCCGGGCAACGTTCTCGCCGTACTCTCGGCGAGCGACCCGGTGTACGACAACTCCGCGAAGGGTTTCGCGAATCCGACCTCCATGGTGTTCGCCCGCAAGGTGTACCTACCGGACGAGCGCACCGGCACCTTCATGGTGTTCAAGACTTTCGATCAGATGAGCTACGGGCTGATCATGGAAGCGAAGGACATCATTCACGTAGCCGACAAGGTCGAGTCCCCCTAACCTCGAGAAACTCGACGTTGACGAGCCTTGCGCGCGGCGTGCCCGCGCAGCCGTTGCTCGATAATTGCGCGCATGCGGCTCTGCGACGAGATCCTCGCGTGGGTGATACTCACCCGGGCACCGGCGCTCGGAGCGCCCGCGCTCGCCGTGGCGCTCGAGCGGCTAGGCTCGGCCGGCGGCATTCTCGCCGCATCGGACGCCGCCCGGGAGTGCGCCGGAATTCCCGCTGCCGCCCGCGCGTATCTCGAGCGCGCTGCCCGGGTGAGGGAGGCCGAGCGCCGCTGGCTCGAGGAGCCGCGGCACCACCTGCTGCCGTTCACCGATCCGAAGTATCCGAAGCTGCTCGCCGGGCTCGCCGATCGCCCGATTGCGCTGTATCTGGCCGGGGACCTCGACGCGCTCGCCACTGCGCAGGTCGCGGTGGTCGGCAGTCGTAATCCCTCACCCCAGGGCATCGACAGCGCCTTCGAGTTCGCGCACTCCCTCGCCCAGCGCGGCGTGGCAATCACCAGCGGGCTCGCGCAGGGGATCGACACCGCCGCGCATCGTGGCGCGCTCGCGGCGCAGGGAACGACGCTTGCGATCCTGGGGAGCGGCGCCGATGTGATCTATCCCTCGAGCAACCGCCGACTGTGCGAGGCCATCGTGTATGAAGGCGCGCTCGTAAGCGAATTTGCGCTCGGAACGCCGCCGCGCCGCGCCCATTTTCCAAGACGCAACCGTCTCATCGCCGCGCTCGGCCTCGGCATTCTGGTGGTCGAGGCGGCCTTGGGCTCGGGCTCGCTCATCACCGCGCGCGCCGCCCGGGCTTTGGGCAGAGCGGTGTTCGCCATCCCGGGCTCGATCGGGAACCCCTTGAGCCGCGGCTGCCACCAGCTCATCAAGAGCGGCGCGAAATTGACGGAAACCACCGATGACATATTGTGCGGATTGAGCTTTTCGCCATTCTTTGCCGGCCGCTCGGGCGAGGGCGCCGGTGCTGCCTCACGGGAAGGCAAACCGTCGGGCATGGACAAGGAACACAAAATCTTGTTAGATGCGCTCGGCTTTGACCCCGTGGACCTCGACATGTTGATCGTTCGCACGGGATTCAAACCGCAAGCCGTGTCCTCGATGATGCTGATCCTCGAGCTCGAAGGCCACGTTCAGGCCGCCCCCGGGGGCCGCTACGCCCGAGTCGCCAACAGGAGAGCCGGAGGTGAAAGATAACGTTCTCGATCTGCTCATCTATCTGTTCGAGAATTACATGAGCGCCGACGACGAGCCGAGGCCCGATCGCTACACCTTGAAAATCGAGCTGGACAAGGCAGGGTTTGCGGAAGGCGACGTGGAGCGGGCGTTGGAGTGGCTCGACGGGCTGTCCGGGGAGCAACTCGGCAAGGTCGCGGAAGCGACGGCGAGGGCGGTGCGGATCTTCAGCGGGCAGGAGTTGTTGCGCCTCGACACCGACGTGCGCGGGTATCTCATGTATCTGGAGAACGTGAAGATTCTCTCGGGCGCGCAGCGCGAGCTCGTGATCGATCGCCTGATGGCGCTCGAAGCCGACGAAATCGACATCGACCAGGTGAAATGGGTCGTTTTGATGGTGCTGTTCAATCAGCCCGGGCAGGAATCCGCCTACGCGCAGATGGAGGACCTCGTCTTCGAAGAGCGTTCCGACGCGATTCATTAGGCGACCCTGGACGACTTTGAGCAGCAACCTCGTTATCGTGGAGTCGCCGGCCAAGGCGAAGACCATCAAGAAGTACCTCGGCAGGGACTTCGAAGTACTCGCCTCCTACGGGCACGTCCGCGATCTGGTGCCAAAGGAGGGCGCCGTCGACCCCAAGCGCCACTTCGCCATGAAGTACCAGGAAGTCGAGCGCAACAAGAAGCATGTCGACGCCATCGTGCGCGCCCTGAAAAAGGCGAAGTCGCTGTACCTCGCGACCGACCCCGACCGCGAGGGCGAGGCCATCTCCTGGCATCTGCTCGAGCTGTTGAAGTCCCGGGGCGCCGTGAAGGGCAAGGACGTGAGGCGCGTGGCGTTCTACGAGATCACCAAGAACGCCGTGCGCGAGGCGATGGCAGAGCCGCGCGTCCTGTCGGTCGACTTGGTGAATGCGCAGCAGGCTCGGCGCGCGCTCGACTTCCTGGTCGGCTTCAACTTATCGCCCCTCTTGTGGAAGAAAGTGCGGCCCGGTCTGTCGGCGGGCCGGGTGCAGAGCCCGGCGCTGCGCATGATCTGTGAGCGCGAGGACGAGATCGCCGCGTTCGTGGCTCGCGAGTACTGGACCATCGAAGCGGAGCTTTCGCACTCGGAGCAGAAATTTCCGGCGAAGCTCGTCGAGTTCAAGGGCGAGAAGGTCGAGCAGTTCACCTTCACCACAGCCGACGCCGCCCACGGTGCGGAACAGGCCCTGAAGAGCGCGGCCCGCGGCGAGCTCACCGTCCTCACCGTCGAGCGCAAGCAGCGGCGGCGCAATCCCGCCCCGCCCTTCACCACCTCCACGCTCCAGCAGGAGGCCGCGCGCAAGCTCGGGTTCAGCGCGCAAAAGACCATGCGCGTCGCGCAGGCGTTGTATGAAGGTGTCGACATCGGCGAAGGGGCGGTCGGCCTCATCACGTACATGCGCACCGACTCGCTCAACCTGGCGCAGGAGGCGGTCGGCCAGATCCGCGAGCTGATCGTCGAGCTCTACGGCGAGGAGGGGCTCTCGGAGGAGCCGCGAGCCTATCGGACCAAGTCGCAGAACGCGCAGGAAGCGCACGAGGCGATTCGCCCCACGGACGCGCGCATCCTGCCGGCGGACATCGAGAAGAAGATCGACTCGGATCAGTACCGCCTGTACTCGCTGATATGGAAGCGCACGATGGCGTGCCAGATGGCGCCCGCGGTGTTCGACACGGTTGCGGTGGAGCTACTGGCCGGCGCCGCCGGCCCCAAGCGCTCGGTGCTGCGCGCCACCGGCTCGACGCTCGTCAAACCCGGCTACATGTCGGTTTACCAGGAAGGCTTGGACGATGTCGTCGAGGACGATTCGGACCACGTGCTGCCGCCGATGGCCGAAGGCGATCGGGTCAAGCTGCTGGGCGTGACCGCTTCCCAGCATTTCACCGAGCCACCGCCGCGGTTCTCGGAGGCCTCGCTGGTGAAGGCCCTCGAGGAGTACGGCATCGGCCGCCCCTCGACCTATGCCTCGATTATCTCGACCCTGCGCGACCGCGAGTACGTGGACATCGAGAGCCGGCGTTTCACCGCGACCGACATCGGCAAGATCGTGAGCCGCTTCCTGACGCAGTATTTCACCACCTACGTCGACTACGATTTCACGGCGAAGATGGAAGATTCGCTCGATGCGATCGCGAGCGGCGAAGAAGCGTGGGTGCCGCTGCTCGATAAATTCTGGAAACCCTTCGTCAGGCTGGTCAAGCACACCGAAACCTCGGTGAGCCGCGATGAGGTTGCCCAGGCGCGCGATCTCGGGATAGATCCCGCGAGCGGCAAGCCGATGAGCGTGCGCATGGGCCGTTTCGGTCCCTTCGTGCAGATCGGGACCAAGGACGACCAGGAGAAGCCGCGGTTTGCGGGCCTGCGGCCCGGCCAAAAAATGGATACGATCACCCACGCCGAGGCCTTGGTGCTGTTTCAGTTGCCGCGCAAGCTCGGGACGACCGCCGAGGGAGAGGAGATCACCGCCAACATCGGCCGCTTCGGACCTTACATCAAGTACGGCTCCAAGTACGTCTCGCTGAAGTCCGACGACCCCTACACCATCACGCTCGAGCGCTCGCTCGAGGTGATCCGTGACAAGCAGGTGGCGGATGCCAGCCGCTTGATCCTGGACTTTCCCGATGCCGGGATCCAGGTGCTGCATGGTCGCTTTGGCCCTTACATCACCGACAAGACCCGCAACGCCAAGATCCCGAAGGACCGGGATCCGAAGACCCTCACATTGGCCGAGTGCCGGACCTTGCTCGCCGAAGCACCGGTACGCAAGTGGGGGCGCAAGGGCGCGTCGCGAAACCGCAAGGTTGCCGGATCGAAGGCTCCGACCGGGGACGCGGTGGGCGCCACCTCTCGACCCGCACCGCACGCCCCTCGACCCGCACCGCACGCCTCTCGACCCGCACCGCATGCCCCTCGACCCGCACCGCACGCCGCCCGAGCGGCACCCGGCCCGGGCGCGGCGCCCGTCAAAGCCCCCGTGGCGCAACGGCTTGCGGCCAAGAGCTCGAAGGCGGCCGCGAAAAAGCGGGCACCAGCGAGCGAGCGCCCTCGCTCGAGATCAAAGACCAAGCGGAGCCTGAAGACCCGCAAAACCTTGAAGCATGGCTGATCCCACGCAAACACGGGCGGATCCCTCCGCCGAGCGTCCGGTAGCCGTGGAGCGTTACCTCAAGGACTTGCACGATCGCATCACCGCCACGGTCGAGGGGCTCGATACCGTCAGATTCCGGCGTGACTCGTGGCAACGGCCCGAGGGTGGCGGAGGCGAGAGTCGCGTCCTCACCGACGGGGAGGTGTTCGAAAGAGCCGGCGTGTCGTTTTCCCACATCTCCGGCGAGCGCCTGCCGCAGTCCGCCTCGAACCGCCGGCTCGACGCCGCGGATGCCCCATTCGAGGCGATGGGGTTGTCGCTGGTCTTCCATCCCAGAAACCCCTACGCGCCGACGACGCATTGCAACGTGCGCTTTCTCGCCGCGACCCCGCGCGACCGTGCCGAGCTCTGGTGGTTCGGCGGCGGGTTCGATCTGACTCCCTACTACCCGTTCGAGGAGGACGTGCTGCACTGGCACCGGACCGCGCGACAGGCCTGTGAGCCGTTCGGGCCGGAGGTGTACGCCCACTTCAAGCAATGGTGCGATCGCTATTTCTTCTTGCCGCACCGGAACGAGACGCGCGGCGTCGGCGGATTGTTCTTCGACGATCTCTGCGAAGGGGGCTTCGAGCGCTGCTTCGCCCTCATGCGCAGCGTCGGCGATCATTTTCTCCCGGCCTTCATGCCGATCGTGGAGCGCCGCAGGGCCGAGCGCTGGGGAGAGCGTGAGCGCAGCTTTCAACTCTATCGGCGCGGCCGCTACGTCGAGTTCAATCTGCTCTATGACCGCGGCACATTGTTCGGCTTGCAATCGCGCGGCCGCGCCGAGTCGATCCTGATGTCCATGCCGCCGCTGGCTCGCTGGGAGTACGCTTGGCAGCCGCAGCCGGGCTCGCCGGAGGCGAGGCTGTATGAGTTCTTGCGGCCCCGGGATTACCTTGCGGAGCTGGAGCCTCGCGGATGAAGGATCAGCGCTTCTTGAGCCGGCTCGGATTTGCCCTGAGCGGCATTCGAGCGGCGATCGAGAGTGAGCCGAGCTTTCGTATTCAATCAATGCTCGGTATCGCGGGCGCCGTCGTACTCGCGCTGCTCCGTCCACCCGTCGTGTGGATCGCCTTGTTCGTCCTCGCTGCGAGCGCAGTGCTCGCGCTCGAGCTGGTCAACACCGCCCTCGAGCGATTGGCGGACCGCTTGCACCCGGAGCGTCATGCCGCCATACAAACCGCAAAGGACTGCGCGGCCGGCGCGGTGCTCCTCGCCGCCGTCGCGGCGCTGATCGTGGGCGCGCTCACGGTCGCGATCTCCCTCGGATGGCTGAGCTGAGCGGCGGGCAACCTCGATCCGGGTCTCGCGACTCATTTGCTGCCCGTCGTCGCTACGGTGAACGTGGCGCCCGACTGGAGTCTATCGCGCCCGAAGATCGTCAATGACATCGGCCATTTGCCGGATTTCCTCCTCGTGCGGCTGGTCGCGGAAGGTCTCTCGGAGCCCATCCGCGTACCACTGCCTCATCGAGGGGACGGCGAGCAGCCGCTCGGCATACGCGGCCGCGGGGTGGCCGAGGGTGAGGCCGTACGACTGAATCCTGAACGCGACCGGCGCAAAGAACGCATCGACGGCGCTCCACGCCCGTCCGGCCAGGAAAGATCCGCCGAAGCGAGAGAGCCCGTCACTCCACAGCGCATCGATCCGCGCGAGGTCGCGCTCGAGCACCGCCGGAAATTCCTTGAGCCGCAGGCGCAGCCCACAGCTCATCGAGCAGCGGTTGCGCAGCTCG
>DATHCO010000226.1:0-4225 GCA_035319505.1 Steroidobacteraceae bacterium | reverse complement strand
GTTCCGAGAGGACGGGTTTTGGCACGCTCATCGCGACCTGACCTCTAAATGCTGCATCGCAATAATCTCACGCCGCCCTGACTCATTACCACCGTATCTCTATTAGAACTCCCCGCGCTTGGCGCTTTCCCTTGTTGAATTCTATCCGCGCGCTCGCGCGAAATCCGTGCGGCGGTTGGGAACCGAGGTTAAATCTCTGTTAGCTCGCCGGACCCGCGCCGCGAGGAGCCCGCGCGAGGTAGGAATGCGCGACCGAGTCGTACTGAGAGCGTGCGCGGGCGCGGCGCACGATCGCCCGTTATGTCAATGGGCATGCCCGCGTTTCTTGATCCGGGTCGCACCGGCCCTGCCTCCCTTCAAGCTAGGCTTGAGGGCGAGGAAAGTCGCCGCATGCCGTCGAAATCCGCCTTGTTTCTCGCAGCTCTCGTCTGTGTCGCGTCGGCGCAGTCTGCCGCCTCGTCGGCACGTCCCAGGATCTACACGTATGTGGACGCCAACGGTATCCGACATTACACCGACGTCCCGGATAACAATCGATACAAGCTCCTCGTCTTCTCGCCGTTCGAGGTGACGGAGAGCGGCGATCGGTATGATCCGGCGGTCCTGGCGCGGGCTACTCAATACGATTCGATCATCGAGAAAGCGGCGCTCTCGACCGCAGTGGAAGCGAACCTGCTACGGGCCGTGATTGTCGTGGAATCGGGGTTCAACTCGCGTGCCGTCTCGAAGCGGGGAGCGAAGGGACTGATGCAGCTGATGCCCGCGACGGCCATGCGCTTCGGCGTCTCGAATCCCTATGATCCGAAGCAAAATGTGCACGCCGGTGCGCGCTACTTGAAGTTTCTCATCGATCGGTTCGGGCAGAACATTCGCCTCGCCCTCGCCGCGTACAACGCGGGCGAGGATGCCGTAGATCGCAACGGCGGTCAGATTCCACCGTTCTCGGAAACCATGGCCTACGTGCCGCGAGTGCTCAAGGTCTACCACATGCTCGTGGAGCAGCCGCGCCCGATCTGACTGGCCGCGGGCTGACTGGCCGCGCCCCCTCGCCCCACTCGATCGGGTCCCGATCCCCCGGACGAGCGCATGCCGCAGCGAGCGTCGCGCGGCCTTACACTAGGTCCCCGCGCGCCACCGAGGGTGCGCTCACCCTGGAGGAGCGGCGTATGTTGGACGAAGCGAAGGACGCCCGCGAGGCCGTTGCAGCGACCATCCGGATCATTGCAGTACTTGCGGTGGGAGCATCGCCGCTGCTCGCGAGCCGAGCGGACGCCGAGATCGCGGGCTTTGCGAGCAACGGTTTCGAGGTGCGCGAGCAGGTTCACGTGAGCGCGGGCTCGAAAGCGGTGTACGCCGCGCTCACGACGCCCAAGCGCTGGTGGGCCTCGGATCATACCTATTCGAGAGACGCGACGCGGCTCACACTCGATCCGCGAGCGGGTGGCTGCTGGTGCGAGAGACTGCCCGACGGGGGCTCGGTGCAGCACCTCACGGTGGTCTATGCCGCTCCCGAGAAGGCCCTACGCTTGCGCGGAGCGCTCGGGCCGCTGCAGGCCATGGGGGTCGCCGGGTCCCTGACGATCAGCTTGAAGGAGGCGGGCGAGGGGACCGATGTCACGCTGACATACGCCGTGGGAGGCTACGCCCACGAGGGCTTCGAGACTCTGGCGAAGACCGTGGATGGGGTTTTGAGCGAACAACTCGCGCGGCTGAAAAGGCTGCTCGAGACGGGGTCTCCCGAAAGCGCCAAGCCTTGAGCGAGTCGGAGTCTGCCCGTGACCAGGAGGTATTTCGCGGCTCGCGCGCGGCATGCAGCGAAGCTGCACTGGTCTTGGAAGCGAAGGGGCTCGCGTACGATCTCGTCGCGCTCGACGGCGAGTGGGCGCTCAAGGTCGCGGGGCCCACTGCGGGGGCGGCGCGCTATGAGCTGGCGCGCTACGCGAGCGAGCGCCGCCCGCCGCGCCACGCCCGCACGACCTTCGTTCCCTTCGCGGGCGCCGGCATCGGCGCCTCGGTCTATGTGCTGGTGCTGCTCGTCACGGCCTATTGCGCCGGGATTCAAGCGTTCGGCGTCGATTGGCTGACGGCAGGCTCGCTCGATGCGCGTCGCGGCGGGGCGGGCGAGTGGTGGCGCGCGATCACCGCGCTTAGCTTGCACCTCGATCAGCTGCACTTGCTCGGCAATCTGCTGTTCGGCGTCGGCATCGGCACACTCGCGGGCCGTGCGTTCGGACCGGGCATTGCCTGGGCGAGCATTCTCATCGCCGCTGCCGCGAGCAACTATGCGGAAATGCTGATCGCGCCGCCGACGCACCGCGCAGTCGGCGCCTCCACCGCGGTCTTCGCGGCACTGGGATTGCTCACGGGCTTTGCGTGGCGCCAGCGCCTCACGCCCAAGGATCAGCTCAAGTATCGCTGGGCGCCGCTGTTCGCGGGCGTCTGCCTGCTGGCCATGCTCGGCGCGGGCGATGAGACGGTCGATGTGCTCGGACATCTGCTCGGCTTCATCGCAGGCTTAGCGCTCGGTTGGCTCTATGCCCTGAGTGGCATCCCCCGCAGCCGGAGCATGGGCCCGCAAGCAGGCGCGGGGGCCGCTGCCTTGGTGCTCGTCGTTCTCGCGTGGGGGCTGGCGCTGCGCCATCCCGCCGCGCCGTGATCCCGGACGCGGCGGCACAACCGGGCGCAGTGCCTCGTGCCACGCGGACGAGGCTACGCCCGCTTGGCGAGCAGGTCGCGGATCTCTCCGAGCAACACTTCGGACTTGGGCGGCGGCGGCGGCGCATCGGGCGCGTGCGGCCGCTTGAGGCGGTTGATTGCCTTGATGGTGACGAACAGGGCTATGGCGATGATCAGAAAGTCGAATATGGTCTGCAAAAACGCGCCGTATTTCACCAAAACCTCCTTTCCGGTCGGGTCCTTGCCCAACGTGAAGGCCAAATCCGAGAAGTTCACGCCGCCGATCAACTTGCCGAGGATTGGCATGAATACATCGCCCACGAGAGATGAGACGATCTTTCCAAAGGCTGCGCCAATGATTACGCCGACCGCCAGGTCGACCACATTGCCCTTCATCGCGAATTCTTTGAACTCTGAGGCCAATCCCATGGATTTCTCCCTTTCTTGGTGCGTGGGGGGTGCGGCGAAGATGGTACTCAAGCCCGCTGCCCACGAGCAAGCAGCCTCCCCACGGCGTGAGATGCGCGGCGGGGGCGATTCAGGGCCATAGCGCGCGAGCGAGGAATATCGCCCCCAGGATCGCGAAGAGCGCCGATGCAGCCCAATGGATCGGCTTGAGCGGCAGCCGATCCGCAAAGGCCTTGCCCAAAATCACCACCGGGACGTTGGCTACCAGCATGCCGATCGTCGTGCCCGACACCACCGCGACCAGATTTGAATACGCCGCCGCGAGCGCCAAGGTGGCGATTTGCGTCTTGTCGCCGATCTCAGCGAGAAAGAAGCTTGTGAATGTGGCGGCGAATGCGCTCGCAGCGCTCCTCGGTGCCGCCTCCTCGCGGAGCGTGTCGGGCTTGAGCGTCCATGCCGCCATGCCGATCATGCTCACTCCGACGATGATCTGCAGCAGCCTCGGCTTCAGGAGATTGCCGAAGACATTCCCGACGATGCCCGCGGCTGCGTGATTGGCGAGCGTTGCACACAAGATGCCGGCGATGATGGGCAGCGGCCGCCGATAGCGGGCCGCGAGAACCAGCGACAGAAGCTGCGTACGATCGCCGATCTCGGCGATCGAAATCGAGCTGATCGATACGAGGAACGCTTCCATGAGGATGCGCGCGGGGCGCGCCCCGCGCATTCTACGGACAGACCGCGTCGTGGCCAAATCGCCGGCTCCGGTTGCGCGCCAGATCCTCCAACCCACCGAGCCGACTCCCCTTGATCGCCGAACACAGTCATACTTTGCGGTGCTCGATCCGAGCCGCGACAATATCGATCGGTGACCCTCGCCTCCCAGCACGAAAGAATCCACCAGTCCCCGGGATCGCCCTTTCCGAGAGGGGCGACGTGGGATGGCCGTGGCGTCAATTTCTCGTTGTTCTCCGAGAGCTCCGAGTGGGTCGAGCTCTGCCTGTTCGACGCGTCCGGCAAGAACGAGTCGCGCATTCGAATCCGCGAGCGGACCAACGGCGCATGGCATCTGTATCTACCCGGGGTGGGGCCCGGTCAGCTCTACGGCTATCGCGTGCACGGCCCGTACGATCCTCATACG
>DATHCO010000225.1:0-20458 GCA_035319505.1 Steroidobacteraceae bacterium | reverse complement strand
GCTCGAGCGCCGAGCGCGGCGCGAACCCCTCGGACTCGCACGCGAACCGCCAGGCGGCCCGCGTGTCCGCTGAGCTCCAAATGCGGCCCGTTCACATCGAGGGCACGGAGCTCCTCGACTCACTGATCACGAGCGTCTTCCTGCTCGACCCCGACTTGACCATAGTCTACTTGAATGCAGCCGGCCAGACCTTGCTCGGGCTCTCGCCCAACCAGGCGCTCGGCCGGCGCATCACCGAGCTCGCCCGCGGCGCAGAGACCTTGCTTGCCCTGTTCGAGCGGTCGCGGCGGGGCGGCGGGTGCGTGCAGCGCGAGCTCGCATGGCCCGCGGCGGGCGGCGTCGATCGGATTCTCGATTGCGCCGTCTCGGAGATCACGCTCGGCGGCGAGGCGACGACCCGACTGCTGCTCGAGATCGAGGACATCACCCAGCATCGGCGACTCACTCGCGAAAACGCCTTGCTCGCACAGCTCGGCGGGAGCCGCCTCATGGTTCGCCAGCTGGCGCACGAGATCAAGAACCCGCTCGGCGGTTTGCGAGGCGCCGCGCAGCTCCTGCAGCGCGAATTGCTCGACCCCGCCCTGAAGGAGTACACGCGCGTCATCATCAGCGAAGCCGATCGCCTCACTCATGTGCTCGATTCCATGCTCGGTCCCGGTCGCCCGCCGGCCAAGCAGCTCGTCAACCTGCACGAGCTCTTGGAGCGCGTGTACCACCTGTTGCGCAGCGAGGCCTCCGACGGAGTGGCCGTCGATCGAGATTACGACCCGAGCCTCCCCGCGCTCACGGTCGATCCCAATCAAATCATTCAAGCCATGCTCAATTTGGGGCGCAATGCCTTGCAGGCGCTCGCGGGCAGTCCCGTGCGCGAGCCGCGATTGGTCCTGCGCACGCGCGCCGCGAGCAACATCAGCATCGGCTCGCGCGGACACCGATTGGTCGCCTCGGTGCAATTCGAGGACAACGGCCCGGGTGTTCCCGCGGAGATCCGCGACACGATCTTTTACCCCCTGGTCTCCGGCCGCACGGACGGCACGGGACTGGGTCTGGGCATCGCCCAGGATCTGGTGAGCCGCCACGGCGGTCTCATCGAATTCGACAGTGCTCCGGGGAGAACCATATTCGTCATTTATCTGCCGATGGATACCACATGAATGCGAAGCCCCTGCAAGTTTGGCTGGTCGACGACGATGCCTCGATTCGCTGGGTGCTCGAGAAGGCGCTGAAGGGCAGCGGCATGGCCGCGCGCTCCTTCGATCAGGCCGACAACGTGCTCGCGGCGCTGCGCGCCGACTCGCCCGATGTGCTCATGACCGATATTCGCATGCCGGGAAAGAGCGGCCTCGACTTGCTCAAGGACATCCAGGGATCGCGGCCCGGGCTCCCGGTGATCGTCATGACCGCGCACTCGGATCTCGATGCGGCCGTGGCTGCGTATCAGGGCGGTGCCTTCGAGTACTTACCGAAGCCTTTCGACATCGATAAGGCGGTGGACCTGGTGCGACGGGCGGCGCAACAGGCGGCGGCGCCGATCGATGCCGAAACGGCGCGCTCGAGCATCCCCGAGCTCTTGGGTCAGGCCGCCTCGATGCAGCAGGTATTTCGTGCGGTCGGGAGGCTCTCGCGCTCCAGCATGACCGTGCTCATCACGGGCGAATCCGGCACCGGCAAGGAGCTCGTGGCACGCGCGCTGCACCGGCACAGCCCGCGCTGCGCCAAGTCCTTCGTGGCCTTGAACACGGCTGCCTTCACGCCCGACCTGCTCGAGTCGGAATTGTTCGGGCACGAGAAGGGCGCGTTCACCGGTGCGTACGCGCTGCGGCGGGGCCGGTTCGAGCAGGCGGACGGTGGGACGCTGTTTCTCGATGAGATCGGGGACATGTCGCCCGCGCTGCAGACGCGGCTCCTGCGGGTGCTCGCCGAGGGGGAATTCTATCGAGTCGGCGGACAGACTCCCGTCAAGGTCGATGTGCGTGTGATTGCGGCGACCCATCAGGATCTCGAGCAGCGGGTGAAGTCCGGACATTTTCGCGAGGATCTCCTGCATCGACTGAATGTGATCCGCATCGAGATCCCGCCGCTGCGCGAGCGGCGCGAGGATATCCCCGAGCTCCTGTCCCACTACTTGAACGTGGCCGGCCAGGAGCTCGGCGTCGAGCCGAAGCTGCTCACCCCGGCGGCGGAAACAGCGCTCGTCGCGTTCGACTGGCCTGGCAATGTGCGCCAGCTCGTCAATGCCTGCCGGCGACTCACGGTGACGGCGCCGGGACGCGAGATTCGAACGGAGGACATCCCCTCCGATCTCGGCGGCGCCAGCGTCGGTCGCAGCGCCAACCACGACTGGATGGCCAAGCTCTCGCATTGGGCCGAGCGGGAGCTCGACGCCGGCGCGCGCCGCCTGCTCGATCAAGCGGTGCCCGAGGTCGAGCGAATTCTGATTCGCGTGGCGATGCGCAAGGCCGACGGCCTCAAGCAGGATGCCGCGAAGCTCCTCGGCTGGGGCCGCAACACGCTGTCGCGCAAGATGAAGGAATTGGGGATGGAGGAGGTCCGCTAAACCCCCCGTTTGCCGACCTATAATGGCGGCGACCATGGCGGATTTTCTCAAAAGCACGTTGGGGCTCTCCGAGCACGGCCCTTCCGAGCGCCTCCTTTACGGCAACTCGATCGCAGACTGGGCCGTCGCCGGCTTGCTCACCGTCGCCGTGTGGGCGGGACTGTCGCTCCTGCGGCGCCTCATCGCTGCGCGCTACCAGCACGAATCGACGGCTTCGCACCCGACGGCGATTCGCCTCACGTTCTATCTGCTCGCCTCGACGCGCCCGTTCTTCGTGCTGGCGCTCGCGCTCTATGCGGGGAGCGCGAGCCTCACCTTCCCGGCAAAGCTCGAGCACGCCATCGACCGTGCCGTGCTCATGCTCGTGCTGTTGCAGGTGGGGCTTTGGGCCGCTCGCGCGCTCAAGTTCTATCTCGAGGCCAAGGAAGCGGAGCGCGGCCCCGACCGGGCGTTCGCCGGCTCTCTCGACATCATCACCTTCGTGGCGCAGCTGCTGATTTGGTCGCTACTCTCCTTGGTCGCCCTCGAGAATCTGGGCGTCAACATCACGGCGCTGCTCGCGGGACTCGGCGTCGGCGGCGTAGCCGTGGCTCTCGCGTTACAGAACGTGCTCGTCGATTTCTTCGCCTCGCTCGCGATCGCGCTCGATAAGCCCTTCAGCGTCGGTGACTTCCTGACCATCGACTCCTTCAACGGCACGGTCGAGCGCATCGGCATCAAGACGACGAGGGTGCGCAGCGAGACCGGCGAGCAGATCATCCTGTCGAACGCGGATATCCTGAAGAGTCGAGTGCGCAACTTCGGGCGCGCGCCCGAACAGCGATCGCTCGCGACGATTCGTGTGGGCTACGAGACCCCCATCGATAAGCTGCGCGAGATACCGAAGCTCCTCGAGAGCATCGTGCGCGCTGAGCCGCATGCTCGATTCGAGCGCTGCCACTTGAAGACTCTCGGTGACTGCTGCGTGCTCTACGAGCTGTCCTACTTCGTGCAACAGCCGCAATCGCATCCACTGCTCGATCTGCAGCAGTCGGTGAATTTTCGCATCATCGACGAGTTGCGCCGAATCGGAGTCAGGTTCGCGATCCCCACGCAGCGCGTGACGATCGACGATGCAAGCTTCCCCGCGCAGAGCGCCGAGGATGATGCCGCGCGCCCTACGCAAGCACGCGCGTAAGCTTGTTTCACATCGTTCTGTTCGAGCCGGAGATTCCGCCCAATACCGGCAACGTGATCCGGTTATGCGCCAACACCGGCGCGAGCTTGCACCTAGTCAAGCCCTTGGGCTTCAGGTTGGACGACCGGAGCTTGAAGCGCTCCGGTCTCGACTATCACGACCTCGCCCGCGTGAAGGTCCACGACAATCTCGACGCCTGCATCGCGGCGCTCGCGGGCGCGCGGCTCATGGCGGTGGAGACGGGAGGCGGGATGTGCTACGCGCACTTTCGCTATCGCGCGGGCGATGCGCTCCTGTTCGGGCCCGAGACCCGAGGGCTCCCCGCGAGCGTGCGCGATCGGCTCGGGCGCGAAAGCTCACTCTACATCCCGATGCAGAGCGGCGCCCGCAGCCTCAATCTATCGAACGCCGTCGCGCTCGTCACCTACGAGGCCTGGCGCCAGCTCGGGTTCGCGACCGCGTCGCGGGGATGAGCCGAGCCGTCGCTCGATCCGGCCCGCTCATTCGGTCTCCGGGCGCAGCTCGCGTCCCATGAGCTCTTGGAGCGCGGCGCGGACCGGTCTCGCCTCGTACATGATGCGATACACCTCGCGGCAGATCGGCATCTCCACGCCCAACCGCTCCGCCACGGCGAGCACCGCTCGCGCCGCAGCGACGCCCTCGACGACCTGACCGATGCTGCGCTGCGCATCGGCGAGCGGGCTGCCGCGACCGAGCGCGAGCCCCAGGCGGCGATTGCGGGACTGGTCGTCGGTACAACTCAGGACCAGATCGCCCAAGGTCGCGAGACCCATGAACGTGTGCCGCTCGGCACCGAGCTTGAGTCCCAAGCGCATCATCTCCGCGAGCCCGCGGGTGATGAGCGCCACGCGGGTGTTGGCTCCGAACCCCATGCCGTCGGCAATGCCCGAACCGATCGCGATGACGTTCTTCACCGCGCCGCCGACTTCGACGCCCACGATGTCCGATTGGGTGTAGACGCGAAAGCGCGGACCCGATAGCCGTGAGGCCAATTCCTTCGCGAAGTGAGCATCGAGTGAGGCCACCGTGAGGGCGGTCGGCAATCCGGCGCCGACCTCCCGTGCAAACGTCGGTCCCGACAACACGGCGGCGGGACGGGAGCCGCAGACCTCACGGGCGACCTGATGGGGCAGCAGCCCGGTCGCCATCTCGAATCCCTTGCTCGCCCATGCGATGCGGGCATCGGCGCTCAGGCGCTTCTCGAGCTCGACGAGCGTTGCGCGAAAAGCGCTCGAGGGTACCGCAACGAGCGCCTCTTGGGCCCCCTCGAGCGCTTCCTCGAGATCCTCGACGGCGGCGAGATTCGCCGGAAATTCGGCCTCGGGCAGATATCGCGCATTGCGCCGTGCCTGCTGCATGGCGCGCTGCGCCGCGCGGTCACGGCCCCAGAGGCGTGTCGGATGGCCGGCGCGTGCGCATTGGATCGCGAGAGCGGTGCCCCAGGAGCCGGCGCCTATGACCGCCATCGGTGTCCGGTGCGGTCGCATCGGTGTCGCCTTGCCGGAGTCGACTCCGACTCCTAGTTGACCGTTCCGGGCTGCGACTCGGCGGCCTGCGCAAACAAAGCGTCGAAATTGACCAGCGGGAGCAGAAAGTTCGGAAAGCCGCCCTTGACGATCAAATCGGAAATGACTTCGCGCGCGTAAGGAAACAGCACGCTCGGACAGAAGCTGCCGATCAAGCGCTTCAAGTCTTCGGTCGAGGCGCCGGCGATCGCGAATACGCCCGCTTGTTTGACCTCGACGAGGTAGAGCGTGGCATCGCCCTGTTTCGCCTCGAGCGTGATCGTGAGCAGCACCTCGCGCACGTCGGTGGCGATCTCCTCGGCCGTGGTATTCATGTTGAGTTGAAACTTGGGCTCCCAGGACTGATTGCTCGGCAGCCGCGGGCCGTTCGGCGACTCATACGAGCAGTCCTTCAAGTACACGCTCTGAAGGCTCACTTGAACGCCCGCCGCGGCCGGAATTCGCTCGGTTTTGATCTCGCTCATCGCACCCCCTGAAGTAGGCGATCGAGCTCACCGCTTCCTTCGAGTGCGAACAGATCCTCGCAGCCGCCGATGTGCCGATCGTCGATGAAAATCTGCGGAACCGTCCGCCGCCCGCTGCGCGTGTGCATTTCCTCGCGCAATTTCATATCCTCATCGACCTTGATCTCGTCGAATTGGACACCCTTGCGGGCGAGCAGGCCGAGTGCACGCTCACAGTAAGGACACCAGCCGGTCGTATACACGGTGACACGGCTCACTTCGTCGCCTTCCCGCTTCCGGAAGCGCTCTTGGTCAGGGGCAGATTGTCCTTGACCCAGGCATTCAAGCCTCCGGCGAGAGTGAATACCTTCGTGAAGCCGAGTCTCGTCAAGGTGCGTACCGCTCCGGCGCTCGTCATGCCGCTGTCGCAATAGGTAATCACGGCCCGATCGCGCCACTTCTTCAGCGTCTCAGCCTGAGATTCGAGCTCCGCGGCAGGAACGTTGCGCGCCTCGCCGATATGCCCGGCCTCATAGGAATCCTTCGCGCGCAAGTCGATGACCAGTGCGCCCTGATTCATCAGCCGGACGGCTTGCGTCGCGGTCAGCGCGGCGGTGCTTTGTATGCGCTCCTTGAGCTCGTTGAATGTCACCGCGATGGAGGCCAATACGGCTGCTCCCGCAAGATAGGGATGGTGGCCGATGTATTCGAGCAGGCGTTGCATGCGAGGGCTTCAACTTTTTCGGGCGGGCAAGTATAGCAGCGGCCGCAAGGCTTGTATCCTTATGGCCCAGGGCCGCATCGTCATCGGGACTGCCATCAAACAGTTGCAAATTCTCATCGTCTCGGTGCTCTGGCTGTGCACCTGCGCGGCGGGAGGCGCGGTCGAGTCACCGGACTCCATCGAGGCCAAGGCGAAGCTGGCCGCCGTGCGCGCGCGCATCGGCGAGCTCACCCGCCGCGTCAAATCGGAGCTCGAGCAACGCGACGCGTTGAATGCGCGCCTGCGCGAGGCGGATCTCAGCATCACCGCGAAGCGCCGGCGCCTCGAGAGCCTCGGTGCCCAGGAGCTCGCCGCGGAGCGGCAGCGCAACGAGCTGCGCGCCGAGGAGGCGCGTAATCAGATGGCGCTCGATTCGCAGCGCGCCGCCCTCGCTGCCCAGGTGCGCGCGGCCTTCCTCATCGGACAGGCAGACGAGCTCAAGCTCCTCCTCAATCAGACGAACCCGGCCGACGTCGGGCGGATGCTCGCCTACTACGGCTACTTCGCGCGCGCGCGCAGCGCCAAAATCGCGCAGATCGATGGTTACGAGGCACGCCTGCAAGACCTGGTCGCGCAGATCGGCGAAACCGCTGCGAGGCTCAAGTCCCTGAAGGAGGAGGCCGGCCGCGAGGTCCTCGATCTCGAGCGTGCCCGGCGCGAGCGGGCCTTTGCGGTGACCGCGTTGAGCGCGCGGGTCGAGAGCGGCAATGAGGAGCTCATCCGCCTCAAGCGTGAGGAGCAGGCGGTCGAGTCCTTGGTCGCCGACCTCGCGCGGGTGCTCGAGGATTTTCCGCTCGATTCGCAGCAAAGCTTCGATCAGCTGCGCGGGAAGCTCCCCTGGCCGGTCGCGGGCAGGATGAGCGCCCGTTATCAGGAGACGCGCACTACGGGAGCGCCGTCCAGCGTGCGCATGAACGGCGTCACGATCGAGACCACTCGCGGCGCCAAGGTGCGCGCGCCCTACTTCGGCCGCGTGGTCTACGCCGATTGGCTTCAGGGCATGGGACTTTTGCTCATCATCGCGCACAGCGGAAACTACATGACCCTCTATGGCCACACCGAGGTGCTGTACAAGTCGGTCGGCGATTGGGTGGCGCCCGGCGACGTGATCGCAGCCGTCACCGACGCCTCGGGACAGGCGCCGCAGCTGTACTTCGAGATCCGCGACGGCCGCAAGCCCCTCGATGCGAAGGCGTGGCTCAAGACCATCGAGTGACCGATCCGGCGCCATCTGGCGGCGAAGCGCGGCCGCACGTATGCTGCGAGCCTAAGATGAGCGCGAAAATGCCCCCTGGTGCGCGGCCGCTGATGCGGCTATTGATCGGTCTGTCGCTCGGCTTGGGGTGCTTCGTCGTCTCGGCCGACGCGCCCCCCGCCCCGCCGGGGCAAGACCTTCCCTGGCAGGACGCGCGCCTCCTGGCGGAGGTGCTCGAGCACGTCGAGCGCGAATACGTCGAGCCGGTCGACGACCACCAGCTGCTGCAAGCAGCCATCCGAGGCATGGTCTCCTCCCTCGATCCGTATTCCGCCTACCTCGACAGCGACGAGTACGACGAGATCAAGATCTCGAGCTCGGGCCAGTACTCCGGTGTCGGTATCGAAGTGTCCATGGAGGACGGTCAGGTGGTGGTCGTCGCCCCGCTCGACGGGTCGCCGGCGGCGGAGGCCGGGATCCGTCCCGGCGACGTCATCTCGACGATCGACGGGGTCGCGGTCAACACGACGACGCTCGCCGATACCATCGGCCGAATGCGCGGCAAGGAGGGCACGTCGGTCAAGATCGGAATCTTGCGTGAAGGCAGCACCGAGCCGCTCACTTTCACGCTCAAGCGCTCCCGTGTCCAATTGCACAGCGTCAAGGCGGAGTTGCCGGAGGCCGGCTTCGGTTACGTGCGCATCGCTCAATTCAGCGAAACGACGGGCGAGGAATTGACGCGCGCGCTCAAGGAGCTGCGCAAGGACAACGGCGCGCCGCTCAAGGGCCTGGTGCTCGATTTGCGCAACAACCCGGGCGGGGTGCTCGAGGCGGCCGTGGCCGTGGCCGATGCCTTCCTCGACTCGGGCGTCATCGTGAGCGCGAAAGGTCGCACTCAAGAATCGAAATTCGAAATGAGCGCAACCCCGGGCGATGAGCTCAATGGCGCGCCGATCGTGGTGCTGGTGAACGGCGGCTCCGCGTCGGCGGCCGAGATCGTCGCAGGTGCCCTCAAGGACCATCATCGGGCGACGCTCATCGGCCGCACGACCTTCGGCAAGGGATCGGTTCAGACGGTCATGCCGCTCGGGAAGGACCGTGCCATCAAGCTCACCACCTCGCTCTATTACACGCCGTCCGGGGTGTCGATCAATCACCGCGGGATCACCCCCGACATCGAGTTCGATCAAGACTCGCCGCCCTCGCCCGCACCGCCCGCCGGCGCGCCGCTGATCGAGCGAGATCCCGAGGTGAAGCGTGCAATTCAGGAGCTCAAGGTGAGTGGCCACGGCGCGGTGTCCGCCGCCGTACGGAACTGAACGCCGTCGTGCGCAGCACGCAGTCCATAGAAATCCTCTGCCTGGCGCTCGCTGCCCTCGTACTCGTGTGGTCGGGCGCGCTCGTCACGCAGACATGGCCGGCGCTTGCCTCGCTCGCAGCCTTCACCACGGCGATCGTTACGTTTCGGGCGCGCCGTTTCTTTCCCGGTCGAACGCGCACCCGGCTGATGATCGAATCCTGGTCGATGGTGATCTTCATCAGCGCCGTGCTGTGGTTCACCGGGAAGGGCGCGAGCCCATTGCTCAATCTGTATCTGCTGCCGATCATCTTGAGCGCATTCACCTTGGGCCGCAGGGTGACCCTCCTGCAAGTCGGCGCGATCGCCCTCTGCCACTTCGTCCTGGCGACCGCGACGCCGGGGTTTGACGTGATCTCGCTCGCCTACGCGAGTCGCGCCGTCGGACAACTCGCGCCGTTTCTGCTGGTCGCCTATCTCACGACCACGCTGTCCGCCGACATCACCGAAGCGCGCGAGCGGATCGAGAATCTCGCGCAAACCGACTCCCTCACCGGGCTCTACAACGTGCGCACCTTCAACGAGGTCTGGCAGCGCGAGCATACGCGCTGCGAGCGCGATCGGGGCACCTACGCGTTGCTCATGATCGATCTCGACAAGCTCAAGGACATCAACGATGCGTTCGGCCACGAGGCGGGAAATAGTGCCCTCACGCTGGTCGCGCAGTGCCTGCAGCGGAGCATTCGGGGCACCGACGCGGCCGCTCGATTCGGCGGCGACGAGTTTGCCGTCCTGTTGCCGGGTGCCTCCCCGGAGATCGCAGAATCGGTGATCAAGCGCGTCCGACACAACGTCTATAAAACGACCCTCGACCTACGGTCGCGAATGATCCGCTGCAGCGTCAGCATCGGTGTGGTGAACTACCCCAAGGACGGCCGCGACTTGCGCGAGCTCATGAGCATGGTCGAGAGCCGCATGTATCGCGACAAAGAGCTTCGTCGAGCCCCCGGGGCCCAGAGCAGTGTCTAGAACGGGGCGCTCAAACCAGGACGAAGCGCGCGCCCGCGCGCGAGAGCGAAAATCCCGCCTAGACCCTCACGAAATCTTGGACTTTGGTCTGATTAATGGCAAAGTTAGTAGCCGATCACGCCCGAGCGTGATTAACATATGGTTATCTCGCTAACCTAGAACCACGCCTAGGATTGACATGGAGCTCGACAAACCGAAGCGGCGCCTGGTATTGGCCGCGTCCCTATTGGCCCTGTGGGGAACGACTGCCGCGGCGAAGCCTTCGCCCGTGCCGAAACTCAAGTCGGGATCCGTGCTGATCATGGACGAAAGCGATTCATCCGTCCTGTACTCACGCAACTCGGACGTGGCAGCGCCCATCGCCTCGATCACCAAGCTGATGACCGCTCTGGTCGTGCTCGAGGCCAGGCAGCCGCTCGATGAGCCGCTCGAGATTACGCCGTCCGAGCTCGATCTGCCCAAGCTCAATTACTCGCGTCTCGAGGTCGGCACGGTGTTGACCCGCGCGGATCTGCTGCACCTCGCGCTGATGTCCTCCGAGAACCGTGCGGCTCATGCGCTCGGTACCTATTATCCCGGCGGCATCCCGGCATTGATTGATGCCATGAATGCCAAGGCGGCAGCTCTCGGGATGCTGAGCGCGCACTTTGCCGATCCGACGGGCCTCTCAAGCGATAATGTCGCGAGCCCCGAGGATCTTTCCAAGCTCGTGCTGGCGGCTTCTCAGAATGCCACGATCCGCGAGTACTCCACGGACAGGAGCTATATGGTCCGTATCCACCGGCGGCTGGTGGAGTACCGTAATACCGACAATCTGGTCCGCAACCCCGCCTGGAACATCATCGTCCAGAAGACGGGATACATCGCAGAGGCCGGCAAGTGTCTGGTGATGGAAGCGGTGATCGAAGGACGCAATATCGTGATCGTGCTGCTCGATTCACTCGGCAAGTACACCCGAGTCGCCGACGCCAAACGCGTCAAGAGCTGGATGGAGGCAAACGCCACCCTGCGCGTGCGCATGACGATGCGCTAGGAGCCTGACACCCGGGCCATGCGTACCCCTCTCCTCGTCTTTGGGCGGATTCTCTGCTGGCTCGCTGCTCCCGCCGCGACGGCGGCGGACAAGACGCTTTCAGTCACGATCTATTCGGACGATCTCGCGCTCATCCAGGAGCGGCGCGAAATCGACGTTACGGGAGGCCGCCAGCGCATCGAGTTCCAGGACGTGTCCGCTCAGATCCGGCCGGAAACCGTCTCGCTCGCGGCGAGCGATATCGGCATCGTCGAGCAAAACTTCGATTTCGACTTGCTGACTCCGGCCAAGCTGATGGAGAAAGCCGTCGGCCACGAGGTCACGATCGTGCGGGTGAATCCCGCAACGGGCGCCGAGACCCGCGAGCAGGCCGAGGTGCTCGCCACGAACGGCGGCGTTGTGCTCAAAATCGGGCAGCGCATCGAGGTCTTGCGCGATGACGGCCTGCCGGTGCGCGTGATCTTCGACAAGGTACCGGAGAACTTGCGGGCGCGCCCCACCCTCTCGGTCACGATCACGAGCGCACATGCAGGAATGCGGCCGGCCACATTGAGCTATCTCACGCCGGGACTCGGCTGGAAGGCGGACTACGTCGCGCTCTATGACGAGGCCGGCAGCAAGATCGACGTGCAGGGGTGGATCACGCTCACCAACTCGAGCGGCACGACCTACGAGAACGCACAGACCCTGCTCGTCGCCGGCTCGCCGACCGCGGTCGAGGGCACCGGCCCCGCAAACACCTGGCGGTCGCCGCGACCACGCCCGACGGTGCAACAGGCGGGCACCGAGAGCGGTAGCCGCGAGCGCTTGGGCGATTACTATCTGTATCCGCTCTCCGAGCGCAGCACCATCGCGAACCTGCAGACCAAGCAGGTCGGGTTTCTCGACGTGCATGGCGTGCCCGCCGAGCACGGATACGAGTTTCGCAATCGATGGCTCGGAACCTCCGACACCGCGCAAAGCGCGAAGACCGTCTACAGCTTCTCGACGAGCGCGCACTCGGGTCTCGGCGATCAGCTGCCGGCGGGCATCTTGCGTTTCTACCTGCGCGACCGGCGCGGGGATCCCGAGTTCATCGGCGAGAGCCGCATCGAGCATACCCCGATGGGCTCGACGCTCTCGCTCGCCACGGGCGATGCGTTCGACGTCAAGGTGCGCCCCGTCGTCGATAAGCGCACGCGGTTGGGCGCGGCCGAGTGGCAGACCGACATGCGTTACGAGTTCAGCAATGCGCTGCCCCAGTCCGTTACCGTCAAATTGCTGCAGCAGGGTCTGTGGGGCGATTCGCGCATCACTGCCGAGAGCCAGAAGAGCACTCGCCCGAGCGCCGAGACGGCCGCGTGGGCGGTGACGGTCCCCGCGAACGGCAAGGCCGAGCTCACGGCGAGCTTCGATACGCGCTTTTAGAGTCGAGGCCGCGCGATGCGCTCCGCGATTTGCCTGCTCCTCGCATCGGGGCTCGTACCCATCGCCGGGCCGCTCGCCGCCGATACGGCCGCCTCCGGCACCGTCGCGGAGGTTTCGGCCGACGCCCCTTCGGAGCTCAAAGTCACTATCTATCGCGATCCCTTTCGCGGCGCGGGCTCGATCGATCTCGATCGGCTCGAGGGCTTCGCGCTGGTGAGCGAGACTCGCACCGTCCACCTCCCGGCCGGCGAGAGCCGGCTGCGCTTCGAAGGCGTGGCGGATGGAATCGAGCCCTCGAGCGCCATCGTCACCGGGCTCGCCGCCCAAGTGTTGGAGAAGAACCGCGAGGGCGCGCTATTGAGCCCGAGTGCATTGGTGGCGCAGGCGCAGGGCAAGCCGCTGGTGCTCATCCGCACGAATTCCAGGACGGGCGTGGTCGAGCGCACGCCGGGCACGATACTGTCGGACGCCGAAGGGGGCGTCGTGTTCAGGACGTCGGAAGGAGTGGAGGCGCTGCGCTGCTCGGGGCTTCCCGAGACGTTCAGCTTCGAGCCATCGACCGGGCTCTCGTCCCACCCGACACTCTCGGTGCTGGCTCGAAGCCTCGAGCCGGTGAGCGGAATGGTGACGCTCTCCTACCTTGCGCGAGGCTTCGACTGGGCCGCGAACTACACGGCCACGCTGTCGGCGGATGAGACGCGGATGGACCTGGGTGCCTGGGTGACCCTGGCCAACGGCAACGGCGTCGGATTCCCCGCCGCGCAGACTCAGGTGGTCGCGGGCCGGGTGAATCGCGAGAACGATGAGGTCGAGCCGATCGATGTCGGCGGTCCGATCCTCGCGCGTTGCTGGCCGCGAGGCTCGACCAGCGACATACCCGAGCTGCTGCAATTCGACAGCGCCGCAGCGCTCGCGCGCAAGGCCGCCAAGGAGGGTGGCGCAACCCGGGCTCTGGCGGCGGCGCCTCTGCCCCAGATGGCTGCGCAGCGGGTAACCGAGGAGCAGCTCGGCGATCTCAAGCTCTATCGGGTTCCGCAGCCCACCACGGTCGCCAGCCGTCAGTCGAAGCAAGTGCGTCTTCTGGACCGGACCGCCATCCCCGTCACGGTGGTCTACGGCGCGGATCTCGCGAGCGGCGTGACCGCCGGCGCGGTGCCGGCCATCAAGTACCTGCGCAGCGTGAACAGCACCGCGAACCACTTGGGCCTGCCGCTGCCCTCCGGACGCGTCGATGCGTTCGGCGAGCACCGCGGTTTGCTCGAGCACGAGGCGGATCTTCGAGATCTCGCCGTCGACGAAGAGCTCGAGATCAGCCTGGGGACGAGCCCCGATGTGGAGGTCACGGTGGTGAAGGAGGGGACGGATTCCGAGCGCATCGAGATCGCGAATGCGCGGGCCCGGCAGATCCGTTTCGAGCTGCGCCTTTCGCTCGAGGAGGGTGCGCGCGTCGTCCGCTCAGATCGCCCGATGGAAACCAAGAACGGCCGTCCGATATTCCGTCTCGACGTGCCGGCCAATTCGACGGCGACGCTGCGCTACCAGATCGGGAAGCGCAGCTCGTAGCGCGCGTGCAGAATTGAGATATAGGAAATATAGCTGCCAGAGAGCCGACTGTGGCCGACCAACCCGCCGAGCCGATCGACATCCCGCACACCGACCTGTCGCCCGAGACCCTGCGGGGCCTCATCGAGGCCTTCGTGCTTCGCGAGGGGACCGACTACGGCGCGCGAGAGTTCACGCTCGAGCAGAAGGTCTGGCATGTCCTTCGCCAACTCGAGCGCGGCGAGGCGGTGATCGTCTACTCTCCGGACACGCAGTCGGTGGATATCGTGACGGCTGTTTCGCGGCCACGCGATCGAAAGAGCGCAACCACCGACGATTCATAAGTATGAGTCCCTGATAGCGCTGCTCACGCCAGGATGCTGAGTGACCCCGTGTCGTGATCGAGGTCAGCTCAAGTGACCGCCGTAGCTAGGCTAGACGGCGGAGGCCGCTCGGTTACCCCGGCTTTGAGCTCTTTGCAGAGCAGTTTGTCGACGGCTACTTGCCACGGGTGAGCCCCACACACGCCCGCCACGATTGACCGACTCGAGCAAGAGTACGGAGGGAACCTTATCTGGCTCCGCCAAGCGCAGCAGCTCGTACCCGATGCCGGAGAGGCCGGTCATCAAGCCGGGAGTCTGTACATTCGGCGGCACTCCACACCGCCAACCGTGTTTCGCGATACTGTCGAGGCACGCTCCCGCCTTTTGTTTAAGCTGTGCGGCCCATCGCGCTCCGCCGAGGCCACGCGTCGCCTCGATTATCAGATCGAGGTTCCCCATGTCCCCATGGCACAGGCAATGACTCCTGCCGAACCCGCGCTTGAGCGTGCTATCCAGTGCAGCGGTTATTTCCTCCATAACACGAGGGTCGTCCGGCAGCAAAGAACGGCACGCGAGGCGCGCAAGGCCAATCCCGGCGGCGCCGTGACACCAGGACACGGCGCTGTACTGCGCTCCGTCACTTGCCGTCTCCGCTGCGGCGCGTAGGTCTGGCCAGTTGTTGAATTCTGGCGAGAAGAGACTTCGTTCATACTCCATCGCGCGCGCGGCGCAGTGGCTGAAGCGCTCGTCGCCCGTGACGGCCTTCAGACGCATGAGCGCGAGCGCGATGCCTGCGTTGCCATGCGAAAGACCGGTAAGCGGAGCCGGTGAATCCTCCGAGATCCAACCGACACCGTGCGGCTGCGCGACGGCACACTCGAGGAGTCTGCCGCCGCACTCGATCGCGGCCCGTAGTGCCGACGCAGATGAGCTCGCCGTATGGAGGTTGAGCAGCGCCAAGATGCAACCGGCGGCGCCGTCCAGCACGCCAAAACGATTGTCCTTGCCGATGAGCGGCAGCACATTTGCTGCCAACGTCTGCGCGTCCTCAAGCAAGGCTGCGCGCTTCCATAACATCGCGACCTCAGTGAACGCGTAGATGATGCCGCCCCAGCCGCTGAACGCTCCGATGCTATTCACGAACTCACGCCGGTGGATGATCGTCCCCTTAAGAGCGCTCAGGGCCCGCTCCGCGAGCAGAGCGGCTTCCGGATCCGCCGTGATCGCCCCAAGGTGGGCGAGAAACAGGATGACCCCGGGGAGGCCGTCATAAAGGTCGACATCGAGCGGCAAGACCGAGGTGCGGTCATTCGCGAGCGTCGTCAGGCCGACCCAGGAGACACCGTCGTCGCCCGAGATGGCAAGTGCCTTGAGACGGTCACCAATTGCGCGCGCAGCGCTCAGGAGATCGTCGCGCTTCAGGGAATGCTCCTGACCCGAGCAGTTGTGGGCATCGTAAGACCGCCTCCCTCTCCCGCTGCCAGCACTCGCGAGAGAGCCTCGGATAGTCCAGCTTTGCCAGGCAAGATCCTCCTCGCTCATTCCATTGAGCCGCTTGAGGACGAGGTCAATGGTGGACTCGTCCAAAAAATCCACGAGCCGCTCTCCCGAAGAACTGTAAAGATCGCGGCTCGAGGGGCACGCGGTGAACTTCGGAACGTCGCCGTTGCGAAGATCGCCCTGCTCGAAAGGTACGATTGCGGCCAGATAGGGTTCGCTCGCGCAGCGTTCCCATAACCGATCGAGAAGGAAATCGCGATCAGCGCCGTCCTGGAGCACGTCAGGATGGAAGCTCTCATAGAGCAGCATCGCGTAGGCGCGAGTGGGGCGGAAGATCACGCGCACCTCATCGTCGTCGAAGGCCCGCACGGGTCCGGATTCGGATAGGAGCTCCGAACGGTGCGCCAGGAGGAGCCGGTAGGTATCTTCAAATCCTGACACGATGGCTTCCGCTTGGCCGTCGGCGTCGACCTCCGCACCGCCCAATGAGGGGCGATTTTGCGCTCCTCCGTCGACCACATGCTTGCGGGTGAGGCGCATCTCGTCGGTCCGGTATGATTCCCAGATCGGCAACGCGAATGGCGTCAACTGGCCGGCCTTTGCGCCGATCCCGCTCAGGTCGATGCCTTCCTTGCGCTCGTTTCCTGCGATCTTCTGCGGCAATAGCCCTATGCCGAGCACCGAATCATTGAGCCTCCGGAAGGCGGCACTGCGCGCACTGCCGTCGAGTGTCGTTCTTACGCGCGGGTGGAACAGGGCTTCCAGATCGATGAAGAACGGGTGTTCATCACAGGCGATGAGATTCTCGTAATGAAAGTCGGTGCCCGCGAGTATGTGGAAGATCGCGAGATAAGCGCCCACGCGTCGATAGAAACGCTCGACCGCTGCAGCCGATCCGCAGCCTTCCTGTGAGATGAACTCCGTCCAGCCGTAGCCCGCGCATTCGAGGACTTTAAGCGTTCGCAGCGCAGGCTCCAATCCGCGATCGTTGAGCCAGCCGAGAAACTCTTGGAAGTGCCGATCGGCGGCGAGGCTCCGCGGCTTGTACACCAGGCGAAATCCGCTTGCGAACGTGGCAATGACGACGGCATGCCCGTCGTTGTGCTGATCACCAACGCCGGTGTCGGCCTTCACCAACTGACCCGGATCGGCATCTGGCGAGAAATGTCGCCGAATCGCCGGCCAATCTACGGCGAGCCGGCGCAGAAATTCCGCACTCACGCGGCACCAGCGATTGACGCATTCGACGAGCAGGCGGGCGAGCAACGGATAGTCGGCGAAGAAGCGCAACGCTGTGTCCGCGTGAGACATGCTCTCGACAAAATCATCGAACCGAGCCTCTGGAGTTTCACCGACAAGACGCCCTTCCAGCCGAGCAATGTTTAGCTCCAAAATCGCGGCTCGAGCCAGGATGGGCACGATGGCGAGCGCCAGGCCCGCATGGAAGATGCGCACGACATCAGGGTCGAAGGGGGCGTCGGTGTACTGCGCGCGTAATGACAGCACCTCTTCGCGCAGGCGTCCGAGCGCACGGCTGACGAGGGGCGAGGCGATCCGATAAAGCGGGTTGACCTTAAGGTCTTGATCGAAAGGCTCCCCGGGTTCGTTCCCGCAGAAAGCGCTCCTCAAATCCTTCAGCCATTCCGGCGGTGTGCCGAAACGATCGCGAATCGATTCGGGACTGTCGCCGAGTACCTGGAGAATCTCTGTCTCGCTAGTGCTGCTCGCGCGCAGGCGCTGGCGGAAGTGCGCATCGTCCGCGAAAGGCTCCTGCGCACGCCAACTGACGAGCCGGCGCATCGCCATATCAAGATTGGAACCGGCCGGGCCGCCGCCGACAGCGCGAGGGCTCTCGATCCGCTCGTTCAGTGTCGTCCCGAGATACCAGCGTGGGTCGGCGAAGAGCTGCTGCATGGGTGAAAGATCCTCATGGGCCATGGGTAGAAGGTCCTCGTAATCTGCAACGTGGCGGGTGCGAAAGTGCACCCACCACGATTTCAGGCCTCAAAGGCAGCGCCAGCCCCAACTACAGTTGGTTCCATAGGTGGAGAGGGGACTATAATTGTCTCCGCCCGCCACCTCGCCGAGCTCGGCGTCCGTAAGGTCGATGAGACCCGCCGGATGCTCCGGTAGCTGGGCCGCTTCGGAGCTGCTCAGACTTTCTCGGAATTGCTTGTTCTTCCAGGCGCGAATGATCGTACTCGTCAACATGATGAACTCCTTTTATTGGATCGATGATGGAACAGGTTTCATAGAGGATTAGCGGTCCTCGTCTTAAATAGCGCAAAGGGGAGTGAGATGGGCTCAGCACGATTAGACGGTCGGGAAGCGCGCCGACCGATGCGGCCGACGCGCCGGGACCGCGACCGGCTGTGAAGCGTTTACGCCTCTCGTGCTCGAGAACGCGCACGACGGCTTTACGTCGAACGTGTTTCGGATATCCGTCAGTTACTATTTCGATTATTGACCGGCGATGTCCCGCGAGGCGCAATCGTCGGACGTTCCCGCGGGAACGTTTAGTTTATTCGGCGGCGCCGGCTCGTTCTGCTGAAGCGGCGCTCGAGGCATGAAGCGGCGCCTCAGAGCGGCGCTTACCATCCGACCGAAGCGCCCCGACGGCGGTCGGGTTGGGGCCGCCGAGGCGCACCTTGAAGAGCTCGACGCTCTGACCCGGGCCGGGCGCGATGAAGGCGATGCTCGTACCATCGGGCGAAAGACTCATCGTGATCACGCTCGGTCGCGCCCCGAAGGCGGCAGGCGCGTCGAAGCCGGCAACTCCCTCGGCGTGCGCAGTGGCGACCCACGCCATCAGTAAGCATCCGATCGAAGTGCGCAGCAAGATCCACCCTCCCTCCAGGAGGTGCGCTCACCGGAGCAAGCGAAATGCGAGCAGCACGCAGCCCACCAAGAACAACGTCGTGCAGATCGGAAAGATTCGATCCGCTATCCAAGCCGGCAGAAAAATGTCCGATACGCGGCCGTGTGAGGAACCCAAGCGCTCGGCCACTCCCGTCAACGGGCACCGGCCGCCGGAAACCGCCAGCACGCCGCCTTCGGCCACGATCGCCGCCACTGCGATCCAGGTCCAGCGGGTGATAGGAAGTATCGTGGCCGAGGCGCAGACGTAGAGCACACAGGTACTCAGCACGACGAAGATGGCCGTGTGCACGAGCTTGATGAGCGGGAGGGTCATGCGCATGCTCGATTTCAAATCGACCGTCCGTAAAACCTCGTCTGATCAAACCAGCTCACGCTTGATCGTCGAGAACTGCTCGCGCCGAAAGATCTCCTGGCCGCCCTTCATCGCCCGTAGCACTTCCTTCACCCGAAACTCCTCGCTCGTCGAGCGGAGCTCGAATCCGGCACTCACACCGCAGTCCCATTCGCCGCGTTTCCACGAGGTCGTGTTTTCCTGCGTCCACACGCTTGAGTTTGCTTGACCTTCGGTCACGGCGAGCTTCTCATCGGACGCGCTCTCGACGGTGGTTCCGATCTCCGCAATGAAGGTGCTCTGGGAGGACTTCAGGCTCGCCTGCGTAAGGGGTCCCGTGTCCGTGTGGGTATAGGGGCTCGACCCCGGCGAGTGAATGACCGGAATGGGAAATCGCGCCTCTCGCGCCGGTGCGGGGCGGACCGGGAGAGTCAGGCTGGACGAATGCAGGTCGATCGTCAACGTCGCGATCTGCGGTGACGGCCACAGGAGCGGCCAAAGGCTCTCGGAAAGGGCGGCGCGAATGCGGCTGCCCTTCTTGAAGCGGTGTGCCACCATACAGAGTGGGACCTCGACGTCGTAGAATTCTCCCGGCCTCAAGGCCGCGGGGTGCTCGTGGGAATCGCGGTGCGTTAGGTTCAAGATCCCGTAGCTCACCAGCCACGACTTACCGTCGGGCAAGAGCTCCGTGAGCCGCAGCGCGAGTTTGGCCACGGGCACATTCGCGCCGACCCGGATCTTCGCGAGCGGGTAACCGAGGATCTCGATGTCCGACTCGAGCGGGCTCGAGTCGAATACCAGGCACTTGGCGTCGTCCGAGCTTTGATCGTCCGGGCGGCTCGGCATCCATTGCGGCTTCGCCATGCCTACGATCTTGTCGCCGACATAGTCGATCGAGCCGTTCGCGGCCTTGGTCCGCGACAGAGTGCCGCGCCCGAAGTAGAGCGTGAGCGGTCGACTCGTCGGTGCCGGCCACGCGCTCTCGGCAACCCAGCGTCCGGGAATCTCCGCCGGGTAGACTTCGGAGATCGTCCGGTAGGGCATGTACGCGCGCAGCATCGGCTCATCCATGATCCCGGTGTCGATGCCCGCGAGCCATTGGTACCACCAGCGCACCTCCTCGTAGGCCCAATCGAGACCCAAGGGGGCCGGGAGGTTCGGCATGAGATGGCCCCACGGTCCGACCAGACCCTTGCGCGGCACTTTGAGTCCCGCGAGCAGGCTACCGACCACGGTTGAGTACGGATCGAGCCAGCCGCCGACCACATACACCGGACACTTGATTTGGCCGTAGTCGCGGGCCACCGACCCTCGCTGCCAAAACTCGTCGTAACGCTGATGCGAGCTCCACACCTTGAGCAGGGGCGGCGTCGCGTCGAGGCGCTCGCGCCACATTGACTCCCAATCCGGGCCGCTGATCTCGGGGTCGGGAGG